>DASXTX010000166.1:0-1514 GCA_036505195.1 Actinomycetota bacterium
CTGATTCAGCGTCTGCTCGCGTTCGTCGTTCGTCGAGAACCCGGCGCCGCGCCGCTGGCCGATCGCGTCGACCTCGTCGATGAAGATGATCGCCGGTGCCCGTTTCTTCGCGTCGTTGAACAGGTCTCGAACGCGCGAGGCACCGACACCGACGAACAGCTCGACGAAGCCCGAGCCGGTGATCGCGAGGAACGGGACCCCGGCCTCGCCGGCGACGGCTCGAGCGAGGAGCGTCTTCCCGGTCCCCGGCGGCCCTACCATCAGCACGCCTCGCGGACCCATCGCGCCGGCCTTCGCGTAGCGCTGGGGGTTCTTCAGGAAGTCGACGACCTCACTGATCTCCTGCTTCGCGCCCTCGTAGCCGGCCACGTCGCTGAATCGGGTCGACGGGGCCTCGGCGTCGTAGACCTTCGCGCGCGAGCCGATGATCCCGCCGATCCCCCCCGCGAGCTGGCGCTGCGCTCGCCTGCCGATGTACAGGTACACCCCGATCAACAGCAGGAAGGGCAGGAAGCTGAGGATCACGCCGAGCACGCTCGCCCCGGGCTCGCCCTCGCCGGTGATCTCGACCCCGCTCGCTTGGAGCTCCTTCGCGAGATCGGGGTCCTGGAGGGCGATCGGGATCTGGGTCGCGTAATCCCCACCGTTCTCGAACGTTCCGGAGACGGCGCCGCTGGGATCGATCACGGCCGTCGCTATCTCGCCTGCTTTCACGCGCGAGAGGAACTCGGTGTAGCTCAGCTCCGACACGCTCGGTTCGCGCTGCGGCCAGAACAGGATCAGCACGGAGACGACGAGACCCACGACGAGCAGCCAGTTTCGCCAGGCGGGAGGAGGCGGCGGCGCGGCCGGTCGCCGGCGCTCGGTCGACGGGTCTGACTTCGCGTGCTCGGTCATCAACGCCTCCAGGGATCGGTGACGAGGCCTCATCGTACGGAGCCGTCACGCCTCCCGGCCAGCTGGCGCAACCGGTCGAGCGACGGGAGCGGTCGATCGAGTGGGCGGTCGTCCCGCTACGGGGCCGCACCGGGCGCTGCCGAGTCCGACCCGATCGACGAGACGACCGTGAAGACGACCGCCGTCACAGGAACCGCGAGATAGGCCCCGAGGATGCCGAACAGCGACGCACCGGCGGCGACCGCGAGCAGGATCACGGCGGGGTGGAGATCCACGGTGCGGCTCTGGATGATGGGCTGGAGGAAGGTTCCCTCGATCAACTGCACAGCCACGACGAGAGCCAGAACCGCGAGTCCCATCTCCCAGCCTCCGTCCGCGAAGGCGACCAGCACGGCGACGAGGCCGGAGATGAACGCGCCGATGAAGGGGACGAACGCGCCCAGGAAGACGAGCACGGCCAGGGCGAACGCGAGGGGCACGCCGAGTACCCAGAGGCCGATGCCGATCAACGAGGCGTCGACGACCGCGATGAGCGCCGTTCCTCGGACGAAGCCGCCGAGCACGACCCACGCCCTCCGTCCCGCTCGGTCGACCACCGGCCGCGTCTCGGGCGTGAA
>DASXTX010000167.1:0-1667 GCA_036505195.1 Actinomycetota bacterium
CACGGTCTCGGTGTGGGGATGCGGCCCCCCGAAGGTGGCGTACACGTCGACCAGGTCTCCGGCACGCACCGCGCCGGGCGGAAGCGGCACCTCCACGGGAAACGCTCGCAGTCCGGAAGGGATCAACGACGCGACCGGGCCCGCCTCGGCCGCGCCGAGGCGGGTCCGGGTCACCGGCTCACCCTCGGCCACGTCGGATCCGACGGTCTCCCCCACGGCGAGGGTGACGGTCCGGAGCGTTCCCGGCGGCGCGAACGACGACGGGATCTCCGTGATCCGGAGCATCGACTCGGTCAGGACCGTTCCACGCTCGATGGGACTGGCTGCCACAACGACCGGCTCCATGGTGCCCACCACCGGCCGAAGGGCTTCCAGCCGGACCGCGTATCCACGAACGAGCCCGTACGCCGCCACCGCGGCCACGACCGCGAGGAACGCGAAGGCCTTCGAGGTCCGCGACCACCGACGCCGGAACACGCACCACCCCCACGAAGCGAGCAGGGGAAGCGGCCCGACGCTAATGGATGCGTCGGTGGCGCGCTGTGAGGCCGATCACACTCCGCGGGGCTTCTTCTCCCCGAGCGGAAGGACCCGGACCCGGAACTCCTCCAGGGCCGCCTGACCCACGATCATGGCGACGGATTCGCGGATCCGATCCCCGAGCTGCTGCGGGTCCTCCGAGGTCTTAAAGCGGAGCTCGACGGTTACGAGGATGGGTTCGGCAGCCATCGCCCCATCGTACCCTCGCCGCTAGACTTCGAAGCGTGCTCCTCGCAGGGCGGTGAAGCAGGGGCAATCGCGCTCCTGCGGGAGGGCGGGGATCGATGCGAACAGCAGCTCACGGAGCCTCGCGTTGTTCCGCTCGAAGGCATCGATCACCGCTTCGTGCGTTACCGGCGGGACGCCTGGGACGCCGACGTCGTAGTCGGTGATCAGCGAGACGTTCGCGTAGCAGATCTCCAGCTCTCGCGCGAGGAGCGCTTCCGGATACCCCGTCATGCCGATCGTGTGCCATCCCATCTTGTGGAACCACGCCGACTCGGCACGCGTCGAGAACCGAGGTCCCTCGATCACGACCAACGTCCCGCCATCGTGTATGGAGATACCGAGCTCGGTGCCAGTCTTCACCGCGACCTCGCGCATCGTGGGGCAGTAAGGGTCGGCGAAGGCGACGTGCGTGGTGACTGGACCGTCGTAGAAAGTGTGAGGCCGCGAACGGGTCCGGTCCACCAGCTGGTCGCAGATCACGAAGTCACCGATCCGCACGCCCGGTTGGAGCGAGCCGGCGGCGCCGGGCCCCCAGATCCGCTGCACGCCGAGTTCCTTCATCGCCCACAGGTTGGCCCGGTAGTTGATCCGGTGCGGAGGGTACTCGTGCTTCACTCCGTGGCGAGGGATGAATACGACCGAACGCCCGCCGACCTCGCCGACCACGGGTGAGGCGGAGGGCCTGCCGTAGGGCGTGTCCACGTCCACGGTTTCCGAAGGCTCCAGGAACGAGTAGAACCCCGACCCCCCGAAGACGCCGATCTCGGCCGTGCTCAGGCGCTCTTCTCCTTCGCGCTGCCGGTGGTGGTCTTCTCGCCGCCCGGCTTCGAGCCGGCCTTCGTCTCGCCGCCCTTCGTTTCGGGCTTGGCGTCGGGCTTCCGATCGGGCGTGGGTCCCGG
>DASXTX010000168.1:0-18977 GCA_036505195.1 Actinomycetota bacterium
CGCTGCTGGAGCGGCACGGCGATGTTCACCGCGACCCCGTAGCACAGGACCGCCAGGAGGACGAGCGAGGCCCCGAGAGCGGTCGCGTCCGCGTCGCGCGTGGCCGGCCAGAGCACGCCGACGACGCCGAGGAAGCCGACGGCGATCCCGATCAGTTGCCGGCTCGCCGGCGGCTTGCGCAGCAGGATCGCGGCCGTGACCGCCGCGAAGATCGGGACAGCTCCGTTGAGCATGCCCGCGAGCGACGAGTCGATCCACTGCTGCCCGATCGGGAACAGCAACAGCGGTGCGGCCATCCAGACCACCCCGAGCAGCGCCACCCGTGGCAGGTCGCTGCGTTCGACGGGCCGATGGGACCCGCGCAGCAGCGAGAGCGTGAGCGCGCCGACGGCCACCCGCCCGAACGCCACGACCCCCGGCCCGAAGTGCTCCAGGCCGATCTCGATGAACAGGAACGACGAGCCCCACATCGCCGCGATCGCGGCAAGGAGCCCCCACTCCCGCGGCCCGAAGGCCTCCCGCCTGGTCCCCTGGGCGGTCTCGATCAGCGGGCGTCTGCTGCTCATGTCAGCCTTGTGCCTGCCCCTCTGGCCACCCCGCGGCGGCCTCCCGATCGTCCGAACCTTCCTGGGCCCGTCAGCCTTCCCAACGCGCCACCGGTCCTCATCGTGAGAGCAGGTCCTCCACGACCGCGTTCCGGACCTCGGTGGTGCTCGCGGCGTCGGGGTCGTCCCGGGTCGGCCGCAGGTCGTACGTGACGGTCCGACCCTCGGCGATGACCGCCGCGACCGCCGCCTCGAGCCGGTCCCCCGCGTCGGTCTCGCCGATGTGCCGAAGCAGCATCGCTCCGCACAGCATCAGGGCCATCGGGTTGGCGCGGTGCAACCCGCGGTAGCGCGAGGCGGTCCCGTGGGTCGCCTCGAAGACCGCGAACCCGTCGCCCAGGTTCGCGCCCGGCGCCACGCCGAGCCCGCCGACGATCCCCGCGCACAGGTCCGAGATGATGTCGCCGTACAGGTTCGGCAGGACCAGCACGTCGTGGTCCTCGGGACGCTGCACGAGCTGCATCGCGAGGTTGTCGATGATGCGGTCCTCGAACACCACGTCCGGGTACGCGAGTGCCACCTCGCGGGCGGCCTCCAGGAACAGCCCGTCGGAGAACTTCATGATGTTGGCCTTGTGCCCCGCCGTGACCTTCCGGCGGCCGTTCGCCCTCGCGTGCTCGAACGCGAACCGCGCGATCCTGCGGCTCGCGGTCTCGCTGATCGCCTTGATCGACAGGCCCGAGTCCTCCCGGACGCGCTTGCCGGTCGTCCGCTCGATGAAGGCGATCAGCTCCGCCGCCTGCGGTGCTCCCTGCTCGAACTCGATCCCGGTGTACGAGCCCTCCGTGAGCTCGCGCACGACCACGACGTCCGCACGTTCGTACCGGGATCGCACGCCCGGATACAGCCTGCATGGGCGCACCGCCGCGTACAGGCCCAGGGCGACCCGGAGCCCGACGTTCACGCTCCGGAAGCCGGCCGGCGTGCCGAGCGGCCCCTTCAGCGCGACGCGGTTGGTCCGGATCGACTCGATCACCCGGGGAGGAAGCGGCGTCCCCTCGGCCTCGATGACCGAGAGCCCCGCGGGCTGGACGTCCCACTCGATCTCGACGCCGGTGGCCTCGACCGCCACCCGGGCGGCGTCGACGAGCTCGGGTCCCGCCCCGTCGCCAGGGATCAGCGTGATCCGGTGCACCGTCACGCCGGGGATTGTGATGGGATGATGGGCGTAGCGACCATCATGACCCTTGGCCCGAAGGCGGGGAGCGTCCGGTGACCGACAGAGGCCTTCGCGAGATCGTGGCAGCCCAGACCCGGCTGTCCGACATCGACGGGCAAGCGGGCCGCCTCTGGTACGTGGGCTACGACATCCACGACCTGGCCGGTCGAACCTCCTACGAGGAGGTCGTGCACCTGCTCCACGAGCTCCGCCTGCCGAACCAGACCGAGCTGGACGCGCTCCACGACTTCATGGTCGAGGAGCGCGAGGTCTCGAAGTTCCTGCGGGACGACCTCATGCCCACTCTGGCCCAACAGACCTCGCCGATGTCGATGCTGCGGACGAGCGTGTCGGCGGCGTCGGCGTACGACCCGGATGGGTGGGACGACTCCGCCGAGGCCGACCGGCGAAAGGCGCTCCGACTGATCGCGAAGACGCCGACCTTGCTGGCGATGTACCACCGGATGCGGACGGGTCAGGAGATCGTCCCGCCCAACAACAAGCTCCCGCACGCCGCGAACTTCCTCCACATGCTGCTCGGCCTCGAGCCGTCCCAGGAGGACGCCGAGGTGATCGACACGACGTTCGTGTTGTACGCCGACCACACGATGAACGCCTCCACCTTCACGGCTCGGATCGTCGCCTCGACGCTTGCCGACATGTTCTCGGCGATCACCGCGGCGATCGCCGCGCTCAAGGGGCCGCTGCACGGCGGCGCCAACGAGGAGTCGATGAAGATGCTCGAGGAGGTCGGGTCGCCGGACCGCGCAGAGGCGTACGTCCGCGACCGGCTCGAGCGCCACCAGAAGGTGATGGGGTTCGGCCACGCCGTCTACAAGACGATGGACCCGAGGGCGGTCGTGCTCAAGCGCCTGTCGAAGGAGACCGGCGAGCGGCACGGCGACACCTCTTGGTACGAGATCTCCGAGGCGATCGAGGGCACCGTCGCCGAGCAGAAGGGTCTGTTCCCGAACGTCGACTTCTACGCCGCGAGCGTGTACCACACGCTCGGCATCCCGACCGACCTGATGACGCCGATCTTCGCGATCGCGCGGATGGCCGGATGGACGGCTCACGTGCGTGAACAGTACGCGGACAACCGCGTGATCCGGCCGGGATCGGAGTACATCGGGCCCCGCGACCAGTCGTGGGTTCCGATCGACGAGCGGTAGGGCCCGCTCAGGCCGGAAGCGGAGGCGGCGGCGGAGCCGCGGGCTGCGCGCCACCCGTCGCGGCCGCGTCCCAGACCCGGTTCAGGTGCTCCTGTACGTAGGCCGCCATCCCGATCCAGATCACCAGGGCAAGGATGACGACGAGCGCCGGCGAGATCTGCGATTGGATCTCCCGCTGCTGCTGCATCTGGACGACGTGGTTCGACGTGTTGTAGTAGGCGATGAACGGCGGAACGATCAGGAGGAAGCCGGGGATCACGGCCAAGAGCGAGCGAGAGGGGCTGATCGTCTGGTCGCCGGTGTAGCGCAGGATCTCCTCGTTCACCTTGTAGTACCAGTACAGGCCGTAGATGCCGAACGTGATGATCGTGAGCCCCAGCACGCCGAGCGGGTTCCGCTTCAGATAGGGCTGTCCCTGGATGGTCACCGTCTCGGCCACGTCGCCTCCTCCGTCGGTTGCTCGGCGAGTCTACGCCGGGCCGGGGACGGGGCGTGGGAGCAGTCCGGCTCCCTCGATCACGTGCCTGACGGACTCCTCTCGGCCGAGCCCCATCACGTGCACGCCCGAGATGCCCGGCATCGCCCGGAGCCCCGAGACGATCTCGACGCACTCTGCGGTCCCGAGCGCCTCCGCCTCCGGCCCGGCATCCTCGAGCGCGCGGAGCAGGGCGTCCGGAACGTGGACGCCGGGCAGGTGCTCGTTCATGTATCGGGCCTGCTTCGCGCTCCGCAGCGGCGCCACCCCGACGAACACGGCCGTCCGCTCGAAGACGCCGCGGGCGCGGACGACCTCGGCCCACGCCGCCAGCCGGTCCAGGTCGTAGGCGATCTGGGTCATCACGAACCCGGCACCCGCGTCCAGTTTGACCTCGAGGCGGGCCGGGTCGTAGTGCGCGACGAGCGGGCTGTCCGCCACGCCGACGAAGTAGCGCGGGGCCGGAGCGATCTCGGTCCCCGACGGGAGCTTCGAGTCCTCACGCAGCGTCGAGGCGAGCGCGATGAGGTCGAGCAACCCCAGGTCGTTGACCGGAGCGGCGTCGGGCTCGTCCCCGACCGAGAGCGGGTCGCCGGTGAGGCACAGCAGGTTGCGGGCGCCGAGCCCCCAGGCCCCCAGGAGATCGGCGGCGATCGCCAGCCGGTTCCGATCGCGGACCGTGAGCTGGAGCGTGGGCTCGAGCCCCGCCCTGGCGACGATCGCAGCACCGGCGACCGGCGACATGTGCGAGCTCGCCGTCGGGTTGTCGGTGACGTTGACGGCGTCCGCGTAGCCGACCAGCTCGCGCGCCTGGCGTTCGACCGGTTCGGGATCGCTCGACCTCGGCGGGACGACCTCGGAGGTCACGCAGAAGCGGCGCGAACGGGCGAGCGCCTCGAGCCGGCCGCCCGGGTCGCTCAACGCTGCTCGGAGAGCTTCTCGGCCGCGGAGACGGTGTTGAGCAGCAGCATCGCGGTGGTCATCGGACCGACGCCGCCGGGGACCGGCGTGATCATCCCGGCGACCTCCTTCACCTCGTCGAACGCCACGTCGCCGACCAGGCCGTGTTCGGTCCGGTGCACGCCCACGTCGACCACGACCGCGCCCGGCTTGATCATGTCGGCGGTCACGAGCTGCGGCCGTCCCGTCGCGGCGACGAGGATGTCGGCGCGCCGCGTGTGCTCCGCCAGGTCGCGCGTCTTGATGTGACAGACCGTCACGGTCGCGTTGCCACGGATCCAGTCCTGCGCGAGCAGGATCGACAGCGGCGCCCCGACCAGATCGCCGTAGCCCGCCACCACGATCTCGGCACCCTCGAGCTCGACCCCCGAGCGGAGCAAGAGCTCGACGATCCCGTAGGGCGTCGCCGGGGGGAACGACGGCTCGCCGCGGACCATCAGTCCGACGTTGAGCGGATGCAGGCCGTCGACGTCCTTGCGCGGATCGATCGTGGTCTGCACCGCGAGCTCGCTGATGTGCTTCGGCAACGGGAGCTGCACGATGATCCCGTGGATCTCGGGGTCGCGGTTCAGCCGCCGGATCGTCGCGAGGAGTTCGCCCTCGGTGATGAAGCCGGGCATGTCCACCTGCTCCGAACGCATCCCGACCTCGGAGCACGCCTTGTGCTTGGCGCCCACGTAGATCCGTGACGCCTCGTCGGCGCCCACGAGCACGGCGGCGAGCCCCGGCTGGATCCCGCGGTCGACGAGCGCCATCGCTCGTTCGGCCACCTGCGCCTTGATCTGCGCGGCGATCGCCCTGCCGTCCAGGATCGTTGCGGTCACGAGCCGAATCCTACCGACGGGCCGGGTGCGGAGCCCGCAGGAGCCGACCGGCCCGCGGACAGACGGTCATGCCCTCGCAACCACCCACAGAGGGGTCTCACCCTCGTCCTCGATCTCGTCGGCCTGCAGGACGTCGAACCCCGCTTCCCGCAGCAGGCGCCGGTTGTGCTCGGCGTCGAAGTGGCTCCAGTACATCGGGGCGCCGTAGAAGTCCGGCACGTGGTCGGCGGGGTTGTCGCCGCTCCCGAGCGTCCCCGCGAACAGACCGCCCGACCTGAGCCACGTGTGGACGCCCTCGAGCAGGGACGCGTGGAACACGCGCGGGACGTGGATCAGCGTCCAGAACGCCACCACCGCGTCGAACGATCCCGGCGCGAACGCGAGGTCCACCATGTCCGCGCGAACGAACCTCGCGGCCGGCGCGTTCCGGCGCGCGAGCTCGAGCTGCGCGTGCGAGATGTCGACCCCCACGACGCGAGCACGGGTCGTGAGGTCCGCGGTGACGAGTCCCGCGCCACAGCCGAGGTCGAGGACCGTGCCCCCCTCGGGGATCAGCTCGAGGACGCGGGCGAGGAAGCTCCGAAAATAGGTCTCGGGGCCTCGACCTGCGCGGATCGCCTCCGCGTACCGATCGGCGATCGCGTCGTACCCCGACTCGACGACGTCACGGGGTTCGTCGGGCATTCGCGCTCAGTGCCGGAAGTGCCGCCGCCCGGTCACCACGACGGCCACGCCCCGAGCCTCCGCCACCGCGAGCACCTCCCCGTCGCGGATCGAACCCCCGGGGTGGATCACGGCCGTCACGCCGGCGTCCGCCGCGACTTCGACCGCGTCGGGGAACGGGAAGAACGCGTCGCTCGCCATGACCGAACCCTTCGCGCGGTCGCCCGCCTTCCGAACGGCGAGCACAGATGCGTCCACCCGCGACATCTGGCCGGCCCCCACGCCGACCGTCGCGAGCTCCCGGGCGAACACGATCGCGTTCGACTTCACGCGCATCGAGACGACCCACGCGAACCGAAGGTCGCGCCACTCGTCCTCGGTGGGTCGCCGCGTCGAGACGACCTGCAGGTCGGCCGCGCTCTCGGGTGCGGAGTCGGCGTCCTGCACGAGTGCGCCCCCGGGCAGGACGCGCACGTCGAGACCTCCCGGTTCCGGCAACGGTGCTCGGACAACCCGCAGGCTCTTGCGTTCGGCGAACGCCGCCAGCGCGGCCCCGGTGAAGGACGGCGCGACCACGACCTCGGTGAACACCTCGGCCATCGCCCGCGCCGCGTCCTCGTCCGCCTCACGCCCGAACGCCACGATCCCGCCGAACGCGCTCACGGTGTCGGACTCGAACGCCGACGCGTACGACGAAGCGACCGTGTCCCGGACGGCCGCGCCGCACGGATTGTTGTGCTTCACGATCACGGCCGCGGGACCGAGGGGCTCGAGGTCCGCCGCGAGCGTGAGCGCCGCGTCCACGTCCAACCAATTGTTGAACGACATCTCCTTGCCCTCGACGAGCACCTCGGCGCCTCTCAGCACCCCGGGCCCGCCCGACCCTCGGTACAACGCCCCCCGCTGATGCGGGTTCTCGCCGTACCGGAGGTCCGTCACCTTGTCGAACGCGAGCCCGACGAACGCCGGCATGGCGGCATCGTCCGAGGCGAACCACCCCGCGACCGCAGCGTCGTAGGCCGCCGTGTGGGCGAACGCCTCGGCGGCCAACGCCCGCCGCATCTCGAGCGACAGACCTCCCTCGGTCCCGATGGCGTCGAGGACTTCGCCGTACCGCGACGGGCTCACGACGACGCCGACCGAGACGAAGTTCTTCGCGGCCGCGCGGACCATCGCCGGGCCGCCGATGTCGATCTTCTCGATCACGTCGTCCTCGCCGGTCCCACTCGCCACGGTCTCGCGGAACGGGTACAGGTTCACGACCACGAGATCGATCGGCTCGATGCCGTGCTCGGCGAGCTGTGACCCGTGCTCGGGTCTGCGACGATCGGCCAGGATGCCCGCATGGATCTTCGGGTGCAGGGTCTTCACGCGACCGTCGAGCATCTCGGGGAACCCCGTCACCGCTTCCACCGGCGTCACGTCGATGCCGGCCGCCGCGATCGTCGCGGCCGTCCCGCCGGAGGAGACGAGTTCGACGCCGAGCGCCGAGAGCTCGCGCGCGAGGTCGACCACCCCTTCCTTGTCGAACACCGCGAGGAGCGCTCGCCGGACAGGGCGGACGTCGGTCATCTCGGCGCCGTCTGCACGACGCGGACGGTGCGGCCCTCGACGACCAATCGGCCCTCGCCGAGCGCTCGGACCGCCGCAGGCAGGAGCCGATGCTCGACCTCGTGGATGCGTTCCTCGAGCGCATCCGGATCCTCGTCCGGGCGCACCTGGATCGCCTCCTGGAGCACGACGGGTCCGTGATCGACCTCCTCGTCGACCAGGTGCACGGTCACCCCGGTCACCTTCACGCCCCACGCGAGGGCGTCCGCGACCGCGCTCGTGCCGGGGAACGCTGGGAGCAGCGCCGGATGCACGTTCAGGATCCGATCGGGGAACGCCCCGACGAGTTCGGGCCCCACGATCCGCATGTAGCCGGCGAGCGCGACGAGGTCGATCGCACGGTCGCGCAGGATCTCGACCATCGCGTGGTCGAACGCCGCTCGATCACCGAAGGCCGCGGGGTCGATGTGCACCGCCTCGACGGATCGAGCCCGCGCCCGGTCGAGGGCTCCCGCACCCGCGCGGTCGCTGATCGCGAGGACCACCCACGGGCCGACGACGGGGTCGTCGAGGAGCGCCTGCAGGTTCGTCCCCGCTCCCGAGGCGAGGACGGCCACCCGAGCGGTCACGTCGCGCACGCTAGGGAGGGTCCGCCGAACCGTCAACCGCGACAGGCGCGGGTGGAGAGCGAGCGCCCGGTGCGCTCGCGACGGTGCCGACGGTGTCAACCTCCACCACGAGACCGGACGCGATCGGGTCATCCGGGCGCGGCGACGGCCCGAAGCAGCCTCGCCCAAGCCCGGCGAGGGGTGTCTACATCGACTGATAGGGCGTGAAGAGAACCGGGACCTCGCTGCCGGCCAACTTCGTTCGGAGCTCTGCGCTCGGCTCACCGAGGAGTTCCCCGTGAACCACGGAGACAATCGCAAGGATTGCCTCCGATACGTCGCCAAGGTTCGCGGCGTGCTCGATGAGCGCCTCGGAGTCCCTGAACCGCTCGAGGACGATGCACTCGGACTGATCTTCGTTGAAGTAGGTGTCGTATTGCAGCGTGCCTGTGTCCTTGGTCCGCACGATCCCCATGGCTTGAGCGGACAGGCGCTTGAACTCCTCGAGCTTGCCCTCGTGAAACTTGAATCGAGCGATACCCTGAAGCTCACTCACGGCTCGGCCTCCAGACTCTTGCGTTGCTCGCTTGGATCGACGCTGGGTTACCAGTGGCGCGCGCCCTCCGATCGTAGTACCCGGGACTGCTGGCGAGCGTGGCCCGCTACCTCTCCACCCTCCCCGTCAACCGCGACCATCGCAAGGGTGGCGGTACCCTTCGGTCGTGCCCGCGGACGAACGCTCCTCGAAGGTCCTCGATCGATGCGACCGGCATCCGGGAAGCCCGGCGGTCGCACGATGCGACGGGTGCGGCCGCCCGATGTGTCTCGCGTGCTCGACGCCCGTGCGCGGGGAGAACTTCGGCAGCGAGTGCCTCGTCGATGTCTTGGGCCCCGATGCCGCCGACTCGACCGACCCGAGCACACCGCGCCCCGACCGCGCCGTCAGGTGGCTCGCGCTGGCGGCGTTCGGCCTCGCCGTCCTCGCGACGGCGCTCCCGTGGAGTCGGTTCGGACCGGGCTCGGGCGCGTTCGGCGCGTGGACGCGGAGCGGCCACTGGTCGCTTGTCGCCGCGCTCGCCGCGATCGGGGGGCTCGTCATCACCGCGGCGCGGCTGCTCTCCCGGCTGCGGGATCCAGGATGGGACGCGGCGATCGCGGGCCTCGGGGCGCTGGTGGTCGTCGCCGCTCTCCTCTCGGTGTTGTTCCCACCGCCGTTCTCGCGACCCTGGCTCGGAGCGTGGTTCGCCGTCGCCTTCGGCACCGTTGCTTGCGGGACCTCGATCCTCGCCGCCAGAACCGCCCGACAGACAAGTGCCGCAGACATTTGACTCCGTACTAGGGGCGGTGTTCGATAGGCCCGGCTCGGGGAGCCGCGAGCGGCGCGGGGAGCCCAGAAAGGAGCATGCATGTCTCAGTCGGGTGGCTTCGACATGTCGAAGATGTCCACGGCTCACAAGATCTTGCTTGGGGCGGGCATCCTCTACATCATCGATGTACTCCTGCCGTGGCAACGCGTCTGCGTCGAGACCGGGATCCCAGGACTCAACGGGTGCGCCTCGTCCAGCGGGGCATCGGGCATCGGGATCCTGAACCTCCTGCTGGCGATCGCGCTCGTTGCGTGGGAGGGCATGAGCCTCGCGAATGTGGAGATCAATGCACCTCGCGCGCTCGTCAGCGCGGGTCTCGCGGGAGCGATCGTGCTCTTCACGATCCTGAAGATCCTTGTGGACTCCGAGTCGATCTACCTATTCGCGTGGATCGGGCTCATCCTGGCGCTCGTGATCGGGTACGGCGGCTGGATGCGCTGGCAGGAACACCAGGCCTCGGGCGGCGGAATGGGTGGGAGCAGCACCGGCGGCACCGCTCCCCCTCCGATGCCCGGCGGCCCACCGGCATGATGTCCTGAGCTCCGACCGATCGTGGCGAATGGCCCGGCGATTCCGCCGGGCCATTCGCGTACTCGCGACCTCGATCTTTCGGCCTCGCCCGGACGTACGATGCTGTGGACCGTGAAGCGATGCCCGTTCTGCGCCGAGGAGATCCAGGACGAAGCGATCAAGTGCCGCTTCTGCGGCAGCATGCTCGACGAGCCGCTCCCGGGCCCCCCGCCGGATCAGCGGAACTCGTCCCCCGACGAGGCGCTCCAGTTCACCCACTCGGGCTCGAGGTACCTCCTCGGGTACGGACCCGACTTCTTCGGGATCTGGGACCGCCAGGGCGGTCATGGTCCGGTCTCGCGCTACCCCAGGACCGACGACGGGTGGCGGTCGGCCTGGCTCTCGTTCTCCGCCTGGGAGCCGCAGAGCGCGGAGGTAGGCATCGGTGCCGCATCCACCCAGCTCTCGACGGCCTCCCCACAGGGCGCATGGGTAGCGCCGGGGCCGCCGCAGCGAAGGATGAGCGGTGCCTGGTGGCTCCTCCCGATCTTCATGGGCTGGGTCGGTGGCCTGATCGCCTGGCTCGTGAACAAGGACGTCGACCCCAAGCGCGCCAGAGCGATGCTCATCACGGGGATCGCGATCAGTGCGGTCGTGGTCATCCTGTTCGTGTCCGCACCCCCCTCGACCTCCTGATCCCCGACGTCGCGCCTCCGAGCGCCCCGCCGATCACCCCCCAGGCGAGCGCGACCAGGGTTCCGGTGACCGGATCGGGACCGATCCACAGGTGGCCACCTCGACCGACGGCCTCCGAGGCGCTGCCGTACGACAGGGTGATCGACGACAGCATGCATCCCGCGAGCATCAGAGCGGCGAAGACCACCCCTGCCGCGGCACCCAGCGCCGCCGAACCCGACCCGGAGCGTTCCGACGCGGATCCCGCCCATCGGCCGCCGACGATCGTCGCGATCGCGGGGACGAACAGGAACGCCAGGTACCCCGGCGGCGCGCTCCCCAACGCCACCTCGCCGCTCGACATGGCGAACGAGGGGAAGCGCGCGTAGCACAGGACGTCCGAGCGCTCGCTCCCCCGGATCACGTCACACGCGCCCGCGGCCGGCACGAAGGTCCAGATCGCCTCGTTCGGCGAGAGCGCGAGGTGATGGGCGAGGAGGGCCGACCCCGTTCCGGGCCGCTCGAACACGGTATCGAGGTACCGAGCCGTCGACGGCGTCGCGAGGGCGACGGCTTCGTCCGGTTGCGCGATCCCGGCGACGAACAGACCGGCGTACGAGAGGGCGAGCGCGAGCAGGAGCATCCGCCACCCACCGCCGAGTACCGCCCTGGCGCGTGCGGCCGACGGGTCGAGCGCCGAGGACGCCCACGACCACACACCACCCGACGCTCCGGCCAGCACCGCGATCGCGAAGGGGAACACGAACGCCTGCCACGCGGACAAGGAGATCCGAACGCCACCGGTCACGAACGACCCGAGCTCGATGGGTTCCTCGAAACGCACCACGAGCGCGACGAGCAGCACGGGCGGGGCGTAGCCGAGCGCGACCCGAGCCCCGGTCAGCGCCCGAACGCCGGCCCGATCGCCGAACGCCGAGAGCCGCCCGGCCCGGAACAGCAGCCAGACGGCGAGGGCCGTCACCGCGAGTAACGCTACACCGAGCTCGATGGTCGCCGATCCCTCGGCGGGCAGGTTCGCGCCCGGCAATCTCGACGCGTCGACCGCGAGGTCGCCCTCGAACACCAACGCCACGTGGTGGAACGGACCGAGGTAGAGCGCGCCGATCCGGAGCGCGGCCCCGAACGACACGTTCGGGACCGCGAGCGCGAACGTGGTCACGGCGGCGACGATGCCGATCCCGCCGATCAGCAGGAAGATCAGGAACCCCCGCAGGAGCGACCGCGGCCATGCGGAGGATCCGTCGGGGAGCATAGGCCCCCGACCCGGGGCGGTCACGGCAAGGCGGCGCGGACGAGCTCGGCGACCTCCGTCGGTGTTCGGCCGACCCCGACCCCGGCGGCCTCGAGCGCCTCCGCTTTGGCCGCCGCCGTGCCGCTCGAACCCGTGATGATCGCGCCGGCGTGGCCCATGCGCTTGCCCGGCGGCGCCGTGAAACCGGCGATGTAGGACACGACGGGCTTGGTCACCCTCTCGGCGATGAACGCCGCGGCACCCTCTTCGTCGTCCCCGCCGATCTCGCCGATCATCACGACGAGATCGGTTTCCTCGTCTGCCTCGAAGCGTTCGAGCGATCCGATGAACCCGATGCCGTGCACCGGGTCCCCCCCCATCCCGACGCACGTTGACTGGCCGATGCCACGCTGGGTGATCTCGTGAACGATCTGGTACGTGAGCGTCCCGCTGCGGCTCACGAGGCCCACGCGGCCGGGTGCGCAGATCTCGCCCGGGATGATCCCGACGTTGCCGCGACCCGGCGAGATGACGCCGGGACAGTTCGGGCCGACGAGCACGGTCTCCGTTCCCCGCAGGTACGCGCCGACCTGGGCCATGTCGCGGACCGGGATGCCCTCCGTGATGCACACCACCAAGCCGATCCCCGCGTCCGCCGCCTCGTAGATCGCCTCGGCGGCGAACCGTGCCGGTACGAAGATCAGGGACGTGTTCGCGCCGGTTGCCCCGACCGCGTCCTCCACCGTGTCGAACACCGGGATCCCCGCGACGTCCCGCCCGCCCTTGCCGGGCGTGACGCCCGCGACCACATCGGTCCCGTACGAGCGGTTCCGCAGCGAGTGAAACGTTCCCTCCGAACCCGTGATACCGGCGACCACGACCTTCGTGCCCTCATCGACGAGGATCCCCATCGCTACGCGACCCCCTCGCGCGCGAGCTCGGCCGCGCGCTCGGCGGCCTCGAGCATCGTGGCGGCCGGCACGATCCTCGGGTGGTTCGCCTCGGCGAGGATCCGCCGTCCCTCCTCCGCGTTCGTGCCGTCGAGCCGCACGACGATCGGCACCTGCGGGGTCACACGCTCGAGCGCCTCCAGGATCCCCCGCGCGACCAGGTCGCACCGCGTGATCCCGCCGAAGATGTTCACCAGGACGCTCCGGACGCTCGGGTCCGAGAGGATCACCTCGAGCGAGGTCGCCATGACCTCGGCGCTCGCGCCGCCACCGACGTCGAGGAAGTTGGCGGCATCCGCCCCCGCCTGCTTCACGACGTCGAGGGTCGACATCACGAGACCCGCGCCGTTGCCGATGATGCCGACCTCCCCGTCGAGTTTCACGTATTGCAGCCCGGCATCCCTCGCGCGTCGCTCGATCGGATCGACCGGGAACGAATCCGCCAGGGCCGCCGCGCCCGGTTGACGGAACAGGGCGTTGTCGTCGACCGTGACCTTCGAATCCAGCGCCATCACCGTCCCGTCCGTCAACAGCACGAACGGGTTGATCTCGACGAGGGTGGCGTCGGTCTCGGCGAGGACCGCGTACGCCTTCGTTACCAGGTCCGAGGCGCCCTCGCGCGCCTCGACGGGGAGGTGTCCGGTCAACCGGCGAGCGTGGTACCTACGCAGGCCGCGGACCGGGTGGACGTGCACCCGACGGATCGCCTCCGGCTTGGTGCGCGCGACCTCTTCGATCTCGATGCCGCCGTCGTTCGACACCATCGCGAGGTAGGTGCCCTCGCTCCGGTCGAGGGAGATCGCGGCGTAGAACTGGGCGGCGATGTCGACGAGCCGCTCGACCAGCACGCGTGTCACCGTCGCGCCGCCGAACCCCTGCTCGAGCATCCGCCCCGCCTCGCGCGCCGCCTCCGCGGGGGAGTGGACGAGCGCGACGCCACCGCCCTTGCCCCGCCCACCCATCTGGACCTGGACCTTGACGGCGACGTGGCCCCCGAGCCGTTCGGCGGCCTCGGCGGCCTCATCCGGTGTCGTCGCGATGGCGCGTTCGGGGAGCGGGATGCCGGCCGGGTCGAACAGGTCCTTGCCCTGGTGCTCGTAGAGATCCACTCAGGAGGCCTGATGGTCGGAGAGGCGCTCGTTCAGCCAGTCGACGATCTCGCCCGTCGAGGCGCCGGGCGTGAAGATCTTCTCGATGCCGGCCTCCTGGAGTTTGGGGATGTCGTCCTTCGGGATGATCCCGCCGCCGAAGACGACCACGTCGCCCGCGCCCTTGTCCCGCAGGAGCGTGACGACCTTGGGGAACAGCGTCATGTGCGCGCCGGAGTGGCAGGACAGGCCGACCGCGTCGGCGTCCTCCTGGATCGTGGTCTCGGCGATCTGCTCGGGCGTCTGGTGCAGACCCGTGTAGATGACCTCGAACCCCGCATCGCGCAGGCTGCGGGCGATCACCTTGACCCCTCGGTCGTGACCGTCGAGGCCGGGCTTCGCGACGATGATCCGGTGTTTCCCGGGCACGCGGGCCAGTCTACCGACGCCCCTGCGGACGCGGCTGTTCCGCGTGGGTGCCTGAAGGACCTGAGCGGTCCGATCGACACAGGCTGGCAGGCGGTGAGAGGTAGGCGCCCTGGCCAGTTCGGGCCTCGAGGAGCTCTCGATGAGCGGCTGAGCTGCGTCCTATGACAACCTCGCTCAGCCTGGCTGGAAGTTGTTCATCCCTTCACCACCCCGCGGGTGTCGAATGGGGCCCTCGGATGCGGTATACAAGCGAAACCGCGCCCAGAGTCGGGAACCGATCATGAGAAGAGGGACGTCGCGACGCTCCGCGATCGTCGCTGATCGCCGGCCGCTTGAGCGTGGACTCGCGCGCTTCCTTCTCGAGGAGCGGGGGCTCATCGTCGTTGGGGAAGCCGCCACGATGGCGGACGTCCTTCTCCAGGTTCAGCAGCTCAAGCCGGACGTCATCATCCTGCATGAGAAGCTCGCTCTGGATCACGATCCAGCCGTCGTCGCCCAGATCCGACGCATCTCGCCGCGCACGACCGTCGTTCTGCTCGCAAGCAGCCGGGAGGCTCTTCCACCCGACCTGATCCTCTTGGCCGATACCGTGGTGGAAGACGGCCCCGGGCTCACGGAGTTGGGAGCCGCGGTCGCGGGGCCCTCAGGAGCGAGGCCGGCGACCGCGCACGCGGAAGCGGCCGGCGTCCAGACGGCGCCTGTCGCCTCGCCCGCGAAACTTCCCCGCAGCCGATGGGCCGACCGACTCCAGGGACTCGCGGTTGCATCGATCATCGCCCTCGCATTCGTGATCGCCCGCGACATGACCACACCCTCGCTCGTCCCCACGGTCGTCGGCAGCGCACATCTGGATCGAGCGTGGGACTCGCTCGATGAGCTCGAGTCGGCCCTCCCGGAAGGATCGACCGAGCAGATCGCGGAGATCGCTTCGGTCCTGATCGAAGAGCGTGCCGCCGCTGAAGCGGCAGGAGTCAGCCTTACGTCGTTCGACCAAGCGCTCCGAGAACGGTTGGCCTTGCTCTGGCCACAGCTCCCCTTGGAGACCCAGACTCTTCTCCTCGCGCTCTTCGGGGTGATCATCGATGACAGCGCTATCCCCCCGCTGCCGTCCCCCACCCCCCCATCCGAGTCCTCACCGAGCCCGCACCCCTCGCCGGAACCGACGCCGCCGCCGAGCGAGACCACCACGCCGGCGCCGAGCGAGACCACCACGCCGCCGCCGAGCGAGGCCACCACGCCGGCGCCGAGCGAGACCACGACACCGCCGCCGAGCGAGACCACGACGCCGCCGCCGAGCGAGACCACCACGCCGGCGCCGAGCGAGACCACGACGCCGCCGCCGAGCGAGACCACGACGCCGCCGCCGAGCGAGACCACGACGCCGCCGCCGAGCGAGACCACCACGCCGCCGCCGACCGAGACGCAGAGCGGGTCGTTGGTGCTCATACCGTTCGCGTTCACCCTGATGCTCGCGATCTCCGGATGGGCACGACGACGCTCGCACCGATCCGCCGACGGACCCGACTGAGCGAAAGAACGTGCGCCGCGCCCGGCTGAGATACTGGCGAACGCGATGGCGAGGAAGCGGTTCCGGTTCCGGCCCCCGGGCCTCAAGATGACGACGAAGATCGGGACGCTCGGCCCGTATCGAGGACGGCTCGGGGTGGCCTGGGTGATCGCGCCGATCGTCGCGGGCGCCGTGATCGTGATCGCCGGCTTCCTCGTGCTCGCGAGGTGACGCTCGAGGCGTATTGCTGGCCACCATCGGCCGGCCGCGGCGAGCAGGTCGGGCTGTTCGTGTCCACCGATGCGCCGACCTTCGACGTGGCCGTCGTCCGAGAGGGCGTCGAAGGCGAGCCGATCTGGAGCGCGGGGGGCATCGGCGGAAGATCCCACGACACGCCTGACGACGCATCGTCGAACGGATGCCGATGGCCGTCCGCGCTCGAGATCCCCGTCGGTGGTTGGCGTTCGGGGTACCACGCCGTCACCGTGACCGCCGGCGACGAGCGCGCCGATACGTTCCTCATCGTGCGAACGGACCCGTCGGAACCCGCGCCGGTCCTGCTCGTGCTGTCGACCACGACCTGGCACGCGTACAACGACTGGGGCGGACCCTCCCTGTACACGGGCGGCACCCGCGTGTCGTTCGAGCGCCCGCTCGCGAAGGGCTTCCTGGTCAAGCCGGAGCCGATCGGGCGGATGATGCAGCCCGAGCCGGACCGGGAGGCGATGGGCTTCCGGACGTGGGCGCGGGCGCACGGGGTCTCGGACTGGTGTGGCGGTGCGGGGTGGTTCACGTACGAGCGGGCCTTCATGCGCTGGGCCGAGGCCAACGGCTACCGCATCGACGTCGCGATCTCACAGGACCTCGAGCAGCACCCCGAGGTCCTCGAGGGCCCTCGGCTCGTCCTCAGCGTCGGCCACGACGAGTACTGGTCCTGGGGTATGCGCGACGCGGTCGATGCATTCGTCGGGCGAGGGGGCAACGCGGCCATCTTGTCGGGGAACACGTCGTTCTGGCAGATCAGGTTCGACCCCGGCCATCTGGGGATGACCGGCTACAAGTACCGGGTGGACGAGGACCCGGTCCTCGGCGCGGCGGACGAACGGTTCCTCACGGGCTGCTGGTCGGACCGCCGGATCGGCCGGCCGGAGACATCGACGATCGGCCTCACCTTCACGCGGGGCGGGTACTCGCGGTACGGGCTGGGGGCGCCGGAGAGCACGGGCGCCTACACCGCGCACCGGCCCGCGCATTGGGCGTTCGCCGGGACCGGCCTCGAGGACGGCGAGGTGTTCGGGGGCACCGACGCGATCGTCGCGTACGAGTGCGACGGGTGCGCGTTCGAGACCGGGCCGGAGGGCCTGCCCCTTCCGACCGGCATCGATGGCGCACCCGAGGGGCTCGAGATCCTCGCGACGGCGGCGGCGCACCTGTGGGCCCAGCACGAACAGCCCACGCGGTACGAGCACCAGCCCGGGGAGCTCGAGCAGTGCTCGATGGCCGTGTTCGGCGATACCAGCCCGGAGCACCTCGCGGAGCTCGGCGACGGCCACGCGGTGATGGCGGCGTTCGAACGCCCCGGAGGCGGGTCCGTCCTCAACGTCGGCGTAACCGACTGGGTGCTGGGTCTCGGCGACCCGGTGGTCGACCGCATCACTCGCAACGTGCTCGACCGTCTCTCGCGCTGATGCTCGGGGTCGGTCGTTACGATGCCCGGATGCGGTGGGTCGAGTTCGAGCGCGCGTGCCCCGAGATCGGGGAGCTGGCTCGCGCGCGGTTCGAACGCGACCAGCTCGTCATGCTCGGCACGATCCGCCGCGACGGCTCCCCGCGCGTGAGCCCGTGCGAGTGCGACTTCGGGGCGGGCCGGTTGTTCGTCTCGATGATGTGGCGGTCGAGGAAGGCGCTCGACCTGCTCCGCGATCCCCGGATCGTGGTCCACAGCGTAACGACGAACAAGGACGGTACCGACGGCGATGTGAAGATCTACGGCCGCTCCGTGGACGAACAGGACCCCGACGTCCGCGCCGCCTTCCGCGAGGCGATACGGCGACGGATCGACTGGGAACCGGACGAACCCGAGTACCACTGCTTCTCGGTGGACGTGCGCTCGGCGGGATACACGCGGTTCGGCGGCCGGGCGGAGGCAGTGGCGTGGGACGAGGAACGCGGGCTGCGGCGCCTTCCCCCGCCCGGTTAGCTCAGCCGACCTTCCGCAGCGGGGCGTAGGCGACCAGCAGCCGCTTCTCCCCCGCCTCCTCGAACCGGACCGTCGCCTCGGCGTCCGAACCGGAGCCGCTCACGGTGAGGACGACGCCCTCGCCCCACTTGTCGTGCTGGACGGTGTCGCCCGCCGAGATCTGGGGGATCTCGCGCCGGCCCTCGACCGCCGCGCGGATGGGTGACACCGAGGAATCCTCGGCCACGACGAGATCGCCCTCCTCGAGGGCCCGGACGAGCTCGCTCGGGATCTCACCGAGGAACCGTGACGGCGGGCTGTAGGACGTGGAGCCGAAGAGCGTCCTGCTCCAGGCGAACGTCAGGTACAGACGCTCGCGAGCGCGCGTCACCCCCACGTACATCAGGCGCCGCTCCTCCTCGAGCTGGGCCGGATCGCCCATCGAGCGGTAGTGGGGGAACACGCCGTCCTCCATACCGACCATGAACACGACGTCGAACTCGAGCCCCTTCGCGTTGTGCATCGTCATTAGGGTCACCGCCGGATCGTCCTCGTCATATTCGTCCTGTTCGGTCAGCAGCGAGACTTGCTCCAGGAAGTCGGCGAGGGTCCCTTCGGGGTTCCGCTGCTCGAACTCCAGCGCGACGCCGACCAGCTCCTTGAGGTTCTCCACTCGACCCATCGACTCGATCGTCCGCTCGGCCTCCAGCTCGATCAGGTAGCCCGACTCCGTGTAGGCGGCCTCGACCATCTGCGAGGGGCCGGCACCGTCGGCCGCTAGTGCCGCGAGCCGGTCGACGACGTCGATGAACCCGCCGACCGCGCCCTTGGCCCGCTGACCTATAACGGAGATCTCCTCGGCCCGGCGGGCGGCCGCCAGGAAGGGGATCTCCTCCGTCTGGGTGAAGCTCTCGATCGCGGCCACGGTTGCGTCGCCGATCCCGCGCTTCGGTGTGTTGATCACCCTGCGGACGCTCACAAGATCCCCGGGATTCACGACAGT
>DASXTX010000169.1:0-5998 GCA_036505195.1 Actinomycetota bacterium
TGGCCGGCTGAACGCTCCCTGGGGTCTCGCCCTCGCGCCCGGTAGCTTCGGGCGATTCGCTGACGACCTGCTCGTCGGCAACTTCGGCGACGGTGAGATCCACGCCTTCCAATTAGTGGACGGGACCTGGATCCCTCGAGGCGCGCTCCGCGGAACCGACGGGATGCGGATCGCGATCGATGGCTTGTGGGCGCTGGAGTTCGGCAACGGTGCGCCCAACAACGGCCCGACCGACACGCTGTTCTTCACCGCAGGTCCCGATGAGGAGACCCATGGGCTGTTCGGGACGATCAGGGTGGCGGCCTGAGGCGGGAAATGAGCGTCGCCACCAGATACGTGACCGCCCCGAGCGCGTAGCTCCTGGTGATCCCCCGCACGACCTTCGGGTCGTGATTCGTACGGAACAGCCGCGCTCCAACTGAGGCGTCTCGGAGCTGCTCGTGAGCAGGGTGGACGTCACCTCGGAAGGATTGAGCTAGGTAACCCTTCACATCCTCTCGGTGTTGCCGGACTCGTAGGAGCGGGTGAACCGGCGATCCGGGACGAACCACATGACTGACACGGCCACGTAGAGCGTGTACGAAATCCACGGGCTCACGAAGGCAAGCCCAACCCCTGTCGCATACAGCACGAGCGATGCATATCCCTTGATGTCCGACCCGATGGCCTCCGCCAGAGCCGACTCACGGCCGTTCGCCCGGATGAGCGCTCGCACGAGAATCCAGTACGCGAACCCTGCGGCGAGCGCCACCGCACCATACGCGGCCGCAGGGAGCGCGTGGCGATATTCGTCTCGCAGCCATTCCGTCACTACTGGGATGAGCGACAGCCAGAACAACAGAAATAGGTTCGCCCACATCGCGGCCCCGCTGATCCGCTCGGCCGCTCGGAGCAGGTGATGGTGGTTGTTCCAGTAGATCCCGACGAAGACGAAGCTGAGTACGTACACGAGCAGACCCGGCAGTTGCTCGCGGACGGCACCCAGCGAGGCCCCGCGCGGGGCGCGCAACTCGAACGCCATGATCGTGATGATCACCGCCATGACGGCGTCGCTGAACGCCTCGACCCGGGACGTCCCTATCTCGAGTGACCGAGTCGAACGCTCTCGCTCCTTCATCGCGCTGAGGATCATAGGGTCGCGCTAGATGGTCTGCGAGGTCCACGTTCAGGATCAGCAACGGTGCGGCGATGGCGAACACACCGTCGGCGAAGGTTTCCAGCCGGTTCGTGTTCATCGTCCGGCCTCAGGAGGTCTTCGATGTGGCGCGGGCGAGCAGTTCGTCGACCTCGGCGACCAGCGGCGCCGCCTTCAGCGCGCCGAACCGCTCGCGCGCCGCTCGCAAGCGATCGGTCCCCTGGCTTTGCCGGCCGAGTGCCAGGAGGCACCGACCCAACCCCATGAGCGCGAGTCCATGTTCCAAGACTGCGGGGAACGCCTCCCACCGGTCGGCGGCGTCCTGATATCCCGCGGATGCTCGCTCGTCATCCCCCTCCAGCTCGGCCAGCATCGCGCGTGCCGACGCCATGCTGTTCTGGTCCCTGGTGACGTGCTCTCCTCCCTGATCGATGAGCCTTCGCAGGAGGCCCGCATCATCCGCCGCGAGACACACGCGTGCCGCGCCGTTCAGGTTCCAGCTCCTCGGTCCAGGGCGGTCTCGCAGGAGCTCGTCCAGCTCACGAACGAGGTCGAGGGCACCCGAAACGTGTCCGCGAGCGACCCGCCCGAGGGCCGCGATCCGGAACGTAGGCACGAGGACCTGACCATCGCCGATCTCGCGGGCCCGGGGCAGGATCCTTGTCTCCACCACCTCGTCCGGGTCGCCGATCCCTCGATGAAGGAGCACGTCCCGGCGATAGGCCTCGGTGAGCACCCAGAGCTGGCTGGTCTCGGCTCCCTGCAGATGCGCGAGGATCCGATCCCCGATGGCCAGCAGCTCGTCCCACTCCCCGAGGTCGAACCGAGTCCACATCGACTCCATCCGCGCCCAGTCCGCGGCGCCCGGGGCACCGCGCCGTTCCGCCAGCTCTGCGGCGGCCTCGTACAGCTCTTGCCCCTTCACCGGGCCGTGGTGTACCCACGTCAGATCACCCAGGTTGACGTGCGCCGAGGCGACGAGGGCCGCCGGGGCGATCTCGAGCGCGACGCGGAGGCCTTCACGGGCGTCCTCGAATCCGCCCTCAACGTCACCGAAGTCCGCCCGTGCCTGGCCGCGGAACTGGAGTAGGGACATGAGGTCCGCTTCGCTCCCGTATTCGCGGACCACGTCTAAACCCCGCTCGGCAGCCCGCATGGTTTCCGCCGGACGCCAGGCTAGGCCGTAGGCAGCCGTGAGCCGCGAGTAAGCCGAGGCCAGCTCGGGGCCGGGCGGGAGAGCCTCGAGGATCCGCACAGCGTCTTCCAGCAGGTCGAACTGACGAACCGTGTCCCCTCGCGACCACGCCAGCTTGGACAGCCACGTGAGCGCTTCGCCTTCGCCAAGCGCGTCCCCAGAACGTCGCGCGACTTCGAGAGCTTCGCGGCACCACGCTTCCGCCTGGGATAACCCTCCGGTCCCCCAGGACGCGCGCCCGGCGTGCATGAGGACCTGGACCCGATCGGGATGCCCGGGCGGGGTCAGCTCCCGGGCGCGCTCGTAGTGGGCGATGGCCTTGGCCGTGTCCAGGCGTTCCGCTCGCTGACCCGCGAGCATGAGGAACCGACGAGCGCGAGTTTCGAGTTCGGAATCATCGACGGCGGCAGCACGCGCGAGCTGCAGGGCCTGCTCGTAGTGGTACGCGAGCAGTTCGGCGCCGTCGGCGACGCGTTCTCCGGCGATCCGCTCGATCCACTCCGCGGCGGTTCGATGCTTCACGGCCCGGGTAGCGCGCGGGATTTGACCGTACGCCACGTCTCGGATGAGCAAGTGCCAGAACGCGTACTCCGTCTCTCCCTCGATCGACGGGCGCCGAGCGGGACGGATCAGCTCCTTTCGCGCAAGCTCATGGAGGCCTTCCCGGACCTCGCGAGGGTCCTGCCCGCCCATCTCGACGAGCGCGCCCGCCCAGAACACCTTCCCAATCACGGCGGCGTTCTGGAGCAGCGACTTCCGCTCGGGCGGCAGGGTGTCCAGCCGGGCCGCGATGATCGCATGCACGGACTCGGGGACCGGGATGTCGCGTTCATCGCCGGCAAGCCCCCAAGTGGCCCCGCCGCGCACCAGGACGCTCCGGTCGACGAGCATCCGGACGAACTCCTCCGCGTAGAGCGGGTTCCCGCTCGCGCGTGCGAGCAACGCGGCCTGGGTCTCGGCCGGCAGGACGGCCTGGTCCAGAAGCGCGGCGATGAGCCGCGCGGTCTCGTCGGGCGACAACGGCGAGAGCGACACGGCGGTGTGATTCCTCTTCCCGCCGCCCCATCCTGGCTGGCGATCGAAGAGCTCGGGCCGCGCCGTGCACAGGACGAGCATGGGGACACCGCTCGCCCAATCGGCCAGGTGTTCCACGAACGCGAGCATGGCCGGGTCGGCCCAGTGCATGTCCTCGATCACCAGCACGAGAGGACTGCTGGCGGCGATGGCCTCCAGGAAGCTCCGCCATGCGGCGAACGACTCCTCTCGCTCGGCGGAGACCGCGTCGGCCGCGCCCAGCCCGACGAGGGGAGCGAGGCGCGCGTGGATCCAGTCGCGTTCGATCTCGTCGTCCACGACGGACCCCACGGCATCCGCGAGCTTGTCCGCTGCCTCCTTGGGGCCGTCGTTCTCCAGGATGCCGGCGTGCGATTTGACGATCTCGCTGAGGGCCCAGAACGTTATGCCCTCGCCGTATGGCAGGCATCGGCCCTGGCGCCAGAAGACCAGGTCGGGCTCTTCGTCGATGAACCGCTGGAACTCCCATGTGAGCCGGGACTTGCCGACGCCTGGCTCGCCCGACAGGGTGACCAGCTGTGGGCTCTGCTCTCGCATCGCCCGCCGGTACAGGTCCTTCAGGAGCGAGAGCTCGGGCTCGCGCCCGATCAGCGGCGTCCGCGTCCCCTGCTCGACGTCGACGCCGAACCGGCTCCGGGCGGCCAGGGCCCGCCAGATCGGAACCCTCTCACCCTTCCCTTTCACCCCGACGGGCTCGAGCTCCTCGTACTCGATGGCCATCCGAGTCGCCCGGTAGGTGAGCTCCCCCACGACGACTCCTCCCGCTGGGGCGACACCCTGGAGGCGCGAGGCGACGTTGACGACGTCACCCGTGACGAACCCTTCTCCGTGCTCCGGCCGGGCACCGAGCGTGACCACCGCTTCGCCACTGTTGACCGCCGCGCGGACGGAAAGATCCAACCCCGGTCGCTCCTCGTTCAACTCGGCGATCGCGTGGGTGATGCGGAGGCAGGCGCGCACGGCGCGTTCGGCATCGTCCTCGTGGGCGACCGGAGCGCCGAATACCGCCATCACGGCGTCGCCGATGAACTTCTCCACGGTCCCCCCGAACCGTTCGATCTCTCGCTTGAGGAGGTCGTGGTACACGCGGAGCGTCGACCGGACGTCCTCGGGATCGGCGCGGTCCGAACGCGCCGTGAAGCCGACCAGATCGACGAACAGGACCGAGACGACCTTGCGTTCCTCTCCTCCTGAGGGCGGCACCTCGCGGAGCGGTGCGCCGCAGGACGAGCAGAACCGCGCGCGCTCAGCGTTCTCCTCACCGCAGTTCGGGCATCGCACGCCAGGAGTCTAGGACCGGAGGGCGCATCTCGATGGCGACGACCGGTGTCGGCACCACCGGGAGCCAGATCGTGGTGTGGGCTAGAGGCGAACCGCGATGAGCAGGACGCAGACCGCCATGAGGATCGCCGCGAACACGTTGAACTCGTATTGGGGCCTGGGCAGGGATCTCCCGGACCCCCACCTGATGGAGCGTCTCTTGGTGTAGGTCCACCGGTCCGTCTGCATCACAGCCTCCCGATCAGGGGGCCGGATGCTAGCGCCCGGAGCAGGCCAGGTGTGGGATTTCGCCCAGACTGGCAGTCGCTCGCTCGCGCGGCGGCGTCCGACGGGGATCAGCCTGCCCGTGGAACGAGGTCCGGAACCTCCTAAGGAACGCCATCGCGGATCGGCGCATCCTTCACCGGCTCGGGAGCATGCCATACGGCCTCGACGTTGTTTCCGTGGAGGTCGTTGACGAACGCCGCGTAGTACCGATCCGAGTACTGGGCCCACACTCCCGGCTCGCCGCGGGCGGTGGCTCCTGTAGCCAGAGCCGTTTCGAA
Source organism: Actinomycetota bacterium (assembly GCA_036505195.1). GTDB lineage: Bacteria > Actinomycetota > UBA4738 > UBA4738 > HRBIN12 > DASSJM01. The sequence continues at coordinate 5,231 of DASXTX010000169.1, forward strand.
GAACGAATCGACGCTCGCGCGATCGGCGGCGTCGAACGCCACGTGCGCCGCCGTGGTCACCGGTGCGCCCTGGTAGATGGCGAAGTCGTCGAGCCCCTCGACACCGTAATGGACCCCGTCCTCCTGAACGTGGAGCTCCTCGTACCCGATGGGTGCGAGCGCGGCCGTGTACAGGCGCCGGCTCGCCGCAAGGTCGTCCACGACGAACAGCACGTGGTCGACGACGATCCGTCGGGTGGTCACGAGGGCGCCATCCCTGATGGAGGAGGCTGCGCCAGTCCCGGTACATCCCGCCGCTCCACCGTCACGCGGTCAAGTCTCCGGCCGAACCTCGAGCCCGGCAAGTCATTGTCAGTCGTACTCATCGGCGAAATCCCACATCCGGATGTCGCCCGGCGTCAAACGCACGATCAGATGCTCGCCGGGCAGTGATCCCACGTAGGCGGCGCCCCTTTCCGCCCCGATGTACCTGGCGGCGATCCGGACTGCCGTCTCGGGCACTCCCACGTCGATGAGCGCCGCCGAGCCTCGAATCTCCACGCCTCGAAGCGGCGGTTCGGACTCGGCGACCACGATGGTGGCCCTGGGGTCGCGCCGGAGATGCCGAACCTTCACGTCCTCGGCCACCATCCATGTGTTGAACCCGCCATCTCGCCACTCATGCCAGACGGGCGACAGTAGGACGGCCCCATCTCTGCGCAACGTCGCCAGCACGGCTACCCGAGGCTCGACGAGGAAGCTACCCAGGTCCTCGAGCGTCAAGTCCGT
>DASXTX010000170.1:0-3946 GCA_036505195.1 Actinomycetota bacterium
ATCGAGCAGACGATCCGGGTGCAGAACGCGCTCGACGAGACGCAGCTGCGGATCGAGCAGCTCCAGGGGCAGCTCCGACTGCTCGACGATCGCACCTCGCTGGCGACGATCGGCCTCCGCCTGCGCGAGCAGGGCGTCGAACCGGAGTCCGAAGTGGAAAAGGCGAGCATCCCGAACGCGTTCGAGCGGGCCGCCGCCGGGTTCGTCGGCGTCATCGCGGCGATCGTGATCGGGCTCGGGTACCTGATCCCGATCCTGCTGCTCGGGCTCGCGGCGTGGTTCGTGGTGTCGCGCGTCCGCAGGCGCCGGACCGTCTAGCGGCAACCGGGGTCCTGCGCGGCGAAGCCCCGCGCGGACGCTACTCTGGGGACCCGCATGATCCGTGGGCTCGTGATCGCGCTGGTCGTCGGGATCGCGGTGTGGCTCCTCGCGCTCCTGATCCTGGTGATCATCGGCCGGAAGCAGAAGGCGCGCGAACTCGCGGCAGCGATCCCGAACCTCCTCGTCCTGTTCCGAGGCTTGCTGCGCGACCCGCGGGTCCCTCGACGCTCGAAGATCTGGCTCGTCGTCGCGGTGATCTGGATCGCTTCTCCCATCGACCTCGTACCCGAGTTCATCCCCGTCCTCGGGCCCGCGGACGATGTGATCGTCGCCGCCCTGGTCCTGCGTCACGTGCTGAGGCGGACGGACAGGAGCGTCTTGGCCGAGTACTGGAGAGGCGATCCAGCGATCCTGGACAGGATCGTGGGCTCGACGCATCCGGTTGTCAGAACCCCACGTTCTGGGGGAGCGTGATCACGATGACCGTGCCGATCGCAAGCATGACCGCGCCGAGGATCAACAGGAAGACCTGAGCGCGGAGCGAGTCGAAGGTCCCCGCCAACCCCGAGAAGAACAGGACGGAGGCGAACAGCACCGCGGCCAGGACGAAGTCGTCGCTCACCTGGTTCGACTCGTTCCCGTCCTCGAACAGCGCCGAGGCCTTGGTCTCCAACCGCTTCGCCTCCTCCTCGGCGGCGAGGCGGTACTCCGGGAGCTCGAACGGCGTGCCGTCGGGGATCGAACCCGCCTGAGTCGAAGCCAGCCACGCGTCGAACGCGGGGAGGAACTCCTCGCGCATCCGAGCGTGGATGTCGTCGGCGAGGTCAGGATCGCCCGACTGCCGGGCGTCGAGCCAGTTCAGGAAGGTATCGACGTCGATCAGGACCTGGCGGTTCGCCTCGGTCGAGGAGCGGACCGATTCGGTCCGGGTGGCGGAGGCCTGCGTGTAGTTCTCGGCCTGGTCGCCGCTCCATCGGGTAGCCTGGTACGCGCTCCAGGCCGTGACGACCGTCGCGATCGATAGCATGATGGCCGCGAGCAGCTCGACGCGGCGGTCGCGACGGACCGTCTCCTTGGCGGACTCGCTCACGTCACATCTCGCGTCGGCCCTCGAGGGCCTGAGACAGCGTCACCTCGTCGGCGTACTCGAGATCGCCACCGACCGGCAGGCCGCTGGCGAGCCGCGTCACCCGCACCCCGAACGGCTTCAGCATCGCCGCGACGTACATCGCGGTGGCGTTGCCCTCAAGGTTCGGGTTGGTCGCGAGGATCACCTCGGTCACGCCGTCGCCCTGGACGCGGTCGAGCAGTTCCTGCACGCGGAGATCCTCGGGGCCGATCCCGTCGAGCGGGCTGATCGCGCCGCCGAGCACGTGGTAGCGCCCCTTGATCACGCCCGCCTTCTCGATCGTCGAGACGTCCTTCGGCTCCTCGACTACGCAGAGCGTCGTCCGCTCCCGGCCCTCGTCGCGACAGATGCGACAGAGCTCGCCCTCGGCGACGTTGCCGCACTCCTTGCAGAAGAAGATGCGCTCCTTCGCGTGGACGATCGACTCGGCGAGCCGCTTCGCGTCGTCGGGCGGCGCCTTCACCAGGTGGAACGCGAGCCGCTGCGCCGACTTCGGGCCGATGCCCGGGAGGCGCGAGAGCTCGTCGATCAGGTCCTGGATCGGGCCCTCGTACACCTAGGAGCCGTCCTCGGTCGCGGGCGTGGCGCCGAGCTCGGCCGCGAGGCGCGCGAGCGCCTCCTCCTCCGACAGCGGCTCGTCCTCGACGGGCTCGGCGGGACCGGCCACGGGCTCGCGGATCACGCAGCTGATCGCCGGCGCGATCCCGAACAGGTCCTGCAGCGCGTGCCGGAGCTCGCCCTCGCGCTCGATCACCTTCTGCACGCCGTACGGGCGCTCGGGGGGGAAGACCAGCTCGAGCGTCGTCCCGTCGAATGCCGCAGGCGTCGCGATCTCCAGGAACGAGGGGAGCACCGCCTTGCCCGAGCTCCGCAGGTGCGAGATCACGGTCGGCCAGTTGCTCCGCAGCATCGTGACGTCTACCGCGGAGGTCCCGGCACCGAGCACCGGCCCCACGGCGGGCTCGGGCGTCGTACCGGGCGGGGGCGGACCGGACGCGGCCTCTTCGGCGCTGCTCGCTGCGGCGCTCTTTTGTGGTCGCCTGCCCTTCTTCTCGACCGCCGGTGGCGCCGAGTCGGCCGCTTCCCCGGCTCCGCCCCCACCCGGCTCACCCGTCCCAGCGGCGTCGGTGGTGGCGGGGGTCGCGGGTGCCGGCGGCGCAGGGGTTGCGGTAGCGGGCGACTGGGAGCCGCCGCCCGTTGAGGCCGGAGCGGCCGGCGGGCGTGACGGCGGCGGCGAGTACGAGCCCGAGACCGCGGCCCCGGAGCTGCCACCACCGGTGATGCCCGCGACGCGTTCCAGGCGTTCGAGGCGGGAGACGAGGGCCTCGGGGGTGGCGTCGGTCTCGGGGATCGTGGCGCGGATCAGGGCGAGCTCGAGGGAGAGGCGCGGGGAGGTGGTCCAGCGCACGTCGGTCTGCGCGGCGATCAGGAGCGCGATCACGCGGCCGAGCTCGGCCGCCGAGTACTTCGCGGCCTGCGCGGTCAGGCGTTCGGCCTCCTCGTCGGTGGCGTCGAGCAGGTCGTGCTGGCCCGGCGCGGTCTTGACCAGCAGCAGGTTGCGGAAGTGTGCGAGCACCTCGTTGGTGACGTGCCGCAGGTCCTGGCCCTCCTGCACGAGACGGCTCACGAGCTCGAACACGCCCTTCGCGTCCCCGACCGCGACCGCGTCGCCGAGCGCGTACTGCACGTCGGAACGGCCGCTGCCGATCAGCGACAGGACGATGTCCTCGCCGATCTCCCCCGCCCCTAAGACCGAGGCCTGGTCGAGCAGCGACAGCGCGTCGCGGAACGAACCCTCGGACTGGCGAGCCATCGCATGCGCGGCCCCCTCCGACAGCGCGATGCCTTCCTCTTTGGCGATGCGTTCGAGGTACTCGGAGACAACGTCCATCGAGCCCCGGCGGAAGTCGAACCGCTGGCAGCGCCCGACGATCGTGGCGGGCATCTTGTGGGGCTCGGTGGTCGCGAGGACGAACCGGACGCCCACCGGCGGCTCCTCGAACACCTTCAGAAGCGCGTCGAACGCCTCGCGCGACAGTCGCTGCGCCTCGTCGATGATGTAGACCTTCTCACGGCCCTGGACCGGCGCCGTGGGCGCCTTCTCGCGGAGGTCACGCGCGTCGTCGACGCCACCGTGCGAGGCCGCGTCGATCTCCACCACATCCAGGTGCTGACCGTCGCGGACCGCGATGCATTGGTCGCAGGAGCCGCAGGGCTCGGGCGTCGGGCCGGACTCGCAGTTGACCATCTTGGCGAGGATCCGGGCCGTCGAGGTCTTGCCGGTCCCGCGAGGCCCGCAGAGCAGGAAGGCGTGCGCCAGGCGGCCTTCCCGAACCGCGCCCGAGAGCGCCCGGATCACATGGTCCTGGCCCAGCACTTCCGAGGGGCCCTGCGGGCGGTACTTGCGGTACAGCGACTGGTACGGCTTGTCGTCGGCCACATCCACCTCCGGGCGCCGCGCGCCCTCCTGGACCCGCGAGGGGAAGCGCGGGAGGT
>DASXTX010000171.1:0-29992 GCA_036505195.1 Actinomycetota bacterium
GTGTCGGAGGGGGGATTTGAACCCCCACGGCCCATAAGGCCACTAGGCCCTCAACCTAGCGCGTCTACCAAGTTCCGCCACTCCGACGGCATCGCGGCGATTCTAGCAACCGGGCCCGGGCGATCGGTTCAGCCGCCCCACTTCCACGAGAGCCAGAACGTCGACGCGCCGAAGATCACGGCCGTGACCACCGTGATCTTGTCGAGGCGTCGCTCGAGGGCGGTACCTCCCGACAGGCTCGACGTGCCGCCGAACATGTCCGAAAGGCCGCTCCCCTTGCCGGAGTGCAGCAGGATGAACACGATCAGGAACAGGCTCGAGAGCACACAGAGCACGAGCGCGATGACGTTGAACATGGCCCGTCAGTGTACCGGCTCTCTACCCGCCCGCCGGGGTCTCCATGATCGCGCGATCCTCGAGCGGGAAGTGGCAGGCCGCCACCTGGCCGGGATGGTGCGGTAGGAGCTCCGGCTCGACCTCGCTGCACTTGGGGAACTGCGCGTTCGGGCACCGGGGGTGGAACCGGCAGCCCGAGGGCGGGTCGATCGGGCTCGGGACGTCGCCCTCGAGGATGATCCGCTTCTTGGCGGCGGCCAGATCCGGGTCCGGGATCGGGACCGCCGAGAGCAGGGCCCCCGAATACGGGTGCTTGGGGTTGCGGTAGAGCGTCTGCCCCACGGCCATCTCGACGATCTTCCCCAGGTACATGACCGCGACCCGGTCGGAGACGTGCTTCACGACCGAGAGGTCGTGCGCGATGAACAGGTACGTGAGGTTGAACTCCTCCTGGAGGTCCTCGAGCAGGTTCAGCACCTGGGCCTGGATCGAGACGTCGAGCGCCGAGACCGGCTCATCGCAGACGATCAGTTTGGGCCGAAGGGCGAGCGCGCGCGCGACCCCGATCCGCTGACGCTGGCCGCCCGAAAACTCGTGGGGGTAGCGGTTGTAGTGCTCGGGGTTCAGGCCCACCAGTTCCATCAACTGCTGCACTTCGGACTTGATCTTGTTGCGCGGGACGACCCTGTGGAGCCGGTAGGGGGCCCCGATGATCGACCCGACGGTCTTGCGCGGGTTGAGCGAGGCGAACGGGTCCTGGAAGATCATCTGCATCTCGCGACGCAGCCCGCGGAGATCGCCCCCCTTCACCCGCGTGATGTCCTGGCCCTCGAACTCGATCGACCCCTCGGTCGCCTCGTACAACCTCATCACCACACGAGCGAGCGTGGACTTTCCGCACCCGGTCTCCCCCACCAGGCCCAGCGTCTCACCCTTGTGGATGTCCAGGTCGACGCCGTCGACCGCGTGGACGTCGCCGATCCGCTTCTGGAACAGGATCCCCCGGGTGATCGGGAACAGCTTGCGGAGGCCGCGTATCCGTACGAGCGGCGTCTCGGTCGCCGCCGGTCCGGGCTGAGGCCGTTCGGTCACCTCGACGCTCACGAGCGCGCCATCACCTCTTCCTGGAAGATGCGCTCCTTGTCCGCGAGCGAGAGATGACACCGCGATGCGTGGTGACCGTCGGCCGGCAGGAGCTCGGGCACCTCGGTCCGGCACCTGTCGAACACGTGGGGACAGCGCGGGTGGAACGCACAGCCCGGCGGCACGAAGATCAGCGACGGTGGGAGACCTCGGATCGGGACCAGGCGCTCCTTCGTGTCGCTCTCGTCCAGCCGCGGGATCGATGCCAGCAATCCCCAGGTGTACGGATGGTGGGCGCCGTAATAGATGTCGCGGCGATCGCCCGCCTCGACGATCTTGCCCGCGTACATCACCTGGATGTGGTCGCAGTGTTCGGCCACGACGCCCAGATCGTGCGTGACGATCACGATGGCGGCGTTGAACTCCTGCTTCAACCGGTCCAGCAGGTCGAGGATCTGAGCCTGCACGGTCACGTCGAGCGCCGTCGTGGGCTCGTCGGCGATCAGCAGGTCCGGGTTCAGTGACAGGGCCATCGCGATCATCGCTCGCTGTCGCATGCCGCCGGAGAACTCGTGCGGATACTGGTCCGCCCGCTCGTCGGGGCGAGGGATGCCGACACGCCGGAGCATCTCGACCGCCTGCTCGTGAGCCTCCTGCTTGGAGACGCGTTGGTGGACGCGAACGGCCTCAGCGATCTGATCGCCGACCTTGTAGTACGGGTGGAGCGAGGTCATCGGGTCTTGGAAGATCATCGAGATCTTCTCGCCCCGCACGGTGCGCATCTCGTCGGCCGGGAGCGTCAGCAGGTCCTGGCCCTGGAAGATGATCTCGCCGTCGATCACGGCCTGTTTGCTGTCGATGAGACCCATCACCGTGAGGAACGAGACGCTCTTGCCGGATCCGGACTCGCCCACCACGCCCAGGGTCTCGCCCGGCAGCAACGAGAACGAGACGCCGTCGACGGCTTTCACCAATCCGTCGTCGGTCGGGAAGTGGACGGTGAGGTTCTTGACCTCGAGAAGCGGTTCCGCCACTACGTGTACCTTACCCGCGGGTCGAGGAACGCGTAGGCGACGTCGACGCACAGGTTTGCGACGGCGATGAAGAACGCCGCGAACAGGGTGACACCCATCACGGCGGGGAAGTCGTTCAGGAAGATGCTCCGCACCGCGTACTGCCCGACGCCCGGCAGACCGAAGACGGTCTCCGTGATGAACGCACCGCCGAGCAGGACGGCCAGATCGAGCCCGAACATCGTGACGACCGGCGTGAGCGCGGCCCGTAGCCCGTGCTTGTAGATGACCCGCTTCTCCGAGAGCCCCTTCGCGCGAGCGGTCCGGATGTAATCCTCGCTCATGGTCTCGATCAGGTTCCCGCGGACCATCCGCGCGTAGAAGGCGGCGAACGTCATCGACAGCACGATCCAGGGCAGGATGAAACGACCCGAAAGCACTGCCTCGGTCACCGATTCCCCGATCGGGATCCCCGATGGCGGGGCCCAGCCTAACTTGAACCAGAAGATGTACAGGAAGAGGTACGCGAGCCAGAACACGGGCGCCGAGACGCCGATGAGGGCGAAGACCATGGCGCTGCGGTCCCAGACGCTCCCCTTCCTGACCGCGGAAATGATGCCGATCGGGATCCCGACAAGGGTCCATAGGACCGCGGCCCCGACCGCGAGGGCGATCGTCACCGGCAGGCGGCTGAAGATCTCCTCCTTCACCGGGACGAAGTTGGCGTACGAGTAGTAGACGTCCTCGTTCAGGAACAGCCCAGGCCAGGGGATCAGGCCCTTCGCGAACCGGCTGTACTGGACGTACAGCGGCCTGTCGAGCCCGAATGCGTGGCGAGCCGCCTCGACGTTCTCGGGGCTCGTCGACTTGCCGACCGCACGCCTGGCCGGATCGGAGGCGGGCAGCTTCACGAAGATGATGAACGTGATCAGGGACACGATGAACAGCACCAGGATCATGAACAGCGTCCGCCGGATCAGATACCTGCCCATCGCGCCTTCCGAAGTCTACTCCACTCGGGGAGGAGGGCCGCCCCCTCGGAGCGGCCCCCCTCCTTTCGCGATTCTGCCTCGTCCTTCCGGTTTCCTGCCCTTTCCTTCCTACTGGGCCTCGGGAGCGATCGCCAGCTGGTCCCAGGCCGCGAGGCCCGAGAACTGGTCGAACGAGTAGTTCACGATGCGCTCCGAGTAGACGTCGACGTTGTTGTCGAACAGGTACGGCACCCAGGGCACGACCTGTTCCATCAACGTGGTGTCGAGGTCTGCCCAAGCCTGGTACCGGGCATCGCCCGTCTGCTGGTTGGCGGTCTTGATCTGGTCGTCGACCGACGGGACCTCGGTGATGTCATAGCCGGCCTTCGACAGCAGATCGGCACTCGCTCCGACCAGCCCGTAGTTGCAGCAGCTCGGGAAGATGGCCGCCGATCCGAACAGAGGATCGGCGAACGTGTAGCCGTCCGGGAAGTCCTTCCCCCACCCGGGGGCGAGACAGATCGCGACGTGTGCCTCCGGCTCGTTGCACTTCGAGTACATCGTCGTGCGCTCGAAGGACTTCACGTCGAAGGTCAGCCCGAGCGGCTCCATGTTCTGCTGGATCAACGCGGCCTGGTCCGGGTAGGGATCGGCCTCGTCGGTCACCGCGAGGATGTCGGAGCATTCCGGCGCGTCGCACACACCGTCGCCGTCGGAGTCGTACGCCGATTGCGCCATCTCCGCCTGCGCCGCCGTGAGGTCGCCCGCCGAGTTCGGCGTGGCGTATGGGTCGTAGTCGGCGAGGAGGTTGTTCTCGAGCGCGTTCACCATGATGTGACCCGCGATCTCGCCGACCGACTCACCGCCGCGGAATGTGCGCATGCCCGCCTTGTCGAGGGCGAGGTTGACAGCCTTGCGGACGTGCACGTCGTCGAACGGCGGGATCGCCATGTTGAACGAGATGTACCGAACGGCGTCCGACGGGTTGATGTGCAGCCGCGGCTGCAGGGTCGGGTCGGTCGAGTACGTGCGCAGGACCGGTGGAGGCACGATGCCGTCCACGACACCATCGATCTCGCCGGCCTGGACCTTGTTGTACAGGTCGTTGTTGTCCCCACCGATCGTGATGTTGAACCCGTCCGGATAGGCGGGACGCAGGCCGTCCGTCGCCGGGTCGTAGTTCGGGTTGCGCACCAGCTGGATCGACTTACCGGGCTCGTAGCCGGCGACGGGCCTCTGGTCGTCGGGCGGGAGCGAGAAGTCGAGGTTCTCGGCCCCCACGAACTGGTACGGCCCGCTCGCCACCAGGAACCGGCCGTAGTCCCTCGTGTGCCCCGTCGCCACACCCAGTGGCTCGTCGTTGAGCGGTGGGATCGGAGCCGTTGCCGCCATCGCGAACAGGTACGGCAGGTAGCCCGCGGGCTCCGTGAGCGTCACCACGAGGGTGCTGTCGTCGGGCGTCTCGAGGCCGGCGATGCTGTCGGCCTTGCCCTCGCCGAAATCGGCGAACCCGTCGATGATGTTGTAGTAGAAGTTGTAGCCGCCGACCGATGCGTTGGGGTCCGACTCGCGCTCGAGCGCCCGGACGATGTCGCCCGACGTCACCTCTACGTCCCCGAACGGGTCTCCGTAGTTGACCCCGCTCTTGAGCGTGAACGTGTACGTCAGGCCGTCCGATGAGATCTCCGGCAAGGCACTCGCGATGTCGGGCTGCAGCTCCGTCCCGCCCTCGGCGGTCGTCCTGCCCGTGTACGACAGGAGCGTCCGGAGCAAGCAGCATCGGTACCACGACCAGGTGACGCTGTAGTACTCCTTCTGCGGGTCGAACGATGCGCTGACGTCGCCGAGCATCCCGAGCTCGACGGTGCCGCCCGGCTGAAGCTCGCCGGTCGTGCCCGTCGCCGTGGCTCCGGTCGCACCGGTCCCACCCTCGTCATCGCCACCGCATGCCGCGGCGACGAGGGCGAGCGCGGCGACGAGCGCCAATACGCTGAGATATCGCCTCACGTAACCCCCCTCTCCTCTTCGATCAGTTCCCGTGTACCACCCGGGCCGTGCCCGGGAAACCGCCACCAAGCTTCAGGCACGCCCTTCCCTCCACCTCCCTTCAGGAAAGCTGCCTCCCGTCTAGATACGGTCAGCCGCCCGTCCTGGGATCGAGGGCATCGCGGAGCCCGTCCCCGACCAGATTGAAGGCGAGCGTCGTGAAGAAGAGGAACAGCCCGGGGAACAGCATCATCCACCAGGCGTAGGTGAAGACCGGACCTGCGTCCGCGAGCTGGCGGCCCCACGAGGGCGTCTCCTGCGGGACCCCGATGCCGAGGAACGACAGGGCCGCCTCGAACAGGATGTTGTTCGGGATGATCAGCGTCGTGTAGACGATGATCGGAGCCGCCACGTTCGGCAGGACCTCGCGGAACATGATCCGCCGGTTGGTCGAGCCAAGGGAGCGCGCGGACTCGATGAACTCCTTCTCGCGCAGGGACAGCACCTGCCCGCGCACGATGCGGGCGAGGTAGGGCCAGGTGAACAACGCGATCACATAGCTGACGAGGAGCAGGCCCGGCTTGATGATCCCGCCGAGGCACCCGTTCGGCGACAGTCCGCACGCCGACACGAGCCCGAGCGACAGCAACAGCACCGGCAGTGACAGGACGACGTCGATGGTTCGTGAGATCAGCGTGTCGATCTTGCCCCGGTAGAAGCCCGCCAGCATCCCGAGGGTCACGCCGATCAGCGATGCGAGCCCGGTCGCGAAGAACGCGATGAACAGCGACGTCCTGGCGCCGTAGGCCACGCGGACCATGAGGTCCCGACCCGCCGTGTCGACCCCGAACGGGAAACCGGCCTGCGGACCCGTGGGGATCCCGAAGGAGTCGAGCCGGTCCAGGTGCACCTCGTTGGGGCCGTGGGTGAACCCCGCGATCACCGGTGCCAGGATGGCGATCGCGAAGATCATGATCACGATGAAGGCGCCGCCGATCGCGAACTTGTCCCGGCGGAATCGCCGCCAGAACAGCTCCCACGGAGAGCGCCCGACGACCTGCTGCGAAACCTCGACGCTGGTCGCTTCCGGATCGATGGGCGCATCGGGACCCGAGTCGGTGAGCGCGTGCTCCATGTGGGCTCGTGCCATCTGGTGCGCCTGTACCCCTTCCCGGATCGGGACGGCGCATCTTAGCCCTCGGTCCCGTGGCCAGGCAATGCGCCGGAATTCCAACTATACGCCGCTCGGGAATCTCGGGGTGTTGCGGCATCTTGCGGTCGCCCGTGGGCGTCGCGGCGCGGGCGTCAGCTCCGCAGCAGCCCGGAGATCCGCGGGAGGATCTCGATGCCCTTCAGCGCACCCAGCTTCCCCGAGGCGCACGCACGCTCGCCGAACGCCTCGGTTCCATCCGGACGAACCGGCCCGCCGGTCACCAGCAGGGGGACCGGCTCCGCCGTGTGGGCCTTGCGGACGCACGAGGTCGCGTGGTCCGCCGTCACGGCCACGATCGTCCTCGCGAGGTCGATCCCCGGGAGGAGCTCGCCGAAGAACGCCCCGTCGATCAGCTCGATCACGTCGCGCTTGTCCTCGGCACGGCCGTCGTGGGCCGGGACGTCCGGGCCCTTGATGTGGATGTACAGCGCGTCGAACCCCTCGAGCGCGTCGATCGCCAGGCGGGCCCAGGTCGCGTAGTCCTCCTCCGCCAACAGCCGTGGGGCGTCCACGGGCTCCATGCCGAGGATCAGCGCGATCCCGCGCTCGACGGGCATCTCCACGAAGCACCCCCACGACGGCCCGAACCGCTCCGCGATCGGTTGCAGCGACGGCCGGCGGTCGCCGCCGTCCCGGGTCAGGATCAGGTTCGCCGGCAGCCTGCCCGCCCGCCGTCGCGCGGCGTTGACCTCGGACGCGTCGAGGACCTTCGCGGCGCCCTCGACGAACGCGTTGGTAAGCTCGGCCGACCGTCGAGCCTCCGCGGTGTCCTCGAGCGGCTCGCACCGGGCCACCACCGGCTCGAACGTCTCGAGCGCCACACCGAGGTGCCCCTCCTTTCGGTACGCGGGGTCGGTGTTGGAGACCTCGGCGGAGAGCGTCCCCCCGTTCGCGCGGATCACCAGGACGCCCCGGTGTTCCACCGTGGAGCGCAGGTCGAAGGTGGCGTTCGGGAGCGGGAGCTCGGCGTTCAGCTCGTCCGCGAGGGCTCGAGCCTCGTCGGAGGTCAGATCGCGCCCGACGCGGCGGTCGACGATCGTGGGCCATTCCGCCGTCGCGAAGTTCACCCGGTAGGCGAGATCGCCGTCGCGGAAGTCCATCCCCACGCCGAGCGCCTCCACGACGCCTCGTCCCGGGTGTTCCTCCCGCGGGTCGTAGCCCAGGATCGCGAACACCGCGATATCCGACTCGGGCGCGATCCCCTCGCCGACGGTCGTCACCATCCCCGTTCTACCTTGCCGCGCAAGCGCGTCGAGGAACGGTGTGTCGGCCGCCTCCAGCGGGGTACGGCCGTCGAGCTCCGGGATGGGGTCGTCGGCCAGGCCGTCCAGGCAGACGTAGAGCAATCGGTTCACCGCATCACCGGTATTTCACGATCAGGGCGAGCTCCTCGGGATCCAGGCTGGCACCCCCGACCAGCGCCCCGTCGACCTCGGGGTGCGCCATGAAGTCGCGGATGTTCCCCGCCTTCACGCTCCCGCCGTACTGGATCCGGACCGCCCTGGACAGGTCGCCGTCGTACAGATCCGCGATCGTCTGCCTGATCAACGCGATCACCTGGCCCGCGTCGGACGGCTCGGCGTTGCGACCGGTGCCGATCGCCCAGACGGGCTCGTAGGCGACGACCAGCTTCGCCCCGTCGGACGCCGACACGCCCGCGAGGGCCGCGCGGACCTGGGCCGTCACCCGGTCCTCGGTGGCTCCGACGTCGCGCTCCTGCAGCGTCTCGCCGACGCACAGGATCGGCGTCATCGCGTGGGCGAATACCGCACGCACCTTCCGGTTCACGGTCTCGTCGGTCTCGCCGAACAGCGCACGGCGCTCCGAGTGCCCGACGATCACGTAGCCCACCCTGAGCGCCACCAGCATCGGGGGCGAGATCTCGCCGGTGAACGCCCCTTCGTCCTCCCGGTGGACGTTCTGCGCGCCGAGACCGTACGGGAGCCGGTCGCTGTCGATCAGGGTCTGCACCGAGCGCAGCGAGGTCGCGGCCGGGCAGATCACCACCTCCACGCGTTCGGCGTCGTCCTGATCCAGCAGGTAGGAGAGCTTCTGCACGGCCTGGATCGCCTCGAGATGCGTCTTGTGCATCTTCCAGTTGGCCGCGATGATCGGACGGCGGGCGCTCACGGGACGATCTCCCGGACGCTCAGGGGGCGACCTCCAGGACGGTGATGCCGGGCAGCCGGCGCCCCTCGATGAACTCGAGGGAGGCGCCCCCGCCGGTCGAGAGGTGGTCGAAGCCGCCCTCCAGCCCGTACCTCTTCACGGCCGCGAGGCTGTCGCCACCACCGACGACCGAGAACGCGCCCGCGCCGGCGATCGCGGTGGCGACCCCGCGGGTCCCGCCGCTGAACGGCTCGAGCTCGAAGACCCCCATCGGACCGTTCCAGACGATCGTCTTGGCGTCGGCGATCGTCCTCGCGAACTCCTCCACCGTCCGCGGCCCGATGTCGAGGCCGAGCTCCCGCGCCGGCACCTGCGCGCTCGGCACCGTGTGGCGAGGGGCGTCCACGCGCTTGGAGGTGGCGGCGACCACGTCCTCGGGCAGCTGCAACACGACGCCGCGCTCGTCGGCCCGGGCTCGAGCGGCTCGTACCTCGTCGAACCTGTCGAGCTCGACCAGGCTGTCCCCTACCGAGCCGCCGTCCGCGGCGAGGAACGTGAACGCCATCGCCCCGCCGATCAGGAGCGCGTCGACGCGTTCGACCAGGGCGCCGATCGTGGCGAGCTTGTCCGAGACCTTGGCGCCGCCGAGCACGGCGACGTAGGGACGCGCCGGATCGTCGACCAGCCTGGACAGCGCCTCGACCTCGCGCTGGAGCAGGCGTCCCCCGGCGGTGTCCCTGCCCTGCTCCTGGACGATGGCCGGAAGCGCGACGACGGATGCATGGGCGCGGTGGACCGCGCCGAACGCGTCGTCCACGTAGAGGTCGGCGAGGCCGGCCAGCCGCTGCGCGAACGCACGGTCGTTCGCTTCCTCGCCCGGGTCGAACCGCAGGTTCTCGAGCAGGACGAGCCGGCCGGGTTCGAACGCGAGGGCCTGGCACGACTGCTCGACCTCGGGGCTGAGGACGCCGTCCGTCGGCACGTATTCGACCACCCGGTCCAGGGAGCCTCGGAGTACCTCGGCGACAGGGCGGAGCCGGAGCGCCTCGTCCACACGGCCCCTCGGCCGGCCCAGGTGCGAGGCGGCGACGATCGAGGCGCCGCGGTCGAGCAGCTCGGTCAGGGTCGGAAGGCAGGCTCGGATCCGAGCGTCGTCGGTGACGACCCCGCCCTCGAGCGGGACGTTGAGATCGAGCCGGACGAATACGCGCAGGCCGGCGAGGTCACCGAGGTCGTCGAGCGTTCGTAGGCGCACCGGCGCCTACAGCGAACGCGCGACGAGGTCCACGAGATCCACGAGTCGGTTCGAGTAGCCCCACTCGTTGTCGTACCAACCGACGACCTTGGCCACACTCCCCATCGTCATCGTCGAGGCCGCGTCGAACGTGCACGAGGCCGGGCTCCCCACGATGTCGGAGGACACGATCGGATCCTCCGTGTAGACGAGGCGGCCGCCCGAGAGCGGGCCGCTCTCGGCCGCGGACCGGTACGCGGCGTTGATCTCGTCGACGCTCGCCTCGCGCCTCAGCGTGGCGACCAGGTCGGTGACCGACCCGTCCGGGACCGGGACCCGCATCGCGATGCCGTCCAACTTTCCCTGCAGGTGCGGGAGGACGAGGCCGGTCGCCTTCGCGGCCCCCGTCGAGGTCGGGATGATGTTGATCGCCGCGGCTCGAGCTCGGCGCAGGTCCTTGTGCGGAAGGTCGAGGATCGACTGGTCGTTCGTGTACGCGTGGATCGTCGTCATGAACGCCATCTCGAGGCCGAACGCGTCGTCCAGCACCTTGGCCATCGGCGCGACGCAGTTTGTCGTGCAGGACGCGTTCGAGATCACGTTGTGCTGGGAGGGGTCGTACGCGTCGTCGTTCACACCGAGGACGACGGTGAGGTCCTCGCCCTTGGCCGGGGCGCTGATCACGACCTTCTCCGCGCCCGCCTCGATGTGCTTGTTCGCCTTCTCGCGGTCCGTGAACAGCCCGGTCGACTCGATCACGATCTGGGCGCCGAGCTCCTTCCACGGCAGCTCGGCCGGATCGCGGACCGCCAGCACGCGCAGCTCGTCGCCGTCGACCGTGACGCCGCCGTCGAACGTCCCGACCTCGCCGTCGAACCGCCCGAGCACGGAGTCGTACTTCAGGAGATGGGCGAGCGTCGGGGCGTCGGTGATGTCGTTGACCGCGACGAAGTCCCAGTCCACGCCGAGCTTCCTCGCGGCCCGGAAGAAGTTCCTCCCGATCCTGCCGAACCCGTTTATGCCGATCTTCACGCTCATGCGTCCTCCAGGGTAGGAGCCCATCCTAGCCAATCGCCTGTGTGGCCAGCCGGGAGGCGGTCGGGTCGAGAGGCGTCGTCAGCGATCGAGGTCGCGGTGGTCGACCGATGCCGGCAGGCCCTTGTCGCGGAAGAAGCTCGCGAGGTCCTCGACGACGACGACCGAACGGTGTCGCCCGCCGGTGCAGCCGATCCCGACGGTGAGGTAGGCCTTCCCCTCGGCCACGAAGCCCGGGACCATGAACCCGAGCAGGGCGCGGAGCCGGCGAAGGAACTCCCGGTACGTGGCCTGGCCCTGCACGAACGTCCGGACACGGTCGTCGGTGCCGGGGAGCGGCCGGAGCTCCTCGACCCAGTGGGGGTTGGGAAGGAACCGGCAGTCGATCACGAGGTCGGCGTCGCGCGGGGCCCCGTACTTGTAGCCGAACGACACGAGGCTGACCTGGAGGCTCTCCTCCGGGGGTGCGTCGGAGAACGCGTCCCGCATGCGGTCGCGGAGTTCGTGCGGCGTGAGTCCCGACGTGTCGATGATCAGGTCCGCGTCGCCGCGGAGGGCCTCCATCATCATCCGTTCCTTGCGGATCCCCTCGACCACGCGGTCCGCGGGGGCGAGCGGGTGCCGGCGGCGCGTGGATTCGTACCGGTTGACCAGGTCGCCGTCGGACGCCTCGAGGAACAGGATCCGCGAAGGGACGCTCAGCTCCGCGAGCTCCTGGAGCGCCTTGGAGAGCTCGCCGAAGTACACCCCGCCGCGGACGTCGAGCACGATCGCCACCCGGCCGGGTCCGCCGGGGCGCGACCCGAGCTCGGCCATCTTCGGCAGCAGCGCGGGCGGGAGGTTGTCCACCACGAAGTAGCCCAGGTCCTCGAGGCACCGCGCCGCCTCCGAGCGGCCGGCGCCGGAGAGGCCGGTGATGATCGTGAACCCCTGGTTCGCGGGGTCGGGGACGACCGCTCGCTTCGCCGCCCGCGTCCGGCGGTCCGAGAGCTTGCTCGGCTCCTCGGTCGACCCCTTGCTCGGCACATCGCTCGTTTTCGGTGTGCCGGAGGCGCGCTCGGGCCGGGCGGTCACGCGCTCCGCCTCCCCCCGGCCGGCTCGAGTCCGGTGAGGCGATCGTGGATCGCTCTGGCGAGGTCCGGCCCGACGCCCGGCGTCGAGGCGATCTCGTCCTCGCTCGCCCGCGCGATGCGGGCCACGGAGCCGAACCGCTTCAGCAGCGCCTTCTTCCGGGACGGACCCACCCCGGCCACGTCGTCGAGCGGCGAGGCCAGCGCGCGCTTCCCGCGCTTCTCGCGGTGGTACGTCACGGCGAACCGGTGAGCCTCGTCCCGCAGGTGCTGGAGCACGAACAGCGCCTCGGAGCCACGCGGGATCACGAGCGGGTCGGGCCGGTCGGGGAAGTAGACCTCCTCGAGCCGCTTCGCGAGCCCGATCGCCGGGATGTGGACGTCGGCGTCCGCGAGCGCCTTGGTCGCGCTCGAGAGTTGCCCCCGGCCGCCGTCGACCACGATCAGCGCCGGCGGGTAGGCGAAGCGGCGGCGCTCACCGGGCTCCCGGTCCCTGGCGAGGCGCGCCAGCCTGCGGCGGAGCATCTCCTCCATGCTTGCGAAATCGTCCTGTCCGGGCACTCCCTTGATCTCGAAGCGCCGGTAGTCGCTCCGCTTGGGCAGGCCGTCCTCGAACACGACCATCGAGCCCACCGTGTCGGTCGGACCCAGGTTCGATATGTCGTAGCACTCGATCCGCAGCGGCGGCTGCTCGAGTTCGAGCCGCCGGCCCAGCTCCGCCAGCGCGCGGGAGCGAGCGCCGAAGTCCGAGGCTCGCCGAAGCTTGTGCCGGCGGAACTGATCGCTCGCGTTCTGCGTCACGGTCTCCATCAGCTTGCGCTTGGTCCCGCGCTCGGGGACGGCGAACCTCACCGGCCCCTCCCGCCGGGACGCGAGCCACTCGCCGAGCACGTCGGCGTCGGCCGGGAGCTCGGGGACCAGGATCCGCGGCGGCACGTCCTGCCGCTGCATGTAGAGCTCGCGGAGGAACGAACCCACGAGCCCGGGCCGGTCCAGATCCTCGACGCGGTCGACGACCCAGCCCTTGCGGCCCATCACGCGACCACGGCGGACGAAGAACACCTGGAACCCCGCCTCCAGGTCGTCCTCGGCGAGCCCGACGACGTCGAGGTCCTCGGGCTGTGACAGCACCATCTCCTGGCTCTCGAGCGCCCGGCGCGCCGCCGTCAGCTGATCGCGGTGCTTCGCCGCGAGCTCGTACTCCTGCCGGCGGGCGGCCTCCTCCATTTCGCGTTCGAGCCGCTCCAGGATCGGGCGCTCGTGGCCGGACAGGAACTCGCCGAGCGCGTCGACGTCGGCTCGATACGACTCCTCGGTGACCCCCGTCTGCTCCGGGACGCACGGCCCGGAGCAGCGACCGATGTCGTAGTACAGGCACGGCCGGCGGGCCCGGGAACGCTGGTCGAAGAAGGAGTTCGAGCACGTCCGGACGGGGAAGACGCGCGTGAGGGCATCGAGGGTCTCGCGGATCGCATAAGCGTGCCCGAAGGGGCCGAAGTACCGGACGTTCTTGCGCTTGGCTCCCCGCAGGACCTGGGCACGCGGCCAGCGCTCCCCCACCGTCAGCGCGAGGTAGGGGTAAGACTTGTCATCTCGGTAGCGGACGTTGAAGCGGGGCCGGTGCTCCTGGATGAGGTTGTATTCGAGCAGGAGCGCGTCCACCTCGGTGGAGGCCATGATCCACTCGACCGAGGCGGCGGCGGCCACCATCGCCTCGGTCCGGGGATGGAGGTCCCGTGCCCAGTAGTTGGCCAGCCGCTTGCGCAGGGACCTGGCCTTGCCGACGTAAACGACCCGCCCGTCGTCGTCTCGGAACAGGTACGCGCCCGGGGCGTCGGGGATCGACGAGGCTTCGGGTCGCGGGACGCTCACACGACCCATCGTAGCGCGGCAACCTGCGGAAACCCGGTTGGACGCCCGACGGTTGCTTAGGAGACGTTCACCGTTCCGTTCATCGTCGGATGGACGTCACAGTGGAAGTAGTACTTCCCCGCCTCGAGCGGGTCCACCGCGTAGTCGATCTCGCCCGGGCCGGTCAGCAGCTCGCCGCGGAACAGTGGGTTCGCGAGGTCGTCGGCGCTCGAGTAGATCGCGATGTTGTGCTGGGTGGCGTTGTCCTCGTTGACGAAGTGGATCGTGCTCGGTTGGTTCGCCGGCAGGTCGATCGTGGAGGTGTCAAAAGCGATGCCCGAGGCCGTCACGGTCACGGTCGCGCCCCCGCCGCCGCCACCGCCACCCTGACCGCCGCCCTGGCCGCCGCCACCGCCACCCTGGCCGCCACCGCCGCCACCGCCGCCACCGGCACCCTCGGCGACCTCGATCGAGCCGATCATCGTCGTCGGGTGGACCACGCAGTTGAACGCGTGGGTGCCCGCGTCCAACGCCGGTACGTCGTAGGTCGCCTTGTCGGGACCGGTCACGAGATCCCCGGAGAACACGGTGTCGCCCGTCGGTTCCTCGCCGGCGAAGATCTCGATGTTGTGTTGCGTCGCCTCGTCCCGGTTGTCGAACTCGATCTTGAACGGTTCGCCGGCGGAGGCCTGGATGCAGTCGCCCTCGGTGAACGCGATGCCCTGCGCTACCACCGCGACCGTGCCGTTCTGCACCTGGGTGCATCCGGCTCCGTTGCTCGGCGGAGGCGTCGTGATCGGGCCGGTCGGCGTGGGGCTGGGCTCGGCGAACGGAACGTCCTCGAACCCCGCGTACCCCCCGACGAGCAGGTCCGCCTCCGTGGTCGCGTACCAGGCGAGGTAGGTGACCGAGCCGTCCTCGTTCACGGTGATCGACGGGAACGCTCCGTCCACCGTCGAGGTGCCCGTGTCGACCGGCTTCAGCGAACCGGGGTCGCCGGTCGCGAACCTGACGCCCGCGTCGGCGTCCCACCAGGTCACATCGACGGACCCCTCGGAGCCGAGCGCGATCCCCGTCGCCGCCCAAGGTCCGTCTGCGCTGCCCTCCGGGATCTCGGCCGCCGCCGCAGTGGTAACCGTCCCGTCGCCGTTCCGGGTTGCGATCGTCACCTGGCCGTTCGCCGCGTCGTAGTACGAGAGCGCGAGGCCTCCGTCCGTCGCGACCCCCGACAGCCCCCGGCCGCCGGTGGATGAGACCTCGAAGCTCACGAACCCGTTCTCCCCGTCGTTCGACGCCACCTCGACGCCCGCGCCGCCTTCCGAATAGGCGATCGTCGGCCGTTCGCCCCCGATCACCGCGGTGCGGCACGTCTCGCACCCCGCGCCCTCGGCGATCGTGTCGTCCGACCAGGTGTCGCCGTTCGGCGTCGCGAGCTGCACCTTGGCGTTGGACGATGTCGACGTGTAGAAGGCGATCGCCGGGTTCCCGCCGGCGAGACCGATCGACAGGCCGTACCCGGGCGTCTTCGTCACCTGCGTGACGACGGCCTGCGTGGTGGTGGCGGGGTCGAGGGAACCGGTCGCGTAGTACACGCCGGCGTCCGAGCCCCAGACCGCGTGGTACGTGTCGCCGTCGGCGATCATCGCCAGCCCGGTGACCTTGTCCGGGGTGAGGTTCGCCACCGACGGCACGAACGCCGGGTCGAACGCGATCGGCACGTTGGGGATCTCCTGCTCGATCGCGATGGCTCCCCGCGTCCAGAACCCCTGCTCGCTCACCGTCGCGAGGAAGACCCCCGGGATCGACGGGGAGCCCACAGGCCGGGTGATCGGCACCTCGCCCGGCTCGAGCTTCTCCTCGAACCCGAAGTAGGCGACGACGGGGAGCCCGTCCGGGTTCGTCACGATCGAGGGGTAGCGGCCGGCGTCGTTCAGCGAGTCGGCGACCTCCGGGAGGAACCGGACCCCGGACCCGAGGTTCACGGTCGCGGTGGGAGGTTCGGCGCAGGCCGCGGCGCCCAGGGCGAGCACGAAGGCCAGCGGCAGCAGCTTCCATCGGAGGGCCTGGGGCATGAGCGGGCGCAATCCTAGCAAGGTGATGGAGCGGAGCGGAGCATCCGGCCGACGACGTCAGGCCTCGCGCGACGCGCCAACGGGCTCGAGCGGCAGGGTGCCGAGCACCTCGGCCAGGAACCGCCCCGTGTGTGAGGTCGGGTGCGCCGCAACCGTCTCGGGGGTGCCGGTCACGACGACCTCGCCCCCCGCGTCCCCACCCTCGGGCCCAAGATCGACGATCCAGTCGGCCGTCTTCACGACGTCCAGGTTGTGCTCGATCACGATCACCGTGTTGCCCTGGGCGACCAGCCGCTGCAGCACGGACAGGAGCTTGCGGATGTCCTCGAAGTGCAGGCCCGTCGTCGGCTCGTCCAGGATGTAGAGCGTGCTCCCGGTCGCGCGCTTCTGGAGCTCCGACGAGAGCTTGATCCGCTGCGCCTCGCCGCCCGAGAGCGTGGGCGCCGGCTGCCCGAGCTTCACGTAGCCGAGCCCCACGTCCGACAGCGTCTGGAGGTGCCGCTTGATGACCGGGATGTTCTGGAAGAACTCAAGCGCCTCGTCCACGCTCATCTCGAGCACGTCGGCGATCGACCGGTGCTTGTACCGAACCTCGAGGGTCTCCCGGTTGTACCGGTGTCCCTTGCAGACCTCGCACGTGACGTAGACGTCCGGCAGGAAGTGCATCTCGATCTTGATCTGGCCGTCGCCCGCGCAGTTCTCGCAACGGCCGCCCCGCACATTGAACGAGAAACGGCCGGGCTGGTAGCCGCGGACGCGAGCCTCCGGCACCTGGCTGAACAACTTGCGGATGTGGTCGAACATCCCCGTGTACGTCGCAGGGTTCGAGCGCGGCGTGCGTCCGATCGGCGACTGGTCGATGTCGATCACCTTGTCGATCTGCTCCCACCCCACGAGCCGGCGGTGCTTGCCCGGCAGGGCTCGGGAGCGGTACACCTTCTGCATCAGCGCTCGGAGCAGGACCTCCTGCACGAGCGTGGACTTGCCGGAGCCGCTCACCCCCGTCACGCAGACGAGGAGCCCGAGCGGGATCTCGAGGTCGATGTCCTTGAGGTTGTGCTCGCGCGCGCCGAGCACCTTCAGCCGCCGGCTGCCCGGCGCGCGCCGGACCTGCGGCGTGGGGATCACCCTGCGGCCGGAGAGGAACGCGCCGGTGAGCGAAGCGTCGCACTCGAGCAGCCCCTTCAGGTCGCCGGTGTACACGATCTCGCCCCCGGCGTTGCCCGCGCCGGGCCCGATGTCGACCACGTGGTCCGAGGCGGCGATCGTCGCCTCGTCGTGCTCGACCACCACGAGCGTGTTCCCGAGGTCTCGCAACCGAACGAGCGTGTCGATCAGGCGTCGGTTGTCGCGTTGGTGCAGGCCGATCGAGGGCTCGTCCAGGATGTAGAGCACACCGACCAGTCCGCTGCCGATCTGCGTGGCCAGGCGGATCCGCTGCGCCTCGCCCCCCGCGAGCGTCGCCGACGCCCGCGAGAGCGTGAGGTAGTCGAGCCCCACGTCGACGAGGAACTGCAGCCGCTCGCGGATCTCCTTCATCAGGCGCTCGGCGATCATCTGCTCGCGCTCGCTCAGCCGCGCCTCGCGCGTGAAGGACAGCGTGTCGCGGATGGACATGCTCGTGAGCTGTGAGATGTTGAGGTCGCCGACGGTGACGGCCAGCGTCTCGGGGCGAAGCCGGGCGCCGCCGCACGCGCGGCACGGGATCTCGCGCATGAACTCCTCGAGCCTCTCGCGCTGGCTCTCCGAGTCGGTCTCGACGTGCCGTCGCTCCACCACCGGCACCACGCCCTCGTACGTGGTCCAGTACGAGCGCGTCCGCCCGTACCGGTTCTTGTACTTGACGTAGATCTCCTCGTCCGAGCCGTAGAGCACGACATCACGGACCTTCTTCGGGAGCTTCTTCCACGGGGTGCTCGTCGAGAAGCCGTGGGAGTCCGCAACGGCGTCCAGCACCCGGTCCCAGTACTCGATCCGGCCGCTCGACCACGGCGCGAGCGCCCCATCGGCGATCGACAGGTCGGGGTCGGGCACGACGAGCGCCGCGTCGACCTCGAGGCGGACGCCGAGACCGTCGCAGGTCTGGCAGGCGCCGTACGGTGAGTTGAACGAGAAGTTCCGCGGTTGCAGCTCGTCGAACGAGAGCCCGTCGAACGTGCACGCGAGGGCCTGGCTGTAGGTCTGGACGTCCTCGCCATCGTGGGTCTGCACGGCGATCGCGACGAGCCCCTCCGTGAGCTGCAGCGCCGACTCGACCGAGTCCGCGACCCGGCGCCGGATGTCCGGCTTGGCGACGAGCCGGTCGACGACGACCTCGATCGTGTGCTTGTAGTTGCGGGGCAGCCGGATCGGCTCGGCGAGCTCGCGAACCTCCCCGTCGATCCTGGCGCGCACGAACCCCTGACCCGCGATGTCCTTCAGCAGCTTCTCGTACTCGCCCTTGCGCCCTCGCACGACCGGCGCGAGGACCTGGAACCTCGTCCCCTCGGGCAGCTGCATCACCTGGTCGACGATCTGCTCCGGGGTCTGCCGGCCGATCGGCCGGCCGCACTTCGGGCAGTGCGGGTGCCCGATCCGGGCGTAGAGCACCCGGAGGTAGTCGTAGATCTCCGTGATCGTGCCGACCGTGGACCGGGGGTTCCGGGACGTCGACTTCTGATCGATCGAGATCGCCGGCGAGAGGCCCTCGATGAAGTCGACGTCGGGCTTCTCCATCTGGCCGAGGAACTGCCGCGCATAGGAGGAAAGCGACTCGACGTAGCGGCGCTGGCCCTCCGCGTAGATCGTGTCGAACGCGAGCGAGCTCTTCCCCGAACCCGAGAGCCCGGTGAAGACGATCAGCGCGTTCCGCGGGAGCTCGAGGGTGATGTTCTTGAGGTTGTGCTCACGAGCGCCGTGAATGACAAGCGTGTCGGTTCCCACGGAGGCATCGTACCGAAGGCGCCGACAAGGCTTCGGTCGGGCTCCCGGGCGGGGATATGGTGCGCGGGTGAGCGAGCCCGGCCCCGCGCCCCGCGACTTCCCCGGCTCCCCTCCGGTCCCCTTCGCGGAGGCGTTCCGATTCTGGGTGTGGCTGGGGTTCGTGAACTTCGGGGGCCCGACCGGCCAGATCTCGCTCATGCACACCGAGCTGGTCGAGCGGCGCCGGTGGATCGATGAGGGGAGCTACCTTCACGCGCTGAACTTCGCGATGCTGCTCCCCGGCCCCGAGGCGCACCAGCTGGCGATCTACGTGGGGTGGCTCCTGAACGGCACACCGGGGGCCCTCGCCGCGGGGGTGTTCTTCCTGCTTCCAGCGTTCGCGCTGATGATCGCGCTCTCGTGGGTCTTCGCGGTCCACGGCGACGTCACCTGGATCGCCGGCGTCTTCGACGGCCTCGCGTGGGCGGTGGTCGGGATCGTCGCCGCGGCCCTGCTCAGGATCGCCGGCCGGGCGCTCGGGCATCCGATCCTGGTGATCCTCGCGATCGGCGCCTTCCTGGCGCTGTTCGTGTTCGGCGTGCCGTTCCCGGTCGTGGTGCTCGGGGCGGGGGCGGTCGGCCTGATCGCCGGGACCCGGCTCCCGGGCTCGAAACTGGGTGCTACGGACCTCCGCCAGGTCGAACGCGTGCCGCCATCGTGGGGTCGGACGGCTCGTGTGCTCGCGATCGGGCTGGCCATCTGGCTGATCCCGCTCGCCGCGGTCGCGCTGGCGGCGGGGTCGGGCAGCGTCCTGGCCCAGGAGGCCGTCTTCTTCACGATCGCGTCGCTGGTCACGTTCGGGGGGGCCTACGCCGTGCTCGCGTACGTGAACCAGGCGGCGGTGATCCGGTTCGGCTGGCTCAGCGCGTCCGAGATGGCGGTCGGCCTCAGCCTCGCCGAGACCACCCCGGGGCCCCTGATCATGGTGGTGGTGTTCGTCGGGTTCCTCGCCGCCTACCGCGAACCGGCGTCGCTCGAACCGGTGGCGGCCGGGGTCGTCGGCGCCCTCGTGGTCGCCTGGGCCACGTTCGTCCCGAGCTTCCTCTGGATCTTCCTCGGTGCCCCCTCGGTCGAGCGCCTCCGGGGCAGCGAGCGGCTCTCGGGCGCGCTGACCGCCATCACGGCCTCCGTCGTCGGGGTGATCGCGAACCTCGCCGTCGTCTTCGCCACGAGCGTGTTGTTCGATGAGGTGGTCGTCCGGACGCCGTTCGGCCACGAGGTCGCGGTCCCGGTCCTCGGCTCGGCCGACCTCCTGGCGCTCGGCGTCGCGGCGGGATCGTTCGTCGCGATCCGCCGGTTCCGCGTCAACGCCGTATGGGTGATCGCGGTCGCCGGGTTCGTCGGGTTCTTCGACGCGTTGCTCTCGTGACGGGTCTCTGACGACGTTGTGGCGTCGCGGGTGGGGTACGCTCGGACCGTGACCGATCGCGAGGTGCTCGAGCGCCTGTCCGCGGCGGAGCTGCACGACCGGGCGACGCGGCTCGCGTGGCGACGGCTCGACGTGGGGTTCCTGTGGCACCTGCTCAGCACGATCCCGGAGGCCAGGGCCGCCGTCGGCGACGAGGACCGGAGCGAGATCGACATCCTGCGCCCCCTCGCGCTGCTCAACGATCTCGTGGATGCCGACCGCGGCGGGCTCGCCGAGGGTTTGCGGCCCCTGTACGTCGATTACCTCGTCGAGCACGAGAAGCCCGATGACGTCGAGGCTCCCGACGGGCCAGTGAGCGCTCGAGAGGACGGGCCGGAGGAGGGGCACGAGGAGGATCCCGACGACCGACCGTGACCTCGGGTCCTACCGATCCGAGTTCCCGGTGCTCGAGCGCAAGGCGTACCTGATCAGCGCGTCGCTCGGGCCGGTCTCGGATCGCTCGCGCCGGTACCTCGACGGCTACCTCGACGCCTGGGCCACGAAGGGCGCCCCCGACCACGTGTGGTTCGAGGACATCTTCCCGAGGATGCGAGCCTTGAAGGAGTCGTTCGCGCGCCTCGCCGGCTGCGACGCGGACGAACTCGCGATCACCACGAACATCTCGATCGCGATGTCGACGATCGCCTCGGCGCTCGACTTCGGCGAGCGCACCAAGGTGGTGATGTCCGAGCTCGACTTCCCGACCGACGGGCACGTCTGGCTCGCGCATGCCAGGCGCGGCGTGGAGATCGAATGGCTCCGCTCCCCCGACGGTCTGACGATCCCGCTCGAGGAGTACGACCGTGCGATCGACGAACGGACGGCGGTCGTCATGGTCAACCGCGTGCTCTACCGCTCGAGCGCAATCGTCGACGCGAAGGAGGTCTGCCGGATCGCGCGCGAGCGCGGCGCGCTCTCGTTCCTGGACGACTACCACGGGATCGGGATCGTGCCGCTCGACCTCCACGACGTCGGGTGCGACGCATACGCGGCGGGGGTCCTCAAGTGGTTGTGCGGTGGCCCCGGGCTGGCGTTCCTCTACGTCCGCCGGGGATTGATCCCCTCCCTCGAGCCGATGGTGACGGGGTGGTTCGGGACGGCCGAGCCGTTCTCGTTCGACACCCAGCACCTCGTGTACCACCCGACCGCCCGCCGCTTCGAGCACGGCACGCCGCCCGCGCCCGTGTTCTTCATCGCGCAGGGAGGGCTCGACGTGATCGGCGAGGTCACGCCCCAACGGATCCGAGCGCGCCAGGGCGAGCTCGGCGACCACGTGATCGCCCGCGCCGACGAGCTGGGGTTGGCGGTGCGGACCCCGCGTGATCGAAACGCGCGCGGAGGCGTCGTGAACGTGGGCGTCGGCCCAGGGGCCGCGAAGATCTGCCACGCGCTCCTCGAACGCGACGTGTGCACCGACTACCGCGGCGACGGCCTGCGGATCAGCCCGCACTTCTTCAACACGGAGGAGGACGTGGACCGCTGCTTCGACGAGCTGAGCGCGTTGCTCTGACCGGCGCTATTGGCTAGGGCGGACCTCGACGGAGACCCGCTGCACCGCGTTGTTCGAGAACCCGCCGAGGTTCCACGACGGCTCGAGCGGTTGCTCGTTGCCGGCTCCGTCGGCCGCCCGGCAGCAGAGCTCCGCGGTGCCGGGTTGCGCGTCCCAGTCGAACGACCATGACCGCCACGCATGGGGCGAGGCCGCCTCACCGAGCTCCGCCGTCTTCCAGGTCGCGCCGCCATCCGCGCTCACCTCGACCCGATCGATCGGACCCCATCCGGACCAGGCTCTTCCGCGCAGGGTGTACGTGCCCTGATCGACGAGCCGGCGCCGCGTCATGAACTCGGGGATCCCGGGCGGGATCATCAGGGAGCGGGGGCTCATGCGCGTCACCGGCGTTCCGACCTCCTCGGGACGCCGGCGGAACCGATAGGCGAGCTGCTGATGCCCCTCGAACGGTTCCTCGACCGCCGTGATCCGCGTGAGCCACTTCACGCTCGTCATGCCATACCAACCCGGGACAAGGAGCCTCAGCGGGAAACCATGCTGCGGCGGGATCGGCCCACCGTTCATCGCGTAGGCGAGGATCACGTCCTCCCCCATCGCATCGTCGAGCGTCAGGCTGCGCTCGTAGTCCTGTTCGACCTCGCCCTGGATACCCCGATCGGCCCCCGCGAACACGAGCTCCACCGCCTCGTCCCGGACACCGGCCTCCCCGAGCAGTGGGCGCAACGGCGTCCCGGTCCACTCGGCCGTGCCGATGGCCTCGGTCAGCCACGGTTGCGAGATCGGACGCGGCGACAGTCGCGCCCGGCCGTTGCCCGCGCACTCCATCGTCACCGGGAGCGTCACGCTCGGCCGGGATCGGAGGTCCGCCATCGAGACCTCGAGCGGTTCGCGGACGAGTCCCCCGATCGACAGCGTCCACGACGCCTCGTCGGTCTCGGGCACGTCGAAATGAATCAACAGGTAGTGCATCCCGATGGGGGTGACGTCGTAACGAAGCCCTTCGAGGTGCATGCCGTGGTTGCGCTGGGCGAGCTGGAGCTCGTCGATCGTTACGTCGGGAGACGCCGAGACGCCCTCGGGAAGGTCGCTCGGCTGGGTTCCGTCGCTCACGGCGTCCTCGGGCGCCACGCCGGCTCCCTGCCGAGGCCGATCTGGAACACCTGGCTCCCGTCGGCCCTCATCAGATACAGGTTGTTCCCGATGTCGAGGCCAGTTGGGGTCGACATCACCATCCAGTCACCGTCTGGTGACCAATCGACGACGAGACGACCAGTTTCGGGGGGTTCTTCGACGAACACGCGCTCTCCGGACCCGTCGGGTCTCACGGACAAGAGAGACCCATCGCCCGAGAGGATGATCCGGCGCCCGTCCGGTGTCCAAGAAAGGACCACGCCCGGCTCATCCCGCAGCTTCACAAGGTCGCTTCCATCGGCGTCCACGACGTATGGCTCTGGGGCCGCGTTCGTGAAGATCGTGAAGGCGATCTTGCTCCCGTCCGGAGACCATGAAGGGACCTCGGCGACGAGGTTGGTCCGCGCGAACAGCTCTGTCAACGCCGAACCGTTCGGGCTCACCGTCGCCAATCCCGATCGGAAATCAGGCTCGGCCCCATCATCGAACGCGAACACGATCTTCTCCCCGTCGGGAGACCAATCCGGTGCTGTCTCGTCGCCGGGTTCGCGGGTGATCTGCTCGAGGTCGGTGCCGTCCGCGTTCATCACGTAGAGGTCGTACCCATCCTGACCTGCGCCCGCGAACACGATCCTCGAACCGTCCGGGGACCAGGCCGGCCAGCTGTTCGGATTGGTATCGGTCTGGGCGGTAGAACCCACGTGGGCTCCCCCCGCGCTCACGAACTCGATCTCCCCGCCCTCCTCCAGGGCGATCAGGCCTTGGGGGGCCGGCGTCCACGCCTCGTGAGTCTCGTACAGCTTCTGAGGGCCCGCGCAGTTGCCTCCCCTCGTCTTCTCGAACGTCAAGGCCTCCTCCGTCCCGCTTAGCCGGAACGCGGCCGGCCGAGGGGAGCGCTGCTGCTCCGAGGAGAGCGGATTCGTGAAGCAGTAGCCGGTCTGTGGCGAGAACAGGACGGAATTCGGCTTCTGAAGAAGCAGGGTGCCCGTCTCCGAAGGTGGTTCCGGGGGCTCGAACCGAGTGAACCGGATCCGATAGGTGGTCCCCTCGATGTGGAGAGCACACGTCTCATCGGTGAAGTGCGCACATCCCCCTCTCGGGGCCAGCAGATACACCCCGTCCTGCAGCCGCGCACCGGCCACATCCGACGGCGTGTCCTTCTCCGGGACCGCACCCCCGGTCGCGAGGACGGGTCCGGACGACGTCAGCCACCACTCGTACAAGCTGAGATCGCCGAGATCGTTCCGGATCGCGTGCGCGTAGATCGAGGCGTTCTCGTCGGTCCATTCGATGTGGGATTGAGGCGGCAACTCGTCCGTGAACGACCCCCGCTTCACCGTGTAACAGAGGACGCGGCCAGCCGGCTCGCTGTCGATGGTGTACGAGCCGACGGCGAGATGCTCAGTGGCGCATTCGCCCTCGGGGGCCGCCTTGTTGTTCACGTTGACCTGGAACGCCTCGTTCATCTCGTCCCTTGTCTGGAACAGCTCGTACAGCACCTCGATGTCGGCGGTCCGACAGACGAGGCTGGCCCGTTCCCCATGGATCGGTTCGTCGCGATCGAGTGGTAGGCATTCGGAGCTCACGTCATCGGGAACGTAGGTGAGCAGTTGCGCCTCGGAATCGGACAAGGCGCGCTCGACGGTCCGGAAGGTCGGTGGAACGGTGGGACTCGGCGAAGCAGCAGGTTCCGAAGTCGCGCCCGAGTCATCCGCCGGCGTCGCGTCACCCTGGAAGAGCGACGACACGACGATCCCGACCACGAGTGCGGCCGCGACCGCCAGGGCAAGGATGAGCCGGCGGAGCGGCGTGCGGCCGTCGGTGGCGGCGGCCGGTACGCCGATACCCAGCGCTCGTGCGGCGTCCGCCGCGAGCGCTCCCGCCGTCTGCTGACGATCGGCCGGCGCCTTGGCCATCGCCATCGCCACGACCCGGTCGATCTCCCGCGGCAGCTCCGGCTGCCGGGCCGTGACCGAGGGCGGCTCCCCCTGCAGGTGCGCATACATCAGTCCCGCGTCGTTCTCCGACGTGAACGGCGGTGAGCCCGTGAGGCATTCGAACAGCACGCACCCGAGCGAATACACGTCGGTCCGCGCGTCCGGGACCCCGCCCTTGAACTGCTCCGGCGCCGCGTAGTCGAGCGTCCCGACGAACTGCCCCGTCCCGGTGATCCCGGAGTCGCTCGCCGAGCGCTTCGTCAGCCCGAAGTCCGAGAGGTAGACGTGCTCCCCCGCCTCCGAACCCCGCTGCCGCGCGAGGAGGACGTTGCCGGGCTTGACGTCCCGGTGTACGAGACCCTGTTCGTGCGCGGCGTCGAGTGCCGCGGCGACCTGCCGGACGATGGCCAGGGTGCTGGCGGGTTCGATCGCCCCGCTCTCGTGCAGGAGCGTGCGCAGATCCGTCCCCTCCACGTAGCGCATCGCGATGAACAGGTCGCCACCCGACGCCCCGGCCTCGTAGATCGGGATCACGTTCGGGTGGTCGAGGGACGCCGCGAGTCGGGACTCTCGGACGAACCGCTCCCGGAAGCGTTCGTCCTCGGCGAGCTGCGGCGACAGGACCTTGAGCGCGACCTTCCGCTGCAGCCAGTCGTGCTCGGCGAGGTACACGACGCTCATGCCGCCGCGACCGAGCGTGCGCTCGATCCGGTAGCCGGCGACCTCGGTGCCGGGCTGGAGGTCGACGCGGCTCGGGCGGACCTTCGGCCTTGCGGGCTCCGGTGCTCCGCCCGCGGGCGTTCCGAGGGCGGGGTCTCCGTGCAGGATCCGTTCGTGCAGGCGCTGGAGCTCGGGCGAGGGATCGGCGCCGAGCTCCCCGGCCAGCACCTGCCGGGCGCGCTCGAACGTCGACAGGGCCTCGGCCTGGCGGCCCGAGCGATACAGGGCGAGCATCAGGTTGGCCCACATCCGCTCTCGGAGCGGGTAGCGAGCGGTAAGCGACTCGAGCTCGGGCACGACCGTAGAGTGACCGCCCATCGCGATCTCGGCCGAGACCCGATGTTCGGTCGCCGAGAGGCGCAGCTCCTCGAGCCGCGCGGCCTCTCCTCGGAGGGAGGGCTCCTCGGTGACGTCGGCGAGTGCGTCCGCACGCCACAGCGAGAGCGCGTCGGACAGGATCGCGGCGGCGGACGAGGGATCGGACGCGACCTGGGCCTTCCCCTGTTTCACGAGAGCCTCGAACCGCGCGGCGTCGATCTCCCCAGGGGCGGCGGCGAGCATGTAGCCGCCGTCTCGCCCCTCGAGCCGTCCGTCGCCGAGCACTTTGCGGAGCCGGTAGACGTAGGTCTGCAGGGTGGTGCGGGCGCTTTCGGGCGGCTCGTCGCCCCAGAGCCCGTCGATCAGCAGGTCGGCCGCGACGACGCGGTTGGCCCGCAGGATCAGGTGCGCGAGGACGGCCCGTTGCTTCGGCCCTCCGAGGACGAGTTTCCGCCCGTCGTCGGAGACCTCGAGCGGACCCAGGATCAGGAACTCCATCGCCGCGAACCGTACGACGGCTCCTGTGGGAACGGAAGCCGCTCGCGGGTGACGTGCGACACATTCCAGCGGACTGCGACCAGGTTGCGTTCGAGCTGCGAAGGCGCGGGACGACGGTGCCGTCATGGACACCGCAACCCGCATCATCAGCCGCCGGATCGCCACCTTCCTCTGCCTGCTCGTCGCCGCCTCGATCCTCGGCGGCCAGCGCCCCGCCCCCGCGCGCGAGCCCCTCGTGATCCACGGGGCCGACACGGCACAGGAGCGCGCGATCGACTGGTCGATCCGCCGCTACCGCGAGGCCGGGCTCGCCGGGCTGCCGGACCTCGAGGTCTACCTCCACCGCTCGCACGACGCCTGCAACGGGGGCATCGGCCTCTACCACGAGGGACGCATCGACCTGTGCACCAAGGACACGAGCGAGCCCTACCAGCGCAAGTTCGCGCTCCACGAGATGGCCCACGCGTGGACCGAGGCCAACGTGGACACAGCGGTCCTCGACCGGTTCATGGACATCCGCGGGATCGCCGCCTGGAACGACCGGAGCTTCGACTGGAAGGAGCGTGGCACCGAGCAGGCCGCCGAGATCGTCACCTGGGGGCTCGGCGAGGGCCAGATCTCACCGCTCCTGCCCGAGGCCACCGACGCGCCGACCCTCGCCCGGCTCTACGAGCTGCTGACCGGCCGGGAGCCGATCACCCCGGCCGTTCGCTGAGCGGACCTACCCGGAGACGACCTTCCCGCCCCGGACCACCACGCGGAGATCGCCCAGCGCCTCGAGCCGCATCAACGGATCCGAACCGAGCACGATCAGGTCGGCCGGCCCGTCGACGGCGAGGGGTCCCGCCGTCATCGCCGTGAGGACCTCCTCGGGCGTCATCCGGACCGCCTCGTGGAGCAGCAGCGCCTCGCGGACGTGGATCCCCGCCGGGATCGGGCCGTTGCCGAGATCGGTCCCGTAGACGACGGTCCCGCCCGCAGCTCGGAACCGCACCAGGTTGTCGCACGCCGTCCGCAGTTCGGGCGTCACATCGCCGAACGAGAGGATGTCGAGCGTCGACACGATCCGCATCGTCCTCGCGGCCGACGCGAGCAGGAGGTCCGAGAGCCGCTCGGTCCACGGCGTATGCGCGAACTCGTCCATGCCGGCGCCGAGGGCGCGCTCGGCCTGCCCGTGCCCCTGGACGTGTGCGGTCACCGGGAGGGCGCGCTCGTGCGCAGCCTGCACGATCGCGGCGAGCTCGGCGTCCGAGGGCGTCGGTCCGGCCTCACCGTTCAGCGAGACCTTGATCGCCGCCGCGCCCTGATCCGTCAGCTCCGCCACGGCGGCGGCCGCGTCCTCGGGGCCCGCGAGCTCGCGACCCGTCCCCGGCGGGGCCCAGGACGACGCTGTCGGGTACCCGCCGGGGGCGGTGAGCATCGCACCCGCGGCGCGGATCACCGGCCCGGTGAACGTCGGGAGTTCGGAGGCGCTCGCGAGCTCGAAGATCTCGTCCGGGACCCACGCCAGGTCTCGGACCGCCGTCACGCCTCCGAGCAGCACCGCGCCCGGATCCGCGAGACGGATGTGGACGTGCCGGTCGACGACACCCGGCATCAGGAACCCGTCGACCTCGAGGAAGTCGTCGGCCGGCGGCGCGGCCGCGCTCGGACCCGCATACGTAACGCGCCCGCCGTCGCAGACGACGGTCGCGTGATGAACGAGCGCCCCCGGCCCGAACCAGGCGACCGGGACCTTGACCTTCAGGGACATCGGCGCCGGTTCAGCCGCCGACGCCGGCGCCGCGCAGGGCCTTGAGCTCCTTGCGGAGATCGACGACCTCGTCGCGCAGGCGCGCCGCGTACTCGAACCGCAGGTCCTTGGCGGCCTCGTGCATCTCCTCCTCGAGCTGCTGGATCAGCCGCTCGAGCTCCTCGGTCGGCATCTCCGGGTGCTCGCGCTTGCGGCGGCGCTTCTCCGGCGTGGGGGCTCTCGTGTCGACCGCCATCGTGAGCAGGATGTCCGAGACCTTCTTGCGGATCGACTGCGGATCGATCCCGTGCTCCCGGTTGAAGTCGATCTGGATCTTGCGCCGTCGCTGCGTCTCGCCGATCGCCTGCTTCATCGAGTCGGTGACCTGGTCCGCGTACATGATCACGGTCCCGTCGACGTTGCGCGCCGCCCGGCCGATCGTCTGGATCAGCGAGGTGTCCGAACGCAAGAAGCCCTCCTTGTCGGCATCGAGGATCGCGACCAGCGAGACCTCGGGCAGGTCGAGGCCCTCCCGCAGGAGGTTGATCCCCACCAGAACGTCGAACTCGCCGAGGCGCAGGTCGCGGATGATCTCGATGCGCTGGATCGTGTCGACCTCCGAGTGCAGGTACCGGACCCGGATCCCCATCTCGAGCAGGTAGTCCGTGAGGTCCTCGGCCATCTTCTTGGTCAGTGTCGTGACGAGCACCCGCTGGCCGGCCTCGGCCCGCTTGCGTATCTCCTCGATCAGGTCGTCCACCTGCCCCCGGGTGGGCCGGACCTGGACCTCGGGGTCGACCAAGCCGGTCGGGCGCACGATCTGCTCCGCGGTCCTGCTCGACGTCCGGAGCTCGTAGGGCCCGGGCGTCGCGGACATGTACACGGTCTGGTTGACCTTCTTCACGAACTCCTCGAACCGCAGGGGCCGGTTGTCCAGCGCGCTCGGCAGGCGGAACCCGAACTCGACGAGGGTCTCCTTCCGCGTCTTGTCGCCCTCGTACATCCCGTGGATCTGCGGGACCGTGACGTGGGACTCGTCGATCACGCAGAGCCAGTCGTCCGGGAAGTAGTCCAGCAACGTGTAGGGCGCCTCCCCCGGAGCGCGACCGTCGATGTGGCGCGAGTAGTTCTCGATGCCGGAGCAGAACCCGACCTCGCGGAGCATCTCGAGGTCGTAGGTGGTGCGCATCCGCAGGCGCTCGGCCTCCAGGAGCTTGCTCTGGCTCTCGAGCAGCGCCAGCCGATCCCGCAGCTCCTGCTCGATCGAGACGACGGCCCGCTTCATCCGTTCGTCCGACGCCACGTAATGGGAGGCCGGGAAGACCGTGATCTCGCTGAGGTCGCCGAGCATCTCGCCGGTGAGGGGGTCGAACCGGGTGATCCGTTCGATCGTGTCGCCCCACCACTCGATCCGGACCGCGGTCTCCTCGTACGAGGGGTGGACCTCGAGGACGTCGCCCTGGACGCGGAACTTTCCGCGCGCGAGGTTCGCCTGGTTCCTGAGGTACTGGATGTCCACGAGGCGTTGCTTCGACCACTCCATGTCGGTCGCGACGCCCCTGTGGACCCGGAGGATCTGGCCCTCGTACTCCTCGGGGGAGCCCAGGCCGTAGATGCAGGAGACGCTGGCCACGATCAGGACGTCGCGGCGGGTCAGGAGGGCGGCCGTCGCCGAGTGCCGCAGGCGCTCGATCTCGTCGTTGATCGAGGAGTCCTTCTCGATGTAGGTGTCGGTGGACGGGACGTAGGCCTCGGGCTGGTAGTAGTCGTAGTACGAGACGAAGTACTCCACCGCGTTCTCGGG
>DASXTX010000172.1:0-10689 GCA_036505195.1 Actinomycetota bacterium
GATCCGGGCTCTGGTCTCCCAGGGGTGCCGCCCCATCGGCAACGCCTACACCGTGACACGTGCAGAAAAGGGCATCGTCCACGAGCTGGGAGGGCGGCCGCCCCTGGAGCGACTGCAGGAGCTCGTCGCGACGCTCACGCCCCAGGACCGCGAGCTGGTCGGTCATGGTCTCCACGTGGGTCGCGTCATCGACGAGTACAAGGCCGAGCCGGGGCGCGGGGACTTCCTCATCCGGGGTGTCCGGGGGGTGGACCCGGAGAGCGGGGCGATGGCGGTTGGGGACACGATCGAGGTCGGGGAGACCATCCAATTCCATGTGCGGGACGCGGCAACCGCGGACGAGGATCTCCGCACCCTCCTCGAGCGCGAGGCGGAGCCGGCGGCCGGGGCCCTGCTGTTCACCTGCAACGGAAGGGGGTCGCGTCTGTTCTCTGTCCCCGATCACGACGCGTCGCTCGTTTCGAGGAAGCTCGGGGGCCTTCCGCTGGCGGGGTTCAACTGCGCGGGCGAGATCGGGCCGGTCGGCGGGAAGAACTTCCTGCACGGGTTCACCGCGTCGATAGCCCTGCTCGTCGACGCTTGAGGCGACCAGATTTCAATGGATTCTTCTTCAGCTCTACAGAGGTTCGGAAGACCGCCCTCATTCCGCCCGTCTTCTGGGCTTCGGCTCGAACTCCATCCGGCCGGCCCGCCCACTCCCGCTCATCCGGGTCTCGACCGGCAAGTAGCCGCCGGAGCGGCTACCGGCTCGGGTCGCCGTTCGGCTTCGCCTCGACGAAGGTGATCGTGAACGGAGGCAGGCCGTGTGCTAGCCACACGTCGTGTGCTCGATCCCACAACATTCTCTCCGCGGCAGCCCGTGCCGCCCTGTCGCTCGTGGCATCGATCGTCATCTGAACGAGGACGATTCCTGATTCCTGGTTCTCCACAACGGGGAGCACTCCCTTGCTGGTCAGCAGATCGGTCAGCTCGCGGATCCCATCCTCACTCAGCGATCCGCCGTCATCACGAGCCAACCGGAGCCGAACGAGCCACGACTTGACCATCGGCGGCGAGTCTAGCCGTACGGGTTCCGAGGAAGACCAGCGCGGATCGGGTCAGTTCTGGAGGTGGATCTGCTCCACGCCTGGGAGCGTCCGGATCCCGACCGGTGCGGAGGAAGATGGCGGCCTGACGCCGTACCTACCTGCTCCCCCTGGCTGCCTCAAGCACCGCGCGCGTTACCGCCGTCGGCGGAGAGCGATGGATGAAGGCCCCGGTCCAGCGGGGCCTCCTCCTCCGACCGAGCCAAGCGACAGCTACACCCGCACCTTGGCCAGGTAGTTTGTCGCGCTGCGGGATCGGGAGACCCTCCAACAGCAGCTGCACGTGACCGGTAGTTCGCGTTGTAGGCGACCCACGCCGTCCGGTCATGCGCGAACACCTCGATGTAGTCGCCGATGAAGAACCCACCCAGGAGCGGGTCGGCCTCGGGCTCGTTCGACGGCCTCGCAAGCCGTCGGCTGGACTTGGCCGTTCCGTCGTCGTTCAGGCGCACGACGGGGACTTCCGCAACCGACGTCGAGCTCGCCTGCGATTCCGAGGGAACCGGCTCGTCCGCCGCGTGGTTCACGAACCAGTTCGACGATCGTCGGGAAGTAGTTGTCGCCGCCGTTCGAGATCTTCGGCGGTGCCCGCGTGGGTGCGTCAGTATCTGGGTCTTGACGGAGGAGGAAAACGCAATGACGCTCCCCTGGCCGGTGTTCGGATTGCGGCTTGGAGGTCGGGGGCGTCACCCGCTCTCCTGCGTCTTTGTCCCTTCGACGTCGATTACCTGTCGCTCCGTGCTTTCTTCGCCAGCCCGGATCTCGATCCGCCGCGGCTTGGCCTCCGGGGCAACCGGTATCTGGATTGTGAGCACGCCTTGCTCGTAGCTGGCTTGGAGCCGCTCGGGGTCAAGGTGCTCGCCGAGGAACATCTGGCGCTCGAACGCGCCCACGGCCCGCTCCTTGGCGATAATCTGGTCGCCTTCTTTCCTGTCGTACAGCCGCTCGGCGGTCACACTGAGCACGTTCTGCTCGACGGTGAGGTCGATCGTGTTCGGGTCGATGCCGGGGAGATCGAAATGCAGGAAGACCGCGTCCCCCCTCCGGTAGGCATCCATAGGGATCGATCGAACTTGAACGACTCCTCCGAACGCCTGCTGGGCGAGGCGGTCCAGATCCCGGAACGGATCGAAGCGCATGACCACTGGGTCGTCACCCCCCTGGGGCGCGAAGGTCGCTCTCCCATTATCCGCAGGCGGACTGCCTCTTTTCAACTCGCGTGCGGCCACCTCACTGCAGGAGCGTTCGTTGGGCACGAGCGGCCGCTTGATCTTCGCTCAGCCAGAGCGTGGTTTCCTCGAGATTGCCGCCTTGCGTCCCACTAGGTCGCAGTCCCGTCCGCTTGCTTCGCCTTGTTGGTCTGGAAGGCGTCCGGCGACCCGAAGCGCGGAGAACGATCAGATCCGGTCGCTCCTCGCGCTCGATCCGTTGGACGAGAGCCTGACACGAGGGCCGCTGCCACACCGAAGGTCGCTCAGGAACGCGAACGCCCACCGATTTGATCCCGCCCTCGAGAAAGAGGGGAGGGCGGTCCTTCGGGGCCGCCCTCTCAGAGGTCGCCATAGCAAGAACACCGACCTCTTCGGCCAGCCTTGCGACCGGCCAAGCCATATCACGCTCCCCCGTCGGGGGCTCGCCGGTTCCGGGGCTGCGGCAGCGCTTTGGTGCTCGCGTCATGCCCTACGTGGGCTTTGACCGCTGGTGGCTGTACCGGCTCGCGCCGCTCCGGTGCCTAAGCGCACGATACTCCCTGCTACGGAAAAACGCAAGGGTCCCCTTGCGCCCTTCACCGCCGACCGCTCCGCCCCTCCCGGTTCGCTCGGATCCGTCGCAAGCGATCCGCAATTGCCTGGCGGGACACGCCTAACTCTCGCGCCACGGCCGCCTGGCCTGCCTCCTCGACCAGTTCGGCCCACTCGCGCCGCGTGGCCTGGAGCTCGGCTTCAAGCCGCGAGATGCGCCCCTCGAGTGAGTGCAGGTGCCGCTTCTCGGTCGTCGTCAGGTCCCTTCGAGGTCGAGGCACGCACTCAGCGTATCCCCCCGGGGGCGTTCTACCAAGGGCAGCCTTGACGGAACGCTCCGCGAGATGTCGAGCCCTCGGCACGGGCGGACTGGGTGTATCCCCCACCGCTTGGATGAGTTGGGGATCCGCTCGGCCCCCGAGTCGGAGAGTTCGACGATCCCGAGCACGACTTCCCGGGACTGATCGACTTCCTTCGGTCAATGTCGACGACGGCCCCGAGCGATTACGGACTAGGGAGATGCGTGGTAGTCGGCCGCCCCTCGTAGATCCGCCGGTTCGTCCGCTTCCGGTGCACCCTCCTCAAGTTCACGAGCGCTGCGCCCTCCGGCGACGCATGAGGACGGCCCCTGCGACCAGCGCCAGCAGGGACACAACCAGAAGGAGCGTCGAGGTCAACGTCAGGCCATGGTTGGCCGGAGGCACCTCGGCGACCTCCGCTTCCGGGGCGACCTCCGGTTCCGGCTGGACGAGCGGGTTCCACGGCTCGGATCCCCCCCTAGCCGAACTCTGGACATGCGTCCCGTCAGGAGGCGCGATCTCGCGAGTGCCGAGCGCGCTCATCGTTCGCTCAGGTTGTTGATACGAGATGCGGCTGCCGTCCGGTGACCAGTACGGGTTCAGCCCATCGGGAATCGCGATCGAGAGTCCCAAGCCGTCGGCTGCGACGACGTAGATCCCGTGCCTTGGGAAGCCCCGGGAGCCGAACGCAAGGCGTGTGCCGTCCGGGGACCAGACGAGGTTGACGATGTCTACACGGTGGGTTCTGCTCTGAAGCCCCGTTTGCGACCCATGCGTCGTGAAGGCAGCTAGCATGCGACGTACCCTGATCGAATGCTGCAGACGGTCCGCTTCTCCCGGCAGACCTTCTGACAATTCGGGACTAGAAGTCCATGTCCCCGGGTCCCCCGTGCATGTCCGGGGTCTTCTCGGGCTTCGACGCCACGACCGCCTCGGTGGTCAGGAACAGTGCTGCGATCGAGGCGGCGTTCTGAAGGGCGCAGCGAGTCACCCTGGCCGCGTCGACGATACCCACCTTGAACATGTCGACGTACTGGCCGCTGACCGCGTCCAGGCCCCACCCCGGGTCGAGCAGGCGGACTCTCTCGATCACCACGCCGCCCTCGAAGCCGGCGTTCGCGGCGATCTGCTTGGTCGGCTCCTCGAGCGCGCGGCGGACGATGCCGACACCCGAGAGCTCATCACCTCCGAGATCGACCTTGTCCAGGGCCGCCTGGGCCTGCAGCAGCGCCACCCCTCCTCCGGCGACGATCCCCTCCTCGACGGCCGCCTTGGTCGCCGAGACGGCGTCTTCGATGCGGTGCTTCTTCTCCTTCAGCTCCACCTCGGTGGCCGCACCGACCTTGATCACGGCCACGCCGCCGGAGAGCTTGGCCAGGCGTTCCTGGAGCTTCTCGCGGTCGTAGTCGGAGTCCGTCTTGTCGATCTCGGCCTTGAGCTGGTTGACCCGACCCTTGATCTCCTCCCGTTTGCCAGCGCCCTCGACGATCGTGGTGTCGTCCTTGGTCACGATTACCTTCCGGGCGCTGCCGAGAAGGTCGAGGGTGACGTTCTCGAGCTTGAGCCCGACCTCGCTGGAGATGACCTGCCCACCCGTGAGGATGGCCAGATCCTGGAGCATCGCCTTGCGGCGATCGCCGAAGCCTGGGGCCTTGATCGCCACGGCCTTGAACGTGCCGCGAATCTTGTTCACGACGAGCGTGGCTAGGGCCTGGCCCTCGACGTCCTCGGCGATGATCGCCAGCGGACGTCCGGCCGAGACGACTTTCTCGAGCACCGGGAGCATGTCCTCCAGCCTCGAGACCTTGCCCTCGAACAGCAGGACGTAGGGATCCTCGTAGGAGACCTCCATCCGCTCCGGATCGGTCACGAAGTACGGCGAGATGTAGCCCTTGTCGAACCGCATCCCCTCCACGAACTCGAGCTCCATGCCGAAGGTCTGGGACTCCTCGACGGTGATGACGCCGTCCTTGCCGACCTTGTCCATGGCGTCGGCGATCTGCGCGCCGATCTCGGGATCCGCGGCCGAGATGGAGGCGACGTGCTCGATGTCGGCCTTGTCCTCGATGTCGAGGGCCTGGTGGCCAAGGGATTCAACCGCTGCTTCCACCGCGGCTTCGATGCCGCGCTTGAGCGCCATAGGGTTGGCGCCGGCGGTCACGTTCCGAAGGCCTTGCTTCACCATTGCCTGGGCGAGCACGGTGGCCGTAGTCGTTCCGTCACCCGCTACGTCGTTGGTCTTCTTGGCGACCTCCTTGACGAGCTGTGCCCCGATGTTCTCCTGCGGATCCTCCAGGTCGATCTCGCTCGCGATGGAGACCCCGTCGTTGGTGATCGTCGGCGCGCCCCAGTTCTTGGAGAGCACAACGTTGCGGCCCTTGGGCCCAAGCGTGACCTTGACTGCCCTCGCTACCTGATCGAGTCCTCGCTCCAGTGGGCGGCGCGCCTCCGCGTCGAACGTGATCAGCTTGGCTGTCATGTCGTCTCCTCCGTTGTTGGCTGGGTCACCGACCCCGAGGCGGACTGTGGCGATCCCAGCCCGATGATGCCGTCCTGCCCGTCTCCCGATTGAACCCACCGAGCGCCGCAGTAGTAGCAGGACGTGCGTATTGGGCCCTGGACGTCCAGTTGAATCTTCGTGCAGTTAGGGCACTTGACCACGGCGCGCCTCCGTCCGGATCCATGAGATTCGTGGAGGCGAGGGGCGGGTGGGCCGCTGGGCCACGGGTCGGTCGCTACTCGCGAACCGCAGGTTAGAACCTGCGCGATCAGTGTACTCGGTTCGCCGGCCCGGCAGACGCTTCCGTTACCGATCATGACCTGCTTTCGTTTGCGAGTGGCCGATCGCGCTGCCGAACGCCAAGGAGGAGCCGAGGTCACCGCCGCACCGAAGAGGCCCATCCAAGAGTGGTACGTTCAGCACCCGGGTCTCTCCTCGAGGGGGGCAACCAATGGCTAACAAGGACAAGGGCGGTTCGAAGAGCTCGAAGACCGCGGCGAGCAAGTCGCTGAAGGAGAAGCGCCAGGCGAAGAAGGCGAAAGCCACGCGCTCTGGCGCTTCGTCGATGGGAACAGGGACTAACAAGTAGCTCGCGGGTCAGCGATCGAGAGGATGCCGCTCAAGCCCTCTTCGCTGCCCGGACGATGCGGGCGGTCCCACTCTTGGGCGCGATCAGGGTCTCGTGTCCGTCCGCCCACCGGACCCTGTATCTGACGCTCACCTCACCATGGATGACTTCCAGAACCTCGCCCTCGCGAGGCGGCGAACCGACCTGAGGTGAGTCGATGACGATCAGATCGCCCGACCCGCCTGGCGCGGTCAGAGTGGATCCGCGACGTGATGGCGTTGCGGCCCGACGCGGGGGCGCCCCCTTCGGGCTGAGACGAAGCTCGAGGCTTCGCCTTCTTCGCCGTGCTTCTCTTGGTCGTCGCTCTCTTCGCCGTTGCCTTCCTCGCCGTGGACTTGCTCGCCATGGCCTTCTTCGCCGTTACCTTCTTAGCCATTATGGTTCACTCCCAGCTCCGCGGTCGCCCGCCTGATTACATCCTTCAAGGACGCTTCGGGCAAGAGGTAGTCCAAAGGCACGCTCGGGCTATTCGCGCGCGGCGGTGACGACAGGTCGTCACCCTGGGCGCTGATATCATCGGACGAACAGAGGCAAGAACGCCTGCGCCTCCCGAAGAAGTGCGAGCGGAAGGCGAACCATGAGCAACACGAAGGACTACCTCGTCCCCGTCGTCGTCGAGCAGACCGCCCGCGGTGAGCGATCGTTCGACATCTACTCGCGGCTGCTCAAGGAGCGGATCGTGTTCCTTGGCACGCCGATCGACGACAACGTCGGGAACCTGATCATGGCC
The DNA here is from genome assembly GCA_036505195.1 of Actinomycetota bacterium. Taxonomy (GTDB): domain Bacteria; phylum Actinomycetota; class UBA4738; order UBA4738; family HRBIN12; genus DASSJM01. Next base: position 6,985 of record DASXTX010000172.1, read on the forward strand.
CAGCTCCTGCATCTTGAGAGCGAGGACCCCGAGAAGGACATCAGCCTTTACATCAACTCGCCGGGCGGGGACATCACGGCGCTGTTCGCGGTCTACGACACGATGCAGTACGTCAAGCCCGACGTCTCGACGATCTGCATGGGACAGGCGGCCTCGGCCGCGGCGGTGCTCGTGCTGGCCGGCGCCAAGGGCAAGCGCTACGCGCTGCCCCACTCCCGCATCCTGCTCCACCAGCCGCATGGCGGTGCGGAGGGCCAGGCCGTCGACATCGAGATCCAGGCCAGGGAGATCACGCGCTACCGCCGGCTCCTGGAGGAGCTGATCGCCCTGCACACGGGCCAACCCCTGGAGCGCGTAACCAAGGACACCGACCGCGACTTCATCCTTACCGCCGAAGGCGCCGTGGAGTACGGGGTCGTGGACGAGGTCATCACCACCCGGAAGATCACCCCCGAACTTGCAGCGGTGAGGGGCGGGGGCTCGTAGAGGGCCGAGTGAGGTCGTGGAGGACGACGGGTGAGCCGGACAGCGTCCGGGCTGAGGGCCGCGGAGGGCGCATGTCCGACACTTTCTCCGAGTACGCCTCGACCCAGCCGGCGGTTCCGGCTCTTGCGGGCGAAGATGGGCTCGGCCGTCCCCGTGTCGCCGTCGTCCTTGCAGCGGGACGGTCGGAACGCCTCGCCGACGTGACCGGCGGTGGATCGAAGGCCCTCATCCGTGTCGGCGGCCTCAGCTTGGTTGATCGAGCCGTACGGAACCTGCTTGCGGCTCGGATCGAGTGTGTCCTTGTGATCGTGGGCTACCAGGCCGGCGTCGTAGCGACCGTCGTAAACCGGATCGCGCCAGGCCGCGCGCGCGCCGTGTTCGCAGAGAACTGGGAGCGGGGTAACGGGGCGTCGCTCGCTTCGGCCGAACCTCACGTGGCGGAAGAGGGATCCTTCCTGCTCGTGACCACCGACCACGTGTTCAGCGAAGGTGCACTCGACCCGCTGCTGTCGGCGAGCGGTCGCGGGGTCCTCGTCGACCACGCCCCAGACCCCGAGACATGGGGCGAGGGCACACGCGTGCGTCTGCACGAGGAGCACGCGATCGGCTTCTCAAAGGAGTTCGCGGACCCGTCGATCGACTGCGGTGCCTTCCTGCTGCCGGTGGCGATCTTCGACGCGCAGCGGCGCGCGGCGGCCCGCGGGGATGACTCGCTCGCGGGCGCGGTGACCGAGCTCGCCCGGACCACTCCGCTCGCGGCTCTACCGCTACCCGTGGACGCGTGGTGGCAGGATGTCGATACGCCGGCGGACCTCCGCCATGCCGCCAAGCGCCTGCGCCGCTCGCTGACGAAGGACGCCGACGGCCCTGTAGCGCGCTACATCAACCGGCCGATCTCGACCCGTCTGTCGATGGCCCTCGCACACCTGCCCTTGCACCCGGATGTCGTCTCGCTCGTCGCCTTCCTCGTCACCCTAGCCGGCGCATGGAGACTCGCGATGGGCGCGGGACTCGCCGGTGGGCTCCTCGTTTACGCCGGTTCGCTCCTTGACGGGGTCGACGGGGAGGTCGCGAGGCTCCGGGTTCGGGCGAGTCCGGCGGGGGCGCTCCTAGACGGCGTACTCGACCGGCTCGCCGATGCTTGTGTGCTCGGCGCGCTCGCGCTGTGGGCGCTCAAAACCGGAACCGAACCGTCGGCCGTCGTCGCGCTGGCCGTCGCCGCCACGGCAGGCGCGATGCTCTCCATGGCAACAAAGGATCGCATCACTGCGCTTGGCATCCCACCCGCCCCCGAGCGTTCGATCGGCTTCATGTTCGGTGGCAGAGATGCGCGCTTGTTCTTCGTGACGCTGTTCGCTGTCCTCGGGCGTCCCTCGGCTGCCCTCGCTTTGGTGGTCATCACGTCGGGCGCGAGTCTCGTGGTCCGGCTCTACCTCACGCGCCGCACGCTCCGCGGCCAGATTGGCTAGCGCTGACGATGCGCACTCGCCCAGCGCCTTCGACTCCGCTCTCTTCGCGCCGGATCCGCGTCCGATCTCGTCTGGTTCAATCCTGACCTCGAATCACACCAACCGATGGTTATGGCTGGTCCAAGCGCTCGGGTGATCCGTGTACGTGCGACGGCTCGTGGATCGTGAGAGTGGGTCTCGCGCGCCGAACCCTACTCAAGAGACGACCTGGGAAGCAGGTTGACGGTCATCGTGACGGCCTCGGCGATCTCGATGAGTTTGCGGTTCGAGCGACGTGCCTCATCGCGCAGCATCTCGAACGCCCGCTGCTCGTCGAACGAGTGCCGCTCCATCAGGATGCCTTTGGCCCGCTCCGTGATCGCCCGGCGGGCGAACGCGCCCTCCAGACCCTGGTATTCGGCAAACCGGGACAGGACCACGTCGAGCGAGCTCTGCAACGCCGAGGCGTCCCGACCCAGCGTGATGTACGCGAAGATCCCGCGCTTGGCGGCGTCGCGGATGAACGCCTCGTCCTCGACGTCCAAGATGGCGATCACCGGGCACGCCGCCTCCGTGACGATCCTGCCGATCAGCTCGAGCGCGTGTTCGGAGCTCTCACCGACGATCACGATCGCGGCGTCGGGGCGGATGGAAGCCGTGGACGCGGCGACTTCACCGAGGCTCGAGTGGCCCACGACCTCGTGCCCGAGGCTGGTCACGGTGTGCGTGACCTCTTCGAGCCGATGCCCCTTCCCGTCTGAGACCAGGATCCGGAGCCGCTCGAGGTCTCCTTCGTCCTTGTTGGCAGCCATCCCCAGCACGCTGAGGCTACCGCAGCACTACCCGTGCCTACCAGCGGCTCGACCCCGTTTGTTCGCACCGATGAAGCCTGGCGCGACCTTCAAGTCGTACCCAGCCAAGCGGCGTCGTAGCCGATCCTTTCTCGTCGGGTGCCCGGAAGGGGAAGTTCGAGCGCTCCGCCCTCCCTGTGAGACAATGGATTCAGAAGCACCCATTCACTGGGACCGTTTGCGAAGAGGCCGCGGGCAGCCCCTCAAACCGCGGAGGCACGATGACCACTCTCATGGATGCGGTCCGCATCGAAGCCCCGAAGAGGTCGCCGGTTAAGCCGGCGGCACCGTTGGATCCACCACGGGACAGCGCTTCCGAGTCACGACTCCCCGAGAGCTCATTCGAGGTCGAGTCTCGCGGCGGATACGCTCGCACTGTTGTTGGCCGGGTCGCCTACCTCGACGACGAGGCGCAGACGTACATGGTGCTCACGCGCGCCGGGACGCTCGTCAGGGTTCCGCTGCGGGATATCACGAGCTCGCACGACGTTCCGCAGGCCTAATCGTTCGCGCGAAGATCGGCCGCGACTGAAAGCTCCGGTAGCGGTTGACGAGTTGCACCGTCGGCCGCGGTGATGGCGACGACGTGCCGTTCCCCCGGGGGCCATCTCTTGGTTGGATCGTGGCGCTTCCTGACGTCACACCTTGGAAGTGCATGGTGATCCGCACGGGTGTATGAAACGGTTCTTTCGGTGACCCCTCACTCCATTCATCCTTCGTCGGAGGAGTCGCGCTCGTACGACGGTGTCCCGTCATACGACCGGTCGTGGGTACGTGGCAAAGACGTACACTCCACGTAGACGCGACCCCCGTACCTGTCGGGAGAAGAGGACGCACGGGGATCGTCTCCACCGATCCGGTCCCATCTCGCTGGCTCCAGCGAAGGCCTGATGCCCGAGCGTATCCGCTCGGATCTCGCT
>DASXTX010000173.1:0-7285 GCA_036505195.1 Actinomycetota bacterium
TGGAGGAGAAGAAGCGGACGCTGAGGTCGGGCTTGTACCGGGCGATCCAGGTGCCGCGCCGCCGCGCGGAGGCGGCGGGGGCGCCGGGCGCCTCGGGCGCTGCCTGGTCGTCCATCGGCTTCACCGACACCCTCCGAACGCCCGAAGGCCGCCGGGTCCCGGTCGTCAGGGAGCGCCAGCGGCCCTCGGAGCTTCGACGAACGACGCAGCTAGACCTGCATCATCGCCTGCTGCTTCATCTGCTCGTACTCCTCCGCGGTGATCTTGCCCTCGTCGCGGAGCTTGGCGAGCTTGGCGACCTCGTCCGCGGCCGAGTAGCCGGTCGCGCGACGCTCGCGCTCCTGCATCGCCGCCATGATCTCCTTGTCCTGCTCGGTCATCTTCGGCCGCGCGATCAGGTAGATCAGGATCCCGAAGAACGGAAGGATGAAGATCAGCAGGAGCCAACCGGCCTTCGCCCATCCCGACAGGTCGTTGCGCCGGAAGAGGTCGCCGAACACCCCGATGAAGATCCAGATCAACATGAACCAGAAGAAGAAGACGACCATCGCCCACAACACACTGCCGAACGTCCACTCGTACGCCAGCATCCAAACCCCTCCCGTGAAGCCCGCTCTCGGGGCGCCGGCGGAGCGTACCCCAAGACGGTCGGGGTTGCATCCGCGGTGAACCGACGGCGGGCAACGGCTAGAGTCCGTTCCCGATGCAGACCGAGGGACCCGGTGCACCGGAGAGGCGCGAGCGGTCCGACCCTCCGGCCGCCCGACTCGCGAACGCCGGATGGCGCCGGCGCCCCTCCGGAGAACCGCCCCCGCTGCCTCGCGACCCCGGTTGGCGGGCGTGGGCTTGGGCGACGGTCACGCTCCTCATCGCCGGCATCGCGATCGGCTACGCGATCGTCCCCTCGGATGCGCAGTCGCCCCTGCTGCGATGGTTCCAGGATCTCCGAACCCCGACGCTCGTCGACGTGGCGAAGGCCCTCGACGGCCTGACGGACCCGCTGATCGTGTGGATCGTCCGCGTCGTGATCCTCGTCGTGGCGGCGCTCTACGGCCGGTGGCGCCACCTGATCGTGCTCCTCGCGCTCTACATCGTGGTCGATTTCCTCGACACGATCCTCGCCGTCCATCGGCCGGTGCCCGAGGGCGTCGCGGTCTTGTCGAGCAACGCCACGACGACCTTTCCGTCGCTGCCGGTGGCCGCGCTCGCCGTGACGCTGTTCGGAGCGGCGATGGTGCTGGCCCCGACCGGCCGGCCCCGCAAGCTCGCCCGGGCCGGCGCCCTCGCGCTCACGGGGCTCGTCGTGGTGGCTCGCCTGCTCCTGGCTGCCGACTACCCGGTCGACGCGGTGTACTCCCTGCTGCTCGGGTGGATAACCGTGGGGTTCGCGTTCGCGTTCCTCGTCCCGGAGGACGTCTTTCCCGTCTCGTATGCCCGCGGGGGCAAGTCCGCACACCTGGATCTCGGTGGCGCGCGGGGCGAGGCCATCGTCGCGGCCGTCCGAGACCAGCTCGGGTTCACCGTGACCGAGATCGAGCCATTCGGGCTCGCCGGCTCGGGCGGCTCGAGCCCGCTCCGGATGCGCGTGGCCGAGATCGATGGGCACCTGTTCGGCAAGATCTACTCCACGAGCCACCTGCGGGCCGATCGCTGGTACAAGGTCGGACGCTCGATCCTGTACGGGCAGCTCGAGGACGAGGTCCCACTCGGGTCGGTGCGGAGGCTCGCGCTCTACGAGGACTACGCGCTGCGCCTGCTCCGTGACGCCGGGATCGGCGTGGCGACCACGTACGGGATCGTGGAGCTCACGCCCGACCGCGAGTACATGCTCGTGACCGAGTTCTTCTCGAACGCGACGACGCTCGGCGACGCCGAGGTCGACGACGCGATCATCGACGAGGGGATGGAGCTCGTGCAAACGCTGTGGGCCTCGGGGCTCGCGCACCGCGACCTGAAGCCCGCGAACATGCTCGTACGGGGCGGCCACCTGCAGCTCGTCGACGTGTCCGGCCTCCAGGTCCGCCCGACGCCGTGGCGGCAGGCCGTCGACCTGGCGAACATGATGCTCACGCTGGCGCTGCGAAGCGACCCCGATCGCGTGTACGCGCGCGCGATCACTTCCTTCTCCCCCGACGACGTCGCCGAGGCCTTCGCCGCGGCCCGCGGGCTCGCGATCCCGACGCAGGTGAGCGAGAGGCTGAAGGAGGACGGCCGGCCGATCCTCGAGCGCTTCCGCGAGCTCGCGCCCGATCGCCCACCGGTCTCGATCCAGGTGTGGAGCGTTCGACGCGTCGCGCTCACGGTGGCCGCGGTCGTCGGCGTGCTCGCGCTCGCGGCGATGGTGTGGGCGACGCTGGCGATCGGTCTCGACTGACACGCGAGACGGAGGGGGACCCATCGGAGCGCGCCCAACGGACTCGCGTACACTGCACCGACCTTCGGACGGGAGACAGCCGATGTACCTGATCCTCGCACTGCTCACGATCGCGCTGGCCGCCGGTTGGATCGCACAGGTGATCGTCGGTCGCAGCCACGGCCGGACCGACTGGACCGAGGCGTTGGTCGCCGGCTTCCTCGGCTCGTTCGTGGGCGGGCTGCTCGCGAGCCTGATCGCCGGCGACGGCCTCGAGTTCCGGCCGAGCGGACTGATCGGGTCGATCCTCGGCGCGGTGATCGTCACCGCCGTGTGGGGACTGGTTCGCGGTCGCCGGACCGCGTAGCGCGCGGGTGGTTGGGCGCACCGCCCGCGCCCGGCGGATCGGCCGGTTCGCGCTCGGTGCGGGTCTGTTCCTCGTCAGCCTCGTCGAGGCGCGCCGCGGCGAGCTTCCGGGCTACGAGGAGCGGCTCTTCCGGCAGATCAACGGCGCGAGCGACCGGATCCGCGTCCCGGTCCGCGCGGTCATGCAGGCCGGCACGTTCGGGACCGTCCCCGCGGTCTCGGTCCTCGCCTTCCTCGCCGGCCGCAAGCGCCTGGCCGCGAGCCTGGCGTTGGGCGGAACGATCGCGTGGGTGGGGGCGAAGCTCGCCAAGCCGTTCGGCGGCCGGGCCCGGCCGCAGGGGGTCCTGCCCGACGTCACGGTTCGCGAGGGCATCGAGGGCGACCTCGGCTGGGTCTCGGGCCACACCGCCGTCGCGACGACGCTCGCCTTCGTCGCGGCAGAGGAGCTCCCCCGAGCGACCCGCCCCGTCCTAACCGCGATCGTGGGGACGGTGGGGTTCGGACGGATCTACGTGGGCGCGCATCTCCCGCACGACGTCGTGGGCGGTGCGGGCCTGGGGATGATGATCTCGACCGCGATCCCCCCCGCCGACGGCGGCTGAATCACCCCTCGACGTTCGACGCCTTCCTGCGCCGGTAGAGCGTCGCGTTCAGGAACTGCGCCGCGACGAACAGCCGGGCGAGGACGAACAGGTACAACATCATCACGATCGCGACACCGAGCGCACCGTACAGATCGCTCGTGCGATCGAGGCGGATCGCGAAGTACGTCGAGGCCGCCAGGCCGAGGACACGGAGTCCGACGCCGAACATCACGCCGCCGGGCAGGACCGCGGGCCAGGGCGCATCCGCTCGGGGGAGCAACGAGAGCATCCACACGGACACCGCGGACGCCAGGATCAGGCCCACGACGAAGGCGATCACCGCCGGCGCGTCCAAGGCGGAGAACGCCTTCGGCAGGAACACCTGTATCGCGATCGCGACGAGCCCGATCCCGGTGACCGCGAGCGAGCCGGTGAGCGAGCTCCCCTTCGGCGCTCGCGCATCCCACGCGAGCTCACTCACGAGCCGTACGCCGCGGTAGACCCCTCGCCCCGCCCACAGCGTCAGGAGAGCGCCGAGGACCAGCAGCCACCAGCGTCCGCTGTGCGACGCCGCGACGGCCTGCGAGATCGCGGACGCGAGGGCCGCGGTCATGCCGGTCTGACGTGCGAGGTCGGCGGGGTCGTCCCCCGCGAGATCGACGACCAGACCGAACGCGCTCACCAGGAACAGGACCAGCGGGATCAGCCAGAGGAAGACCTTGTACGCGAGGCCACCCGCGAGCAGGCCGCCCGCACGTCGCCGGTCGCTCTCGAACGCCTGGACCACGAGCCGCACCGACGCATGCCGCTCGCGCGCGCGTTCGAACTCCGTCTTGGCACGTTGCTCGAGTTGCTCGGCCGATCGACGGGCCCGAGCGATCCGGCCGTCGGCCGATGCCGTCGGATCGCCCGACGCATCGTGCACGGGATCGTCGGGAGGCGCCGCGCCGAGCGGCTCCGGTGTCGGTGCGTGGGACTCCAAGCCGAGGTCCTCCACCTGCCGACCGATGAGGATCGCTGCTCGGCGATGGTAGCCCCAGCCATGAAGGCCTGTTGGCACGTCGTCGCGCAAGGGCGATGATGGGCACCCCGAGCGAGAGGCCGACCATGGACGAGGGCGCCGTTTCACCCGAACGATTCGGCAAGGTCGTCCCGCTCCGGGTCGCCGCGCAGCCTCCGCCACCGCTCGAACAGCTCGTCGAACAGTCGTTCCGGATCGCCATCGGGATGACCGCGCTCGCCTCCGAGGTCATCGCCGAAGCCGTCGCCCGCACGAACGGCCGGGAGCCGTATGCGGAGGGGGAGGCGCCCCACGACGAGACCGCCCGGCCCGCAACCGGGGTCCCGCTCGTCGCGGGTGCGGCGATCGGGGTCGCCCTCGAAGGCGCTCGCTGGGGCGCGCGCGCCGCCACGACGGTGGTCCGCAGCGCGGAGCTGTTCCTCTCGCTGCTGACGAGCCCCGGGTTCGTCCAGGAGCCGCTCCGTCAGGCCGGGGATCGGCTCGGGGCGCTCGACGCGCGCTGGCGCGAGCAGCGCCCGCGCGACGAGGAAGCGGCCGCGTCGTTCCTGCGGCTGTTGGTCCCACAGATCGTCGACGCGGCCCTCGATCAGATCGACCTGAACGAGCTCGTCGCCGACCGGATCGAGCTCGACCGCGTCGTCGACCGGCTCGATCTCGACCGGGTGATCGACCGCCTGGACATCAACGCGATCGTGGCGCGGATCGACATCGACAGCATCCTGGAGCGCATCGACGTTCGAGCGCTCGTGGAGCGCGTGCCGGTCGACGAGATCGTCTCCAGGCTCGATCTGGACGCGATCGTGGCGGAGGTGGACGTGGACACGGTCGTGCGCCGCGTGGACGTCCAGGCTGTCGCGGACTCGATCGACCTGCAGGCCCTCGTCCGGCGCCTTGACCTCACGGCCATCTCGCGCGAGGTCATCGAGGAGTTGGACCTCACGCAGCTCATCCAGGACGCGATGGGGTCGATGACGAACGAGACCGTCGGCGGGATCCGCGTCCAGAGCATGAACGCCGACCGCGCGATCTCCCGGCTTCGGGAACGGTTGATGGGACGGAGCGGAGACGACGGACCCGAGGATCGGCCGTGAGCGTGTCGTCCGCCCCCTCGGTCGCGCGAGGGATGCAGGGGCAGCGCGCGGGCGTCATCTCCCGGTTCTTGGCGGACGCGATCGACCTCCTGGTGATCGTCGCGGCGGTCCTCGTCGTCTACTTCGCCGTGAGCGGCGTCCGGTTCCTGCTGCACCCCCGGCGGTTCACCTGGCCCGAGGTGTCGGCGCTGAACCTCGGCACGATCGGCTGGGTCCTCCTGATCGTCTACCTGACGATCGGGTGGGCGAACACGGGGCGCACCTGGGGTAAGAGCGTGCTCGGCCTGCGCGTGGTGTCCTCCCGAGACACCGGACTCCCGCTGTGGCGGGCGTTCGTGCGGGCGGTCCTGTGCGCCCTGTTCCCGATCGGGCTGTTCTGGAGCGCGGTCAGCAGCCGGAACGAGTCGGTGCAGGACCTGTTGGTCCGCACGACCGTCGTCTACGACTGGGGCCCGAAGCTCCCCCGGCTGCAGTAACCACTCCGCGGCCTCGGGCCGCCTCGGAGACACGAACCTAGGCGGCTTCGGCCCCCTCGGGCTCGTGACCGAGACGCACCAGGGCGATCTCGTACAGCGCGATCACGATCCCGGCGATCACGAACCCCCACAGCGACAGGTCGAACAGCAGCAACAGCGCCACGGCGAAGACCGCGCCACCGAGCATCAGCGCGTCGCGATGGTCGCGGAGCCAGCGGACCCGCCCGCTGTCCGGCAGCCGCTCGCCGCTGAACGCGGCCGCGATCGCGTGGGTCCCCTCCCGGACCCACCCCCGGACGGTAACCGCCCACGGGTACGGGCCCGTGATCAGGGCGATCAGCAGGACCAGCACCACGATCGCGAGCAGGATGGCCGTGTACCGGAACAGGCTCTCCATCAGGTCGTCGGTGAGGACGCGCACCGAGGGGAACCGCTGCGTATCGACCCGGTCGAAGACACTGTCCCGGGACATGATCGCGATCCTTCGGATGACGACGAGCCCGACGGCCGCGCCCGCCGTGAGCTGGATCAGCGTCCGGCGCCGCCGCGTCGACACCAGGAGGCTCGCCGCGATCAGGATCGGGATCAGGATCAGGAGGAGGACCAGCAGCCGTTCGAACAGGTAGAGGGCCTGCTGCAACGCCGCGAGGTCCTCCGAGTCGTAGACGACGACCTGACCGTAGGTGTCGGGGAGATCGACCCCGAGGGCCTGCTCGAGTTTGGCGATCGACGCGCTCGGGACGTCCTCCTCCGAGATCTGGGGAAGCGCCACATCCCGGCCGACCAGGTCGGAGGCGACCGTCTGGATCGACCCCAGCGCGAGGTTCACGAGCGGGAGCAGGTTCAGAAGCACCTTGCCCTCCCGAGTGGTGATGGTCTCGGTGTCGCCGCGCAGGATCGCGAGCACCTGCGTGTGGACGAATCGGTTCGCCTCGACCCAGAACGTCTTGAAGGCATCGCTCGCCACCACCTTCTCGACCTGGTCCCGCACGAACCCCTTCACGGCGATGGTGAGCGGACCCGCGAGCACCGTGGCGCGCTCCCCGAGCGCCGCCAAGGCATCGGACAAGGTCCCCTGAACGTTCAGCGCGGAGAAGACCTGGTCGGTCAGCTTCGTCGCGATCGACGCACGGACCGCCGGATCGTCCGCGAGCGGCGCGACCGTCGCCACGTATCGATCGGTGTTCAGGACCGTCCGAGCTCCCCACGCCGCCGGCACCGTGATGGTGAAGACCAGGATCGAGAGGGCGACGAGGATCGGCGTGAGGATCCGCCGCGTCCGCTGCCGCTTCTGGGGCTTCGCCTCGAGGCTCTCGACCCGCGCTTCCAGGTCCTCGCGTTCTGCCCGGAGCCGCTCGAGCTCGGCCTCGAGCTCTTCCGGCGACCGCTCTTCG
>DASXTX010000174.1:0-4219 GCA_036505195.1 Actinomycetota bacterium
TTGGACGACGTCGACGACCTCCCGCAGGGCACCCGGATCGCGCTCGAGCCCGTCCTGAGCTGCCTCGCGCGCGGCCTCGATCCCTGCGACAACTGCAAGACGGGCCTCACCGGCCGCTGCGACCGCGTCACCACCGGTCACGTGAGCGCCGGCCTGCAGACCGGCTACTGCGCCGACACCGGCGGCGGTTGGAGCAAGATGTTCGTCGCCCACCGCTCGCAGCTCCACCCTGTGCCCGATGGGCTCTCCGAGCGCAAGGCGGTCCTGCTCGAGCCGCTCAGCTGCGCCGTCCACACCGCCCTTCGCGCGAACCTCGAGCCGAACGCGAACGTCGTGGTGATCGGCGCCGGCACGGTCGGCATCCTCACCCTGCTCGCGATCAAGGAGCTCACGAAGGCCGGCCACGTCGCCGTGGTCGCCAAGCACGCCCGGCAGCGGGAGTGGGCGGGCGCGTTCGGCGCGAGCGAGATCGTCGGTCCGAAGGAGGCCACCAACGCCGTCCGACGGGCGACCGGCGCGATGAAGCTCAAGCCCGAGCGCGGCGCCTCGTTCCTGCTCGGCGGCGCCGACGTCGCGATCGACTGCGTCGGCTCTCGCTCGAGCCTGAACCTCGCGCTCCGGATCACGCGCGCGGGCGGTCGCTTCGTCGTGAGCGGCATCCCGACCGAGGGCGCCGACCTCACCCCGCTCTGGTTCCGCGAGCTCGAGCTCGTCGGCGCCTACACCGGTGGGTACGAGACCGTCGGCCGGGGCAGGAACGAGATCAAGACCCACAGCTTCGACCTCGCGACCACGATCGCGACCGAGAACCCGATCGACGGCATCGTGGGCGCGACCTATCCGCTCCGCCGCTGGCGAGAGGCGATCGACCACGCGCTCGGCGCCGGCAAGCTCGGGACGCTCAAGGTGGCGTTCGATCCACGGCTCGACTAACCGAAGAAGGAGACACGACGTCATGGCACGACCGGGTTTCGTCCTCGAGGTCGACGAACGCACGCCGCCGCTCCTGGTCCACCAGGGCGAGGGGTTCCGGCTCCAGAAGTTCCCGCTCGGCTCGCGGGTGATCTACCCGCCGGACTCGATTCCCCGGCTCCGCGGACTGCGCAACCACATCCGGCGTGCGCTCGAGCACCCTCACGACTCCGAGCCCCTGAGGGAGCTCCTGAAGCCCGGCATGAGGCTCACGATCGCGATCGACGACATCTCGATCCCGCTGCCGCCGATGCAGAGCCCCGACATCCGCCAGCTCGTGCTCGAGGAGGTGATCGAGCTGGCGGCCCGCCGGGGCGTCGAGGACATCAAACTCACCATGGCGAACTCGCTCCATCGCCGGATGACCGCGGACGAGATCAAGCACGCGGTCGGCGAGCGAGTCTTCCGCTCGTTCTACCCCAAGGACCTGAGGAACCACGACGCCGAGGACCCGGAGAACCTCGCCTACGTCGGCACGACCGATAGGGGCGAGGAGGTCGAGATCAACAAGCGGGCCATGGAGTCCGACCTGCTCGTCTACGTGAACATCAACCTGGTCGCGATGGACGGCGGACACAAGTCGGTCCCGGTCGGCCTGGCGAGCTACCGGAGCGTGAAGCACCACCACAACGTCGAGACGATGCTGCACTCGAAGTCGTACATGGACCCGCGCCCGGGTCGGAGCGCGATCCACGACTCGTGCAAGCGGATGGGCGACCTGCTCACGGCCAACGGCCTGAAGGTCTTCACGATCGAGACCACGGTGAACAACAACACGTTCCCCGACCCATTCGGCTTCATGAACAAGCGGGAGTGGGAGTGGTCGCTGCTCGAGCAGGGGACCTACCTGGCGGCGAAGAAGGCGAACGACCTCGGGCCCTCGGCCGCCAAACACCAGATCTGGACGCGCATCAAGTCGCCCTACGGCGTGACCGGCGTCAACGCCGGCGAGACCGACGCGGTGCACGAGCAGACGCTCGAGACGCTCCACAAGCAGCAGCTGGTCGAGGTCAACGGGCAGTCGGACGTGATGGTCGTGGGGATCCCGTACCTGACCCCGTACAACGTGAACTCGATCCTGAACCCGATCCTCGTGCACTGCATGGGGCTCGGCTACCTGTTCAACATGTATCGCAACAAGCCGGTCGTGCGTCCCGGCGGCGCGATGATCATGTTCCACCCGGTGCCGAACGAGTTCCACCAGGTACATCACCCCTCCTACGTCGACTTCTTCGAGGAGGTCCTGTCCGAGACCACGGATCCCTCCACGATCGAGTCGAAGTACGAGGAGCGGTACGCGACCGACCCCTGGTACATCCACCTGTACAGGAAGAGCTACGCGTACCACGGCGTCCACCCGTTCTACATGTGGTACTGGGGCGCCCACGCGCTCGACTACCTGGGCGACGTGATCATCGTCGGCGGCGATGCCAAGACCTGCGAGCGACTCGGCTACCGCCCGGCGTCGAGCTTCCGGGATGCCCTCGAGATGGCCGGGGAGACCGTCGGGCGCTCGCCCTCGATCACGTACTTCCACGTGCCGCCGCTCGCTATCGCGGACGTGCGCTGATGAGCTGGACGCGCGAGATCCGCGACGTCGCCAGGGGCTGGCGATGGGGGCGCCGAACGATGACGCCCCGCTCGGCCCTGGATTCGACGCCGCCCCCGAAGATCTGGAGCTACCCGACCGACTGGGCCCGGACGGCGGCCGGGCGCGTCGCCCGCGACGTGATCCTGGACGCGGCGCTCAAGCCGATCATCTGGAACGAGACCACGCCCGAGGTGTTCGGGCTGGACAACCTCGAGGGCGTCAAGGGCCCGGTGATGTTCATCTCGAACCACTCGAGCCACCTGGACGCCTCGATCATCCTGACCACGCTCCCGCACTCGTGGCGCGAGAAGACCGCGACGGCCGCCGCGAAGGACTACTTCTTCGACGTGTGGTGGCGCTCGGCGTTCACCGCGCTCGTGTACGCGGGGTTTCCGGTCGAGCGCGGTGCGGGGGAGAAGGCGACGCACAAGGCCAAGGAGCTGATCCGCGATGGATGGAACATCATCGTGTTCCCCGAGGGGACGCGTTCGACCGACGGGTGGCTCCAGCGGTTCCGCCACGGGACGTCGCGGCTCGCGCTCGACATGAAGATGCCGGTCGTGCCGATCGCGATCGTGGGCGCGTACGCCGCGATGCCCAAGGGCCGCTCGTGGCCGCGCAGGGGGCGGCCGCCGATCCGCGTTCGATACGGGCGGCCGATCTACCCGCGTGACGGCGAGACCCATCAGCAGCTCTCGCTGCGGATGCAGCAGGGCGTGGCCGAACTGTTCGACGAGGACCGCACCTCGTGGTGGGAGGCCGCACGCCGGGCCGCGAAGGCCGAGACGCCGAGCCTCGCCGGTCCCGTCGGGCCGGGGTGGCTCCGGACGTGGGAGGGTTCGCGCCCGATCCGGCGAAGCGGCAAGCCCCCGACGTGGCGGTGACGGCGTGACGCGGCAGGGCGGCGAGGTCCGCCGGCACGCGCTGATCGAGGAGGCGATCCGTGCATTCGGCCGCGAGGGCTACTCGGGCGCGAGCCTGGACCAGATCGCGACCGCCGTGGGGATCCGCAAGCAGACGCTCCTGTACTACTTCCCCACCAAGGACGCCCTGCTCGAGGCGTGCCTGCAGGCGGCCGGTCAGCGGGTCGCCGAGGAGATCGCGCAGGCGCTCGAGGGCAAGGAGACCTACTGGGACCGAGCCGAGGCCGTGATCCACGCGGTCTTCGGCCTCGCGGAGGAGTGGCCCGAGTTCCCGATGTTCGTCCGCGAGGCTGGGAGGCTCGGCGCCGAGGGGTTCGAGCGCTTCGCGAGCGTGATCGACCCGCTGCGCAAGCGCGCGGTCGACTTCCTGCAGTCCGGCATGGACGCCGGCGAGATCCGCGAGCAGGACCCCGCACTGCTGCTGTTCATGCTGTACACGGCGGTGGTGGGTTCGCTCACCGAGGCGAGCGTGTTGAACGCGGTCGTCGGCAAGGACAAGAGCCGAGCGTCGCTCCACCGCAGGGAGCGCGAGGTCCAGGCGTTCGTCCGCAGCGCGCTCCAGCCCGCCTAGTTTCGGAACCGCGAGCGTGGTCGAGCGCTTCCGGGGGTCGCATCAGGCCGCCCTCACGCGCGGATCGAGGTACGTGTACAGGATGTCGGCGATCAGGTTCGCGGCGATGACGGCCACCGAGAAGATCAGGAACAGGGCCTGGAGCAGCGGGTAGTCCTTGTG
>DASXTX010000175.1:0-24653 GCA_036505195.1 Actinomycetota bacterium
AGCGTCTCGGACTCGTAGGTGAGCGTGACGAAGCGGTTCGGCGGCGCGGCCGCGACCTCGCGCAGCCTGTCCTTACCCAGGAACTCGCCCGGCGCGTCGAGGCGCACCAGCCGGTCCAGGTTGAAGTCGTACGGCGTCCGCTGGTGGGCCTCGTAGTCGTAGTCGGTGACGATCAGCCCGGCCTCGATGCGAGCGGGTTCGATCGCCTCGGCGCCGAACGGCGTCACGCCCGCGCCGACGATCGCGTTCCACAGCTCCTCGGCGTCCGCCGGGTCCGTCAGGAACAGCTCGAAGCCCAGCTCCCCGCCGTACCCCGTTCGGGACAGGAACACCCCGACCCCCGCGACCCTCACCGGGTCGGTCAGGAACCGGAAGTACCGGAGGGCGCCGACATCGGCGTCGGTCAGCTTCTGCACGACCTCGCGCGACCGCGGGCCGATCACACCCAGGTGCGGCATCCGCGGCGCGATCCACTCGAACTCGACGTCGAAGTCCTTCAGAGTCTCGCCGAAGTAGGCGTCGTGATCCTTCCCGTTGGTCATGACCCAGCAATGGCCGCCGCCGGTGTTGAACACGGTGCCGTCATCGACCATCAGCCCGTCTGCGTCCAGGAAGGCCCCGTACCGAGCCTGGCCGACGTCGAGGCCGAGCGCGTCGTTGCTGAACACCCGTTGAGCGGCCCGGAGCGCGTCCGGCCCTCGGAGGTCCCACTTGTTGAGCGGCGAGACATCCCAGACCGCGACGTCGTCCCGGATGGCGGCGTACTCCTTCCCGAGGTCGCCGAATCCCTCGAGCCACAGCCATCCGCCGTCGGCGACGTGCGTGCCGCCCTGGGCCTCCGTCACGTCGTGGAACGCCGTCTTGATCGCGTCGTCGTCGCCCATCGCCTGCCTCCGGTCGCCGGGATCATCGCATCCTCCCACGCGTTTGACTGACCGTTCAAGTTCGCGCCCGGGTGCCGTCCCGACCGGGAGCTGCGCGAGGCTAGAGGCGGGTCAGGCGCAGGAAACTCCTCGCGGACCCGAATCCCCGTTCCTCGAGCCGGGTCGCCAGCACGAGGAAGAGCTGGGCCGTGACCATCGCGTCGTCGAGCGCCTCGTGGGGGTTCGCCACCGGGACCCCGTACCGCTCGGCGGCCGACGACAGGCTCTGTCGGACGTCCTGATCCAGGTGCTCGAGCTCGATCGCCATCTGCCGGACGTCGATCGTCCGGCGCACCCACGAGCGGGAGCGTCTGCCGTAGAGGCGGCCGAGGAATCCGATCTCGACGCTCGCGAACCAGGCCAGCAGGAACCGCCCGCCCAGCGCGAGTCGGAGCGTCTGCCCGGCCACCGAGAGCGGCTGCGCGTTCGCCAGATCCTTGGGCAGGATGCCGTGGATCCTCATCGACTCCGCGCTCGAGGGCACCGCGGGCAGCACCAGCTGGTGCACGGCCTCCCCCACGACGACGCGGCCCTCGCGCACCGGAACGACCCCGAACGACACCACCGCGTCGCGATCGCGGTCGAGGCCCGTCGTCTCGAAGTCGAGCGAGGCGAACTCCACCTCGCGCCACGGACGCGACCGCGTCGACCACGCCGGCCGAGCGGGTGGTCTCAGCGACACCTGATCACTTCGACCTCGGTCACGACGCCGTCGATCCGCCGGTCGATCGCACCGCTCGGGACCCGGTCCACGATCTGCAGCGCGAACGCGATCGCGATCGCGGCCACCCCCTCGCGCCGCTTGTCCAGGAGGCGGTCGTAGTACCCGCCGCCGTACCCCACCCGGCCGCACGAACGATCGAACGCAACCCCGGGGACCACGACGAGGTCGAGCTCGGCGACGGCGAGCGCCCGTCCCTCCGCGGGTTCCATCGCCCCGAACGAGGTCTCGCTCATCGGCGCGCCCGAGGCCGCGACGACGGGGACGACGTCTCCGAGCTCGATCCGCGGCAGCGCGACGGTCTTGCCCTCCGAACGCAGACGCACGATCAGCGGCGCGGTGTCGACCTCGCTGCCGAACGACCAGAACGCCAGTACCGTCTCGGCGCCCGCCGCCTCGGCCAGCTCGAGGAACCGGTCGGCGATCGCCCGGCTGCGCGCGGACCGAACGTTCTCGGGGAGGGCGTCGCGTTCGGCCAGGATCGCGCGGCGCAGTGCCCGCTTGGCCTGTTTCAGCCGGTGGGACGGGAGATCGCTCACGCCGAGGACCGCAGCCCGGGGATGACCTCCTCGGCGATCACGTCGAGCCGGTCCGGCGGACCGCCGGGGACGAGCACCGACCAGGTCGAGCCGGCGGCCGCGAGCGCGTCGAGGTGGGTCCGGAGCGACGTGGTCGTCCCCGACCAGACCCCGGGTTCCAGGCCGCGCGCGCTCCGCCGGTCGAGCAGGCGTCCGACCTCGTCGTCGTCGCGTCCGACGACGACGATCCCCGCCCAGGTCGCCGAGACCGGCCGCTCCCCCGCGGCCTCGCGCAGCAACCGCACCTTGCGGGTGAACTCCTCGATCCCCATCCCCCAGCCGTTCCACGCGTCGGCCTCGGCTGCCGCGAGGCGAACGACCGCGTCGGCGAACCCCCCGATCCAGATCGGCGGACCACCCGGACGCACGGGCGGCGGCAGGAGCGGTCCCGTCATCGCGGGAACGTACGAACCGCCGTCCCACCGGACCCCGCCGTGCATGGCCTTGATCGCGCGCACGGTCTCGACGAGGTGCTCGCGACGTTCCGCCTTCCCCAGGTACTCGATGCCGAAGACGCGGTGCTCGAGCTCGTCGATCGGGTCCCCGGTGCCGATCCCCAGGATCATTCGGCCGCCGCTGACGTCGTCGACCGCGGCGGCGAGCTTCGCGAGCAGCCCCGCGGGGCGGAGCGTCGCCCGCGTGACCAGGGTTCCGACGTCGATGCGGCTCGTCCCCGCCGCGACGGCCGTGAGCGTCGCGTACGCCTCGAGCGACGGCCGGTCCGGAGACGCGCCCGGCGGGAAGAGGTGGTCGAACGCGAAGACCCCGTCGAACCCGCGCTCCTCCGCGCGCCGGGCGAACGCGAGGACCCGCCCGGCGTCGCCGGAGAACATCGGAAGGACCAGCCCCACCTTCACGTCAGACCATCACGCGCCCGAGCTCCTCGAGCGCGAGGGTGGCCGCCCCCACGGCCCCGGCGTCGTTGCCGAGCTCGGCCGGGACGATCGGCACGCGGGGGCGATGTTCGGGAGCCTCGACCGCGTCGAGGTAGGCGGCGCGCGCGGGGTCGAGCAGGAGGTCGCCCGCGACAATCGCACCGCCGCCGACGACGACGACCTGCGGGTCCAGGACGTTCACCAGGCCGGCGATCCCCTGGCCGAGCCGTCGTCCGGCCTCCGCGAGGATCCCCCTCGCGGCCTCGTCGCCCTCCTGCGCCGCCTCCGTGACGAGCTCGCCGGTCACCTCGTCGGGGTCGCCGCCGGCGAGGCGACGCAGGATCGAGTGCTCGTGCTCCCGAGCCTCCTCGCGGCCCATCCGGTCGATCGCCCTGCCGGCGGCGACCTGCTCCCAGCAGCCGCGGTTCCCACAGCCGCAGAGCGGGCCGCCGGGCTCGACGATGATGTGGCCGATCTCGGCGGCGAAACCGTTCGCGCCGCGGAACAGCCGGCCGTCCGACACGATCCCGCCGCCGATCCCGGTGCCCACGGTGACGAGCAGCAGGTGCCGGTACCCGCGACCCGCGCCGAACCGGAACTCGCCGTATGCGGCCATGCTCGCGTCGTTGTCCACCTGGCAGGGAAGACCCAGCGCGTCGCGCATACGCTCGGCGATCGGGAGGTTGCGCCAGGCGAGGTTGGGGGCGAAGCGCAGGATCCCCTCCTTCGCGTCCACCAGCCCGGCGGCCCCCACCCCGATCGCGGTCACGTCCGGGGTCGTGAGCCACCTGGCGAGCTCGACCATCGTGGACAGCGTCGCAGCCTCGTCGTCCGCGGGGGTCGGGGAGCTCGAGCGCTCGACGATCGTGCCGTCGCGGGTGACACGGAACGCGTTGATCTTGGTGCCGCCGACGTCGAGCCCGATCGCCTCGCCGCTCCCACGTTCCGGCACGTGCGAACCTCTCAGGTGGAACGGACCGGCGTCGTCACGAGATCTCGATCCGTTCGAAGTCCTTGGAGCCGTTCGGGCTCTTCTCGACCCCGCTCACGTGATCCCCGCGCACGTCGATCACGGCCCGGGCTGCGAGGAAGAATTCGCGGGCGGCCGCCAGCAGGTGCTCGAACACGTCGGGCGCCGCACCCTGGCCCGCGGTCACCGCCATGCAGATCGGGCAGAACGCCACTGTGCACACGGGCGGCTTCGGTTGGGCACCCGACGCCGGCCCGGCGGCGCCGTCGCCCTCTGTGGCCGCGTGGCCCGGTTCGGTCTCAGGCATCTTCAGCTCCTTCCCCTCGGCGCCGCAGCCGGCGCCGACCCCGGCGGCCGCGCGAACACGATCTCGAGATGGTCTCCGACGAAGTTGGCGCCGCGGACCTCCATCCGCTGGAGCGTCTGCGGCAGGATCAGGTTGCGCTTGTAGGTCCCGACGCGGACGTAGAGCTCCTCGCCGCGCCGGTGGATATCCATGTCCTCGCGCGAGACGAACGGGAGCCGCATCGTGAGGACATACCCGCCCGACCTCCGGCGGACCCGGATCGGGTCGTCCCGGTACAAGACGTCGGTGACGGGGAGGTCGCCGTAGACCTCGTGGCCCATCTCCTCGAGCAGCTGCACGCCGACCATCTCGCGGTCGAACAGACGAGCGGTCAGGATCGGCACGGGCTCGAACGACTCGCGGACGGTCTGCAGGTGCTCCGCCTGGATGTCCTTCCACTTGCCGAAGTACGGATCGGTGACGTCCTCGGGGATGATCCGGTTCACGACGACCGCGTCGCACCGGTACCCGAACAGCCCGAGGTACGTGTAGGTCCGCCGCGCCTCGGAGATCACCATCTTCTCCGGGTTCACGACGAGCCGGACCGTCGATGAGGACTCGTCGGTCAGGATCCGGTGCACGGCGTCGAGGTTCCGGTGCAGCCGCTCGACCGCCGAGTAGAAGCTCTCGCCCGCGATCGGCAGCGTCGTCATCTTCGACACGATCGGACGCAGCGTCTTCACCACGCGCCGCTCGACGGGGAAGATCCGTTCGATGTACCAGTTCATCACCTCAGGGAGCGACAGCAGGCGCAATGTCTCGGCGGTGGGCGCACAGTCGACGATCAGCAGGTCGTACTTCCCGCCCTCGACGTGGGTCTTGACATCGATCAGCGCGAAGATCTCGTCGAGTCCGGGGATCACCGAGAGCTCCTCGGCCTGGATCGTCTCGACACCGGCCCAGTTCATGAGCTGGACGAAGTAATCCTGGATCTCGCGCCAGTTGGATTCGAGCCGGCTCTGGGCGTCGATCTGCTCGGCCCACAGGTTCTCGGCGATCGGCGTGGCGTGCTCGCCGATCTCCTGGTCGAACGAGTCGCCGAGCGAGTGCGCCGGATCCGTGCTCATGATCAGCGTCCGGTTCCCGGATCCGGCAGCGCGGACCGCCGTGGCGGCGGCGACCGTCGTCTTCCCGACGCCGCCTTTCCCGGTGAACAGCAGGACCCGCATCTCGGCCAGCCTAGCGCGGGCGCCACCCCGACGCGTCCGGAGGCAGGCTCAGCCGAGCTCGACGCGCCGCTTCAGGCCCTCGAGCGCGTTCTCGATCACGCGCTTCTCGCCCTGCGTGCGGACGAAGCCCGGGAGCAGGATCCCCAGGTCAACGGCGAGCCGGTAGATCACCTTGGTCTCGTCGTCGTCGATCTCGGTGAGCAGGTACTCGCCGGTGATGTTCGAGACGGCGCCGCGGGCCTCGGTCGAGATCCACGACATCCCGCCGTCGCCGGGCGCGTAGCGGTAGGCGAGCGTGTAGTTCGCCTTGCCCAGGAGCGGGACGTCCACCTCGAAGGCCACCTTCGTCCCCAGGCCCCCTTCCCCGCGTTCGAGCACCCGGGCGGTCTTGACGTCGGCCCACTCGGGGTAGGCCTCGAAGTCGGTCAGGACGTCCATGACCTCGACCGCCGGGGCCTCGATCACGATCTGGCCCTCGGTCTGCTCGCTCATGCCTGCTCCGTCATGAGGAAGCGATGTTACCGGCGGGCGGCCGGCAGCGTGACGAACGTGGCGATCAAGACCGACAGGAACACCAGACCCGCCGACGTCCACAGCAACGCCCGGGAGCTCACTACGGGCGCGTCGCCGGCCGCCAGGCGGTAGGCGTCCGTCGCCGACACCACGTAGATCATGAGCGAGGCGCCGAGGAACAGGACGAACAGCGGGAAGGTCGGCCCGAGTCCCCCCTTGCCGAACCGTGAGACGAGCAGGATCAGCAGCGCCCCGAACGCCCAGGCGAACATCGCGAACCGCGCCACCGCGTCGGTCCGCCGGCCGAGCTTCCAATGGCCGAGCCCGGGCCACAGCATCGACCACACGGCCGCCGTCTGCGGCTCGACCTCCGGCGCCGCCTTGGGCTCCGCGAGCAGCCGGCCGAACGGGGTCCCGCAGGTGGAGCACTCGTTCGCCTCGATCGGGTTGCGGGTCTCGCAGACCGGACACGTCCAGGCGAGCGTTCCGCCCTCGACCTCGATCGCGCCCCCCGAGGGGCCCCTGATCGCCTTCGGCCCGGCGGTCCCGGTCGGAGCCGAGGTCGCCGGGCTGGCGGCCTCGGTGCGTGATCCCGAGCGTTCGAGCGGAGAGAAACACTGCCCGCACCACTCGGCGTCCGCGGACGCGAGGGCGCCGCAGGTCGGACACCGGCGTTCGCCCATCATGCGTGGCAGGGTACCCCCGACCGCGACCGGGACCGTGGAACCGGAGGGTCAGGCGACAGCCTCGCGCAACCAGCCGGCGAGCTGCTCCGCGGCTCTTGACCACCCGAACGCACGCTCAACCCGATCCCGGCCGGCGCGACCCATCGCGTCCGCGCGCTCGGGATCCGCGAGCAACGAGCCCACGGCGTCGGCGACCTCGGCGACGTCCGACCCGTTCACGAGCAGGCCGGTCTCGCCGGGCACGAGGGACTCGCGCGCTCCCCCGGAGTCCCCGACCACCACGGGGCGCGCGCACGCGGCCGCCTCGACGAACACGTTGCCCCAGCCCTCGACCTCCAGACCCCCCAAGCGGTTCCGGCACGGCATCGCGAACACGTTCCCCGCGCGGTAGTAGCGGGGCAGGTCGCCCTCGGAGACCTGGCCCGCGAACGCGACGGAGCCGTCCGGCGTCTCCGCGGCGAGGCGTTCCAGCCGCTCGCGGTCCGGCCCGTCGCCCACGATCAGCAGTGAGGCATCGGGGACGTCACGGCGGATCTCGGGCATCGCGCGGATCAGCACGTCCTGCCCCTTGCGCGCGACCAGCCGGCTCACGCAGACGATCAGCGGGCGGTCGGCGACGCCGTGGAGCTCGGTCAGGTCCTCGTAGGGCAGGTCCGGGCGGAACGCCTCGAGATCCGCGCCGGGGTACATCACGGATACGGGCACGTCGTTCGGGACGGCGGTTCGCACGACCCGGGCGATGAACACGCTGCACATCACCGGCACCCGCGCCGCCCGCGACGTGGCGCGCCGGACGAGCGCGTGGGTCCCGGGCGCGATCGAGAGCCAGTATTCGAACCCGTGCGCCGCCGCGAGGTAGGGGGTCCCGGCCTCCGCCAGCGAAGGTCCGAGGAGGGCGAGCGGGTAGACCGCGCCGAACAGGACCACCTCCGCCTCGAACGACCGAACGGCCTCGTGGAGGCGGCGCGCCACGTCGCGGACGGGCCACAGGAAGCGTTCGGGCTGGCGGAACACGGTGTACGGCGCGGCATCATCGAAGGCGTGGCCGCCCTCCGCGTTCGGACACAGGACCGCGACCCGGTCCGGCGGGAAGCACCGGACGAGCGCCTCGAGCGTGCGTTGGATCCCGCCCACGCGGGGCGGGTAGTCGTTGGTGACCAGGAGCGTCCGCGGGACGTCCACGGCGGCTTATCCTCGCAGACGTGGCCGGAGCAGCGTTCGACGAGCAGCTCGAGGCGCTCGAGCAGGGGCGCGCGCTCGTGGACCTCCAGGGGTGGGGCCTGACCGAGGTTCGGGGCGCGGATGCCGAGGGGTGGCTGAACGACCTCGTCACCGCCTCGGTGGACGGCATTCCGGAGGGCGAGGCGCTGCGCTCGTTCCTGCTCTCCCCGACCGGGAGGATCCGCGCCGATCTCCACGTCCTGCGAGCACGTTCGGGCGATGGGTTCCTCCTGCTGCAGGACGCCGCCCAGCCGGACGCGATCGCCGACCTGCTCGGGCCGTACGTCCTGTCGTCGGATGTCGAGCTCGCGCCGGCCGACCCTCGCGGGCTCCTCGTGAAGCCCCGGCCGGGTCTCGGGTGGACGACGGCGTGGGGGGCGCGGGACGACGGGTCCGTCCCCGCCGGGCCGGAGGCCCTCGAGGCCTGGCGGATCCGCCACGGTCTCGCCCGTTTCCCGGTCGACCTCGATGCGGATTCCCTGCCGGCCGAGGCCGACCTCGACGTCGAGCCGGTGATCGATCGGAGCAAGGGCTGCTACCTGGGCCAGGAGTCCGTTGCCCGGGTGCGGAACCTCGGCCACCCTCCGCGGGTGGTCGTCGGGGTAAGGGCGGATCTCCCGCTCCGGCCCGGCGCGCCGGTCCATTCGCAGGGAGCCCAGGTGGGGAGCGTGACCAGCGTGGAGCCGCGAGGGGGATCGTCGGCCATGGTTCGTATCCGTTGGGACGCAAGGAATACCGAGCTCACGGCCGACGGCGGCATCGCCCTGGAGCGCCGGGAACCGCCGATCGGGAGCCCGGCGATACTACGGGGGCTCTGACTTTTCAAGACTGTTCTCGCTCGAACGCGAACGGTACAAGGGTGTCCTGCGCGCACGGGCCCCCTTCGGGTCGCCTGCGCACTCGACGAGGCACGCAGGGGGTTGAGTGTGACCAAGGACCGGATCGCAGGGATCGACCTGAAGGCCCTCCCCCCCGACCCCTCCCCCCCGGACATCTGGCAGGACCAGGCGGCCTGCTACGGGATCGACCCGGACACGTTCTTCCCCACCTCCGAGGAGGAGGCGGGACCCGCCCTGGCGTTCTGCACGGCCTGCGACATCCGGGAGACCTGTCTGTCGTGGGCCCTGAAGAACGGCGAGCGCTACGGCGTGTGGGGCGGCCTCACCGAGCAGCAGCGCCGTCGCGTCGTCCGGTTCGTGGCCTGAGTCCACCGGCCAAGGGGGCCTCGCCGCGGCTGGTCGCGTAGCCGGGACGCGGCCCATACTTGCGGGCCCATGACGTCCGACACGATCCGCGCGAGCGCGCCCCTCCGGATCAGCTTCGTCGGAGGCGGCACGGACTTCCCCCACTACTACGAACGCCACGGCGGCGCCGTCCTGTCGGCGACGATCGACCACGCGGCGCACGTCTCGGTCGCGCCACGGGACGATCGGCAGGTGCGGATCCGTTCGCTGGATCTCGGTCATCTCGTCGGGTACCACCTCGAGCACGGACCCGTGTACGACGGCGTGATGGACCTCCCCAAGGCCGCGATCGAACGGATGCGGGTGCCGACGGGGATCGATGTCGACATCGCATCCGACGCACCGCCCGGCAGCGGGCTCGGAGGCTCCTCGGCGCTGGTCACGGCGTGCGTGGGAGCGCTCGCGATGCTGACGGACCGGTCGATGGCGCCGGGAGAGGTCGCCGAGCTCGCCTATCTGATCGAGCGCGAGGACCTCGGCATCGCGGGCGGGTGGCAGGATCAGTTCGCTGCGGCGTTCGGGGGCTTCAACCTGCTCGAATTCGACCAGCGCGGCGTCGCGGTCCGGCCCCTCGCCCTTTCGCCGGAGGCGATCGGAGAGCTCCGGGCGCACCTGTTGCTCTGCTACACGGGCCACGTCCGGACCGACCTCGGGCTGATCGCCACCCAGATCCGCATGTACGAGGACGGGCGCGAGGACACGATCGTGGGGATGAAGCAGCTGCAGGCGATGGCGTTCGAGATGCGCCGGGAGCTCGAGGACGGGAACCTCGACCGGCTGGGGCCGATGCTCCGCGAGGCCTTCGAGAGCAAGAAGCTGATGAACCCGCGCGTCTCCGAGGGAACGCCGGTCGAACGCCTGCTCGCGGTGGCCTCGGACGCCGGTGCCTCGGGCGGGAAGATCTGCGGCGCCGGCGGCGGCGGCTACGTGCTGCTCGCGTGCCGGCCCGACCGCCAGCCCGCGGTCCGGACCGCGCTCGAGGCGCTCGGCGGCCGGTTCGCGGAGTTCGCGTTCCGCGCCCACGGCGTCGAGGCGCATGCGGGCGGCCGCGTGTGGAGACCCTCGTGAGTCGCCGCTTCGTCCTGCTCGACCGCGACGGCACGATCAACGAGGAGATCGGGTACGTGCTCCGGCCCGACGAGCTCCGACTGATCCCCGGTGCCGGAGAGGCCCTGCGCGAGCTCCGGGGACTCGGGCTCGGCCTGGTCGTCTTGACGAACCAGTCTCCCATCGGCCGCGGGATGCTCACCGTCGCCGAGCTCGAGGAGATCCACGCGCGCCTCGGGGAGCTGCTCGCCGCCCTAGGGGTGAGGCTGGACGGCATCGAGTTCTGTCCGCACCGGCCGGATGAGGGCTGCTCGTGCCGAAAGCCCGGGACCCTGATGGTCGAGCGCGCCGCCGCGGCCCTCGGGTTCGACCCGGGCGAGGCCTGGCTCGTGGGCGACCACGGATCCGATCTGCGTCTGGGACGGGCGGTCGGCGCACGGACGATCCTCGTGCGCACCGGCCACGGGGAGGAGGAGCTCGCGCGCGGGGCCGGCGAGGACGCAGACCACGTGGTCGCCGACCTCCGCGAGG
Source organism: Actinomycetota bacterium (assembly GCA_036505195.1). Lineage (GTDB taxonomy): Bacteria > Actinomycetota > UBA4738 > UBA4738 > HRBIN12 > DASSJM01. Next base: position 10,825 of record DASXTX010000175.1, read on the forward strand.
CGGCAGCCATCATCCGCGACGACCTCTTCACGAGCGTGGAGCCGTGAGCCTCGACCGGGTGCGCGACTACCTGCTAGAGACCTCGCGCACGGCCGCCCGGACCGCCGACGGGTGCGCCGAGCAGATCCTCGGTGCGACGGCCGCGATCGTGGAGTCGCTGCGGGACGGTGGGAAGATCCTGCTCTGCGGCAACGGCGGCAGCGCCGGCGACGCGCAACACCTGGCGACGGAGTTCGTCAGCACGCTCACCGTCGATCGGCGGCGCGACGCCATCGCGGCGATCGCGCTGACGACCGACACCTCGCTCCTGACCGCGGTGGCGAACGACTTCGGCTTCGACGGCGTGTTCGAACGCCAGGTGGAGGCGCTCGGTCGCGAGGGGGACGTGCTCGTCGGCATCTCGACGAGCGGGAACTCGGAGAACGTCGTGCGTGCGTTCGCGGCCGCGAAGGCCGCCGGCATCCGGACGATCGCGCTGACGGGCCCGGTGAGCGGCAGGCTCGGGTCGCTCGCCGACATCGAGATCAACGTGCCGAGCACGGAGACCTCCCACATCCAGGAGGCGCACATCGCCGTCGGCCAGCTGATCGCGTTCCTGGTCGAGGACGAGCTCTTCCCGCGCTAGCGTCCGGCGCCACCGGAGCCGGGACCCACCACGTGGTAGCCACCCGAGGATCTTGGTGGCTGCGCCCGTGCGGTCGATGCGCCCGCGGACGTACCGTGTCCACGATGGACACCGTCATCGAGGTCGAGGGGCTCCGCAAGGAGTACCGGCGGGTCCGAGGCAACCGGACCGTCGCCCTCGACGGCCTGGATCTGGCGGTCCCGCGAGGCGGCGTGTTCGGCTTCCTCGGGCCGAACGGCGCCGGCAAGACCACGACGATCCGATGCCTCCTGGGCCTGGTTCGGCCGACCGGTGGGCGGTGTCGCCTGCTCGGCGAGGAGCCCGCGGGGCTGCACAGGGTCATCGGCCGGGTCGGCTCGATCGTCGAGAGCCCGACGATGTACCCGCGCTTCTCCGCGAGGCGCAACCTCGAGCTGCTGGGACGGATCTCGGGCGTCGGACGCGCGCGCGTCCGAGAGGTGCTCGACGAGGTCGGACTCGCCGAACGGGCGGACGATCAGGTCAAGACCTACTCGCTCGGCATGAAGCAGCGGCTCGGGATCGCGGGCGCCCTCCTCAAGGACCCCGATGTCCTGATCCTGGACGAGCCGGCGAACGGGCTCGATCCGGCCGGGATCGTCGAGGTGCGCGACCTGATGCGGCGCCTCGGGAGCCAGGGCAGGACCGTGTTCGTCTCGAGCCACATCCTGAACGAGGTCCAGCAGACGGCAGACCGCGTCGCGATCCTGGCGAACGGCCGACAGGTCGCGACCGGTCCGGTGCACGAGGTCCTCACCGCGGGGCACGCGACGGGGCTACTCGTGCGGCTCGACGACGTGCTCGAGGGTCTCCGGATCCTCGGCGAGGCCGGGATCGACGCCCGTGCGGACGACGGCCTCATCCGGGTCGGACTCCCACCGGCCGACGCGGCGCGCGTGACGCGAACCCTCGCCGACCGAGGGCTGTACCTGACCGAGCTCCGCGCCGACGAGGCCGATCTCGAGACCGTCTTCCTCGAGCTCACCGGCGGCGCCCCGACGGAGGGCTCGCGATGAGGGGGCTGCTCGCCTCGGAGTTCCGCCGGTTCCGGTCGCGGCGGCTGGTCAAGGTGCTCGTCGCGCTCGAGCTGCTCGCGATCGTCGCCACCGGGGTGATCGTGTTCCTCACGCAGGAGTACGCGCTGGTGGGTCTGCCCGACGTGCTGATGGGCACGTCGCTCGTGCTGGTGTCGGTCGGGTGGATACTCGGTGCCTCCGCGATCGGCGCCGACTGGCACGCCGGCCACGTCACGACGATCCTGAGCTGGGAGCCACGACGCGGGCGCGTGCTGTTCGCGAAGATCGCGGCCGCGTTGACGGGCGTGTTCGTCCTGTCGCTCGTGATCCAGGCGCTCCTCGGGATCGCGCTCGCGGTGGCCGCCGCGGGCGCGGGGTCGACCACCGGCGCCGACGCAGCGTGGCTCGCCGAGTCCGCCGGCGTCGCGGTGCGCGTGGCGGCGCTGTCCACGATCTTCGCGGGGTTCGGGTTCGGGCTGGCGTCGGCCGGACGCAACACGGCGGTCGCGCTCGGGGTTGGCTTCGGCTACCTCGTGATCGTCGAGAACCTGGTGCGGGGTCTGCGGCCGCAGTGGACGCCCTGGCTCCTCACGGACAACGCCGGCCTGTTCGTCGTGGACTCGCCGATCGACTTCCCCCTGCTCGGACGGTCGACGATCGGAGCCGGCGTGTACCTGGCGACGGTGGGTGCCATTCTGCTGCTCGCCGCCAGCGCCCTGTTCCGCACGCGCGATGTGAACTAGCGAGACCTTGACCTCCGAACACCTGTTCGGGTAGCCTGCTCGTCCTCGCGCGGCCCCGCGGGAGGCTCGGGTGCTCGCGGACGCGCTCCAGACCACGTTCGAGGACGCCGTCCCGCTGTCCGAGGTCGAGTTCGTGGTCGTCGACCTCGAGACCACCGGCGGGTCGCCCGCCGACTCGCGGATCACGGAGATCGGCGCGGTGAAGCTCCGCGGCGGCGAGCGCACCGGCGTGTTCCAGACCCTCGTGAACCCCGGCGTGCCGATCCCCCGCCAGATCACGCACCTGACCGGGATCGACGATCTCGTGGTGGCCGGCGCGCCGCCGATCGAGTGGGTGCTGCCTTCGTTCGCCGAGTTCGCGCGCGGCTGCGTCTTCGTGGCCCACAACGCGCGGTTCGACTTCACGTTCCTCAACGTCGCCCTCGAACGGCTCGACTACGACGCGCTCCCGCCGCCGCCCGTCTGCACCGCCCGGCTCGCGCGACGCGTGGTGTGGCCCGACGTGCCGAATGTGCGGCTCCACACGCTCGCGCAGTACTTCCGCACTGCCGTCCGACCGTCGCACCGAGCGCTGCCCGACGCCGAGGCCTGCTCCGAGGTGCTCCACGGTCTGCTCGAGCTCGGCGGGCGGCTCGGGATCGTCACGCTCGGCGACCTGCACGGCGCCGTCCGCGCCCGGGGGCGTCCGAACTTCGGGAAGATCCGGCTGGCCGACCACCTCCCCAGCGCGCCCGGCGTCTACCTGTTCCGGGCCCGCGACGGCCGCGTGCTGTACGTCGGCAAGTCCGTCGACCTGCGTTCGCGCGTGAAGAGCTACTTCTACGGCGACGGCCGCAAGAAGGTCGAGGACCTGCTCGCCGAGACCGCGTCGGTCGACGGCGTCGCGTGTGGTTCGGAGCTCGAGTCCCTCATCCTCGAGGCGCGGCTGATCCGCGAGCACGAGCCGAAGTACAACCGCCGGGGCAAGACCTGGCGGAAGTACGCCTACCTTCGTATCGACGACGCCGAGGCCTACCCGCGGATCAAGGTCGTGCGCGAGACCGACGGAAGCGGCGCCTTCCTCGGCCCGTTCCCCTCGTCGAGCCTCGCGCGACTGGCGAAGGAGGCGCTCGAGGACGTGTTCCCGATCCGCCGATGCACGACCGCGATGCGCGCGTCCACGCGGTTCGCGCCGTGCGCGCTCGCCGAGATGCACCGATGCCTGGCTCCCTGCGACGGGCGCGCAGGCCCCGAGCCTTACGAGGAGCTCGTCCGCTCCCTGATCTCCTCCCTCTCCACACCGGGCGGGCTCCTCGGAACGCTCGAGGCGCGCATGCGCGACCTCGCCGAGCAGGAACGATTCGAGGAGGCGGCGCTGGCGCGCGACCGTCTCCGCGCCCTGGCCGAGGCGCTGGCGCGGTCGCGGATCGACGGGTGGCTGCTGCGGACCGACGACCTGGTCCTGCGCGACGCGGCGGGCCACCGCTTCCGCCTCCGGCGTGGCGGGCTGATTCGGAACGCCGGCGACGGGCCCCTCGGGGCGCCGTGTCCGCGGCAGCGCGCGGACGAGCTCTCTGCGCTTCGCGCGTGGGTGGCTCGCAACGAGGTCCGCGTCGAGTCGAGCGCCGAGCCGTTCGCCGAACCCGTGGCGGGCGGCGCCGAACTCCACCGGCTGCTCGGGACGCTCCGCGCCCGCGATCGGACCGGCGGCGCACGCTCGGACGACGGCTAGACTTGCTTCGATGGAGCACCCGGTCATCCTCGGGGGCGCACGCACGCCGATCGGCCGCTTCCTCGGTTCGTTCGCGGAGCTGCCCGCCGTCGAGCTCGGCGTGCTCGCGGCCCGGGAGGCGATGCGTCGCTCGAGGGTCGATCCCGACCAGATCGACCAGACGATCCTGGGTCACGCGCGCCAGGCGGGCAACGGCCCGAACACCGGCCGCCAGGTGAGCGTCCGCGCCGGGGTTCCGGTGGACGTCTCCGCATACAACGTGAACATCGCGTGCGGTTCCGGTATGAAGGCCGTGCAGCTCGGGGCGCAGCAGATCGCGCTCGGCGACTCCGAGGTCGTGCTTGCCGGGGGGATGGAGAACATGACCCGGGTCCCCTTCCTGCTCGACCGGATGCGCACCGGCTACCGGATGGGCGACGCGCAGGTGTACGACGCGATGTACCGCGACGGGCTGCTCGACCCGCTATGCGGGCTGCTCATGGGCGAGACGGCCGAGAATCTCGTCGACCGCTACGGCCTGTCGCGGACCGAGCAGGACGAGTTCGCGCTCGAGTCCCAGCACAAGGCCGCCGCCGGCGCCGAGGGGCGCGCCGCGGAGCTCTTCGCGGTCGATGCGCCTTCGGGGAGAGACACCCTCACGGCGACCGAGGACGAGCACCCTCGGCCGGACACGACGCTCGAGGGTCTCGCCCTGCTGAAGCCCGTGTTCCGGGAGGGTGGCAGCGTCACGGCCGGCAACTCCAGCGGGATCACGGACGGCGCCGCGGCCATGGTGCTGATGTCCGCGTCGCGCGCCGAGGCGGAGGGGCGCGAGCCCCTCGCGCGCATCATCGGGATGTCGTGGGCCGGGGTGCCGCCCGAGATCATGGGGATCGGTCCGGTACCGGCGACCAAGAAGGTGCTCGAGAGGACCGGGCTCTCGCTCGCCGACATCGACCTGATCGAGATCAACGAGGCGTTCGCGGCGCAGGTGCTTGCGTGCGAGCGCGAGCTGAAGTTCGATCGCGACCGCTTGAACGTGCACGGCGGCGGGATCTCGCTCGGCCATCCGATCGGGATGTCGGGCGCCCGGATCATCCTCTCGCTCGCCTATGCGATGCGCTCGCGCGGGGCCGCACTGGGTCTGGCCACCCTCTGCATCTCCGGCGGCCAGGGCCTCGCCGTCGTGTTGGAGCGGGCATGAGCGCACCGGCGCAGGAGGCGGTGACCCGATGAGCGTGCACGCCGTCGTCCTGATCGAGTGCGAGATCGACGAGATCCCCGAGGCCGCGCAGGCGATCGCCGACCTGGAAGGTGTCTCGGAGGTCTACTCCGTGGCCGGCGAGTTCGACCTGGTCGCGATCGTGCGCGTCGCGAACCACGACGACCTGGCCTCGGTGATCCCCGGCGGGATCTCGAAGGTCGACGGCGTGGCGCGGACCGAGACGCTGATCGCGTTCCAGGTGTACTCCAAGCACGACCTGGAGCGCCTGTTCTCGATCGGGTTCGACGAGAGCCCGTCGTAGTCAGTCGGACGGCAGATCGATCGCGACCGGTCGAGCGGTCCTGGCCCACTCCGACAGGTCGTCGGCGTCGCGAGGCCCGTACTTCTCCAGGAGCAACCGCCGGGCCAGGGCGTCCTCCTCCGGATCGTCCACGATCCGTCCACGGCAGATCAGGTCCCGGTCGCCGAGTCGTAGGCCGACGGTGGGATCGGCACGGAGGTTCTTCACCCAGTCGCTCTCCTCGCTGCCGCCGGCGAGCAAGTACACGATGTCGCCCTGGAGCGCGAACCAGATCTCGACCGTATGGGGGCTCCCCGAACGCCGTCCCTTGGTGGTGACGTAGCAGAAGTCGAGCGCCGCGAGGCTCTCCCGGTCCACCTACGAGATGGCCCACACGACCAGGGCGACGATCACGACCACCCCGACCACGAAGAAGATCAGATCGCCGCGCTTGAGCCGGCCGGGCTGCATCGCGTTGAAGCCCACGTCACGGCCCCTCGGCGAGCCGGTAGATCTCGCGGAACCGGGCCTCCGACAGCCACGCGATGTGCTGGCTGACGGTGGAAGCGAACGTCCAGGCCTCGGTCTCGTCTCGGCAGGCCCGCAGCGCGATCTCGCGTCCCTCCGGGTCGAAGATCGCCACGCTCCAACCCATCCCTTGGCCCATCCCTTGGCCTTCGCGGACCTCGACCGAGAAGCGGTTCCGGGCCTCGACCTCCGGCGCCGACATCACTGCCTCATCCGCCTCCGTGCGGACCTTCGAGCCTCTCGAGGTGCCCGCGGATCTCCGCGAGCACCGACTCGATGTCGAGCACGAAGTCCGGCTCCAGGTCGGCCAGCTTCTCGAGCGCGTTCTCCAGCGTGTTGCCCGCGCTCTCGGCATCGGTGAGGGAGTCCACCAGGACCACCGCGTAATCCGCCTGGAAGGGCTTGCCGTCCCACGGGCAGTGACCCCCGTTCCGGATCACCTGCTCCACGAGGAACTCTCGGCCGCACCGCCGGCAGGTCCCCTTGATCTTCACGCGATCTCCCTCTGCTCCCTTGGCTGCTCCGTTGGCCGTGGCGCCGGCCGAGCCCGATACGCCTGGATCAGCTCGACGAGCCGGTCCGCCAGCTCGAACGGGTCGACCGGGCGAACGAGCCAGGCGTCCGCCCCCGACCAACGGGCGAGCCACGCGTCGTGCTTGCGCTCCAGCACGATCACGATCGGCCCGCGGTACGGTTCTACGGCACCGCGCAGGTCGCGCGCGAGCGAGAAGGCTCCCGCCCTCGAGGCGATCTCGTCGGCGACGACCGCGTCGGGGCGCTCGCGCAATCCGATCCGGGCGCCCTGCTCGCCGTCCTGCGCCTCCAGGAACGACACGCGCTCGCCCAGCCGGCGTTCGATGCTCCCGACCGAGATGCGCAGCAGGTCTCGTGCCTCGGCCTCGGGCGACACGAGCAGGACCTTCACGCGCCGCATCCTATCAACCGCCGTTGCGCCGTTGAGCCCACCACCGAGCACCGCTATCGTCGGCCGGGTCGGGCATCGGACGCGAGGAGGCGGTCGTGGAGAGCACGGGCAAGGCGGCGGTTGCGGAGTTCGTGGCGACGTTCGCGCTGATCTTCATCGGCGCGGGCGCCGTGATCGCGGTGAGCCTGGGGCTCGACCTGACCGGCGTGGCGCTCGCCCACGGTCTGGTGCTCGCGATCATGGTCTCGATCACGGCGCACATCTCGGGGGGACAGGTGAACCCCGCCGTCACGATCGGCCTGTGGGTCGCCGGCAAGATCCCGTCCCAGCGTGCGGTGATCCTGATCGGCGCCCAGTTCCTCGGCGCCGTGGCGGGTGCGCTCCTGCTCAAGTACCTGGTCCCGACGGCGCTCTACGACGCCGGCAGCGGCGGGACGCCGGCGCTCGCGGAGGGGATCGCGAGTGGCAAGGGCATCGTGATCGAGGCGACGACGACGTTCTTGCTGGTCTTCGCGGTCTTCGGCACCGCCGTCGATCCCCGAGGACCGTTCTCGAAGACCGCGGGGCTCACGATCGGGCTCGTCATCGCGTTCGACATCATGGCGTTCGGCCCCTACACGGGTGCGGCGATGAACCCCGCCCGCTGGTTCGGTCCCGCGCTGGTCTCGGGCGAGTGGGCCAACTGGTTCGTCTGGATCATCGGACCCATCGCCGGCGGCATCATCGCGGCCGTCGTCTACGCCACCGCGTTCCTGAAGGACCGGGAGCCGGCCACACCCTGACCGATCCCTGCGACGGGCCACCCGTATCATGGGCTCGCCATGGTGACGACGAGCACCTACCTGGATCACGCATCCGCGACCCCGCTCGACGAGCGGGCGCGCGCGGCCCTGCTCGCCGCGCTCGACGAGTTCGCGGACCCGCTCCGCGTGCACCGCGACGGCCTGGCCGCCCGACGCCTGCTCGACGACTCGCGCGCGACGGTCGCCGGCGCCCTTCGGGCGCAACCCGACGAAATCGTCTTCACGAGCGGCGGGACCGAATCGGTGGCACTCGCGATCTGGGGCGGCGTCCGACCCGTCCGCGAGCTCGGGACCCGCATCGTCACGACGACGGTCGAACATCCCGCCGTGGGCGGCGTGCTCCAGACGCTCGAGACCGACGGCTTCGAGTCCGTGCTCGTTCCGGTAGATGGCAACGGCGCGGTCGACCTCGACGCGTTCGCCGCCGAGATCCGTCGACCCGGCACGCTCCTCGCGTCGGTCCAGCACGCGAACCACGAGGTCGGCACGATCCAACCGATCGCGGAGTGCGCTCGGCTGTGCCGCGAGGCGGGCATGCTGTTCCACACGGACGCCTGCCAGACCGTCGGCCACCTGCCGGTCGACGCGGTGGCCCTCGACGTCGACCTGCTGTCGATCTCGGGACACAAGTTCGGGGGACCGCCGGGGATCGGGGCGCTCTACGTTCGCCGTGGCGTGCCGATCGCCGCGTACCCATGCGGGGACGACCGAGAGCGCCGGCGCCGCTCGGGCGTGGAGAACGTCCCGGGTGTCGCGGCGATGGCCGCGGCCCTCGAGGCTCGTCTGGAGGGGATGAACGACCAGGCGGCCCGGGACTGGACGCTCACCGACGCGATCCGCGTCGGCATCGCCGAGCGCGTCGAGGGCGCGCGGGTCCACGGCCACGCCACCCAGCGTGTCCCGCACCTCGTGTGCTTCTCGGTCCCGGACCTGGATGCCGAGATCATGAGCATGGCGCTCGACGATCGCGGCTTCCGCATCGCCGCGGGCTCCAACTGCTCCGGCGCCGCCGGTGAAGCGTCCTCGGTCCTTGAGCACATGGGCGTCGCCTCGACGGTGAGCTTCCGCATCGGCGTCGGGCCGGACACCACGGAGGACGACGCGGAGCGATTGCTCGCGACGCTCCCGAGCCTGGTGTCCGAGCTGCGCGAGGTGCGGTCGGCGGCCGACGCCGCGATGGCGCGATTCAGCTCCGCCGGAGAGCGCTGACCGAACGGTCCGGCGACCGGCTAGGACACGGTCCAGGTGTCGCCCGAGTGCAGCAGCTTGTCCACGCTGCCCGGCCCGAGACGTTCGACCGCCTGCTCGATCTGCGCGGTCATAGCCTCGCCGTAGACGGGCCGCTCCACCTCGCGGAACACCCCGATGCAGGTCGGCTCGTTCGGGCCTCGCGACAGGTGGGCCAGCGCGAACGCGAGCGATGGTCTGCCCTGCGCGTCGTGGGCGACGATCGCCTCCGGTGGCGTGCCGGCCGTCTCGGTGATGACGAGCCGCCCGTTCTCCCCCACCGAGACACACCGGTTGCCCTCGTCGAACACGATCGGCTTGCCGTCCTCGAGGCGGATCTGGTTGTGCGTCCCCTGTTGCTTCTCGCGCAGCAGGTCGAACGCGCCGTCGTTGAAGACGTTGCAGTTCTGGTAGATCTCGACGAACGCGCTCCCCCGATGGGCCGCGGCCTGCCGGAGGACCTGGGTGAGGTGCTGGCGATCGTTGTCCAGCGTTCGCGCCACGAAGGTCGCCTCCGCCCCGAGCGCCAAGGCGATCGGGTTGAACGGGTGGTCCACCGACCCGAACGGCGTCGACTTCGTGACCTTGCCCTCCTCCGAGGTCGGCGAGTACTGGCCCTTGGTCAGCCCGTAGATCTGGTTGTTGAACAGGAGGATCTTCAGGTTCACGTTGCGGCGCAGGGCGTGGATCAGGTGGTTGCCGCCGATCGACAGCCCGTCGCCGTCCCCCGTGATCACCCACACCGACAGGTCCGGCCGCGCCGTGGCGATCCCGGTGGCGAGTGCGGGGGCGCGACCGTGGATGCCGTGCACGCCGTAGGTGTCCATGTAGTACGTGAACCGACCCGAGCAGCCGATCCCCGAGACGAACACCGTCCGATCCGGTTCGATCCCGAGCTCGGGCATGAACCCCTGGACCGTCGACAAGATCGCGTAGTCCCCGCAGCCCGGGCACCAGCGCACCTCCTGGTCGCTGGTGAAGGCCTTCTTCGTCAGCGTCCCGACCGCGCCGTCGCCGTTGCCGATCGCGCGACCGCCATTCGTCGTGCCGTTGGCGCTGTCGCTCATCGGTCCATCACCTTGTCGCCGCCCACCCGCGTCTCCTCCCCGATCACCCGCAAGATCTCGTCCTCCAGCTCCTCCGCGAAGATCGGCTGGCCCTGCACCTTCGAGAAGGTCTTCGCATCGACCAGGTGCTCCGAGCGGATCAGCATCGCGAGCTGCCCCGTGTTGAGCTCGGGGATCAGCACCTTCGCGTAGCGCTTCACGATCCCGCCGGTGTTGGCGGGCATCGGGTTCAGGTGGACCAGGTGCGCGGTCGCCACCTTCTTGCCGCGTTCGCGCACGCGCCTCGCGGCCGCGAGGATCGTCCCGTAGGTCGATCCCCAGCCGAGCAGCAGGAGCTCCGCGTCCCCGTCTGGATCGTCGACATCGAGCGGCGGGATGTCGTCGACGATCTTCGCGACCTTCGCAGCCCGCAGCTGCGTCATGCGTTCGTGGTTCTCGGGCTCGTAGCTGATGTCACCGGTCCCGTCTTCCTTCTCGAGCCCCCCGATCCGATGTCGGAGGCCCGGCGTCCCCGGGAGCGCCCACGGACGGGCGAGCTTCTCGTCGCGCAGGTAGGGCAGGAACTCCTGTCCGGCGTTCGGACCGGTCGCGAACGCCGGGTCGATCGTCGGGAGGCTCTCGACGTCTGGGAGCCTCCACGGTTCGGACGAGTTCGCGAGGAACGTGTCGGACAGCAGGATGACGGGCGTCCGGTACGTGATCGCGATCCGCGCGGCCTCGATCGCAGCATCGAAGCAGTGCGACGAGGAACGTGCCGCGACGATCGGCATGGGCGACTCCCCGTGGCGGCCGAACAGCGCGAGCAGCAGGTCCGCCTGCTCGGTCTTGGTCGGCATCCCGGTCGACGGGCCCGCGCGCTGGACGTCGACGATCACCATCGGCAGCTCGAGCATCACGGCCAGCCCGAGCGTCTCGGCCTTCAGGTCCATCCCGGGTCCGCTCGTCCCGGTCACGCCGAGGTCACCGGCGAACGCCGCGCCGAGCGCCACGTTGGCGGCCGCGATCTCGTCCTCGGCCTGCAGGGTCATCACGTTGAAGTTCTTGAGCCGCGAGAGCTCGTGGAGCAGCTCGGAGGCGGGCGTGATCGGGTAGCTCGCGTAGAACAGCTGCAGACCGCTCCGCTCGGCCGCCGCGACGAGTCCCCACGCGAGCGCCTGCGCGCCCGACACGTTGCGGTAGATGCCCGGTTCGGCCGGTGCAGGCTTGACCTCGTACGAGGTCGCGAACAGCTCCGTGGTCTCACCGAAGTTGTAGCCCGCCTTGAAGGCGGCCACGTTGGCGTCGTACAGCTGTGCCTTGTCGCCGAACTTCTTGTGCAGCCAGTTGAGGGTGACATCGGTCGGGCGCCCGTACATCCACGACACGAGCCCGAGGGCGAACATGTTCTTGGAGCGCTCGGCCTCCTTGCGCGTGAGCCCGAGCTCCTCGACGGCACGAACGGTGATCGAGGTCATCGGGACCCGGTAGATCTGGTAGCCGTCGAGCGCCCCGTCGGTGAGCGGATCGGAGGTGTACCCGGCCTTCTGAAGGTTCCGCTCCGTGAACGCGTCCTCGTTCACGATGATAGTGCCGCCCTTCTCGACCGACCCGAGCTCGGCCTTCAGGGCCGCCGGGTTCATCGCAACCAGGACGTTCGGGTGGTCGCCGGGGGTCAGGATGTCGGTCGAGGCGAACTGGATCTGGAACGCCGAGACGCCGTGAACGGTGCCGGCCGGGGCCCGGATCTCGGCCGGGAAGTCCGGCATGGTGGCGAGGTCGTTGCCCAGGACCGCCGTGGCATTGGTGAACCGGTCCCCCGTCAACTGCATCCCGTCGCCGGAATCGCCGGCGAACCGGATCACGACCCGCTGCTTCTCCTCGACCTGCTTGGTCATCGTCGCCGGGCGTGGCCCGGCCGCCTCCTCCGGATCGGAACGTGGGGATCGCTGCACACCTAGCGTACCGCGCACCCGCGGACCGGACAGGTCCACCCGCTAGATTGAGGCGGAGCCGTGCGACGGCCCGCCGAGGACGAGCACACACACGGAGGACGAGGCATGGGAAGGGAGCGGCTGGGTTCGAGGGGTCCGGATCTGTCCGTGATCGGGTTCGGCGCCTGGGAGGCGGGGGGCGGATCCGAATGGGGCCGCTCGCCCCCCGAGGAGCAGGTGCTCGAGGCGATCCGGACGGTGTTCGAAACGGGGATCGACTGGATCGACACGGCCGAGGTCTACGGGCGGGGCCGGTCGGAGGAGCTCGTGGCGCGGGCCATCTCCGGTCGGCGGGACGAGGTCATGATCGCCACCAAGGTCGCCCCGCAGCCGGACGGTTCGGGCTTCCGCGCCGCCCAGGTGCGTTCGGCCTGCGAGGGGAGCCTCCGGCGGCTCGGCACCGACCACGTCGACCTGTACCAGCTCCACTGGCCCGACGAACGCGGCGTCCCCGTCGAGGAGACCTGGGGCGCGATGGTCGCACTGCTGGACGACGGCCTCGTCCGATCCATCGGCCTGTCGAACTTCGACCGCGCACTGATCGAACGGTGCGAGGCGATCCGGCATGTCGACTCGCTCCAACAGGAGTTCTCGATGCTCTGGCTCGAGGACCGCGACCTGATCCGCTGGTGCGGCGAGCAGGGCACGGGCGTGCTGTCCTACGCCCCGCTCGCCTACGGGCTCCTCACGGGCGCGATCACGTCCGAGACGCGGTTCGACGAGGGCGACTTCCGCGGGGGCGAGGAGGAAGGGGGCTCGCTGTTCGCCCCGGGCAACCGGGAGCGCAACCTCGCCGTCGTGGACGGTCTGCGGCCGATCGCAGAGCGGCTCGGGATCACGCTCGCCCAGCTCGCTCTCGCGTGGAACGTGGCGCAACCGGGGGTGACCGCGGCGATCGCGGGAAGCCGCAACCCCGACCACGTCCGTTCGAACGCCGCGGCGGGCGACATCGTCCTCGACGAGCCGACCCTCGGCGAGCTCGACGCGATAGTCTCCCGGGCCGTCCCCCGGTAGCGATCCGGCGGCAGGAAGGACGAGGGGATCCGCACATGGCCTACCGACGCATCGTGGTCGCGACCGACGGCTCGGCGTCCGCCGAGACCGCCGAGCACGTCGCCGCCACCCTCGCCGCGACGACGGGCGCCAAGCTGACGATCGCCCACGCCTACTCGAACCCCGACCGGGCAAGCGAGGCCGTCGAGCGCGCCGTGCGTATCGCCGAGCGGGAGGGCGCGACGCACGAGGTCGTGCTCTCGGCGGAGGCCCCCGCCGACGCGATCCTGCTGACCGCCTCGGAGACCGACACCGAGCTCATCGTGATCGGAAGCACCGGGCTCTCGGCGTCCGAACAGCTCTTCGGCAGCGTGTCGCGCCGGGTCGTGACCCACGCTCCGTCGGACGTGCTGCTCACCCGCGCTCGGCCCGACGACCAGCGGCCGCACGGCTCCCCGCCGTACCGACGTCTGCTGATCGCGACCGACGGTTCGTCGACGGCCGACCGGGCTGCGCGCAAGGGGTATGCCCTCGCCAAGCGGCTCAACGCCTCGGTCACGCTGCTGTTCGTGGGGCACCCCAAGACCGGAGAGCTGGTCCTGCAGGACACGAAGTCGTCGATCGGCGACGAGGCAGGCGTGACATCGGCGATCGAGATCCGCACCGGCGACCCGTCCGATGAGATCGTCGACGCGGCCGCCAACGAGGGCTTCGATCTG
>DASXTX010000176.1:0-7209 GCA_036505195.1 Actinomycetota bacterium
GATGGTGGCGTGTTCGGGCACCGGCCCGTCCACACCGCCGCGCCCCAGCCCGCCAGCCGCCACCTCCAGCGTCAACCCTGGGTCCGTCCGCGGCGGGAGTTGGGTGACCTATCACGGCGATCGGACCCGGAGTGGGGTGGCGCGCGGCCCAACCATCCAGAACGTACAACGGACCTGGACGTCGCCGACGCTGGACGGCGACATCTACGCCGAGCCCCTGGCGATCGGCTCACGGGTTATCGCAGCGACGGAGAACGACTCGGTCTACGCGCTCGACGCCTCGACCGGCCAGGTCGTCTGGCGGGCCAACCTCGGTACCCCGGTCCAGAGCTCGACCCTTCCCTGTGGCAACATCTCGCCCACCTCAGGGATCACCAGCACACCGGTCGCGGATCCGTCCACCGGTTTGATCTACGCCGCCGCGTTCCTGAGTCCGGGCCGACACGAGCTCTTCGCGCTTCGGGAACGAACCGGCGAGGTCGTCTGGCATCGTCCGATCGACCCTCCTGGAATGGACCCGCTGACGCAGCAGCTTCGGTCCGCCCTCACCCTGGCCAACGGGCGCGTCTACATCGCCTACGGCGGCCTGTTCGGTGACTGCGGCGACTACCACGGCTGGGTCGCGGCCGTTGCCGCCGACGGAACCGGCGAGTTGCTCGACTACCGGGTACCGACGGCAAACGCGGGCGGCATCTGGGCCCCCTCCGGACCGGCGGTGGACGGTGCCGGCAACCTGTACGTCGCGACGGGCAACAGCTTCTCGAACGGGGTGTTCGATTTCGGCGACAGCGTCATCAAGCTCTCGCCGGAGTTGCAGCGACTCGACTTCTTCGCGCCACAGAACTGGGCGGAGCTCGACGCGGGCGACGTGGACCTCGGCTCGGTAGGTCCGGTCGTGCTTGCGGGCGACCGGATCTTCCAGATCGGCAAAGAGGGCGTGGGGTACCTCTTGGATGCCGGAGCCCTCGGCGGGATCGGCGGTGAGCTCCACGCACAGAAGGTGTGCGGGGGCTCGTTCGGAGGAACGGCCGCCACGGTGGATAGGATCTATGTTCCCTGCACCGACGGACTGGTCGCTCTGGCCGTCGCTGCGGACGGTCGAAGTTTCAGCCCACTGTGGCGTTCCGCAACGTTCAACGCCGGTCCGCCGATCGTGGCGGGAGGGGTCATTTGGACCGTGGACCTCTCAGACGGCGCGCTGGTTGGACTGGACGAGACGAACGGTCATGAGCTCGTACGAGAGAAGCTGGAAGAGGTCTCCCACTTCGCGAGCCCGTCATCCGCAGCAGGCTGTTTGTTCGTGCCGACGCTCCAGACCATCACGGCGTTCTGCTCCACGGCATGACGCAACCGGGTGGGCACGTCCAAACGTAGCTGAACGATCGGGACTTCCTCGGCCGGAAACGGCGAAGCTATCCTGTCCGCAGTGGGGCTGATCAACCCGGAAATGCGCCGTATCGTCGAGGAGCAGCGGCTCGGCTTCGCGGCAACGATCTGCGAGGACGGGACCGCGAACCTCTCACCGAAGGGGACCGTGACGGTCCTCGACGATGATCACCTCATGTTCGCCGACCTCGCGTCGCCCCAGACCGTGAAGAACCTTCGAACGAACCCGTCGATCGAGATCAACGTGGTCGATCCAGTGATCCGCAAGGGGTTTCGGTTCAAGGGCCGAGGCATCGTTGTCGACCCCGGCGAGCGGTTCGACCAGCTCCTCGAACGGTTCACCTCCGGCTCACGCACCGTGCGGGACGCGAAGGCGCGGATACGGCACATCGTGGAGATCGAGGTGGAGCGTGCCCTTCCCCTCGTCTCACCCGCGTACGACGAAGGCGTCAGCGAGAGGGAAGTCTCAGCCCATTGGGAGCGGTATTTCCGGGAATTGTGGGAGGCTCGTCGGCGTTCGTGACGTGGCCGCTGCGATACATGGGCTACCGTCGATCGACCCGAAGCGCGTTCATGGCACTACCCCTAGACTCCCCACGCATGGGCGGCCTGGAGGCATCCATCGATTGGATCGCTGTTGAGATTGGGCAGCCTCAGGGTATCTTGGCGTTGTTGTCGATGAGATTGATCCCAGGCCCCGGAACGTCGAGGACGCAGAGACTCTCGTCGTTGTTCTTGTCGTAGAAATCGAGTGTCGCGAGGATGTCCTCAATCGGGATTTCGGGAGGAGGCGGGAAGTCAAGGAGGATCTGTGCAAACGTCGACGGTCCATCGAACGGGGGCGGACAATCGCCCACCGGAGGAGCGGCTGCGGCGGGACTGGGCGCCACCGCGAGGGCAAGACTGAAGATGATGGACGCGAGTAGAAGTCGTCGCGCTTTCAATGTGACCCCTCCCCCGATGTGCCGTGCCGTGCGAGACGTAGGAAACTATATACCGCTCGGATGACTCCAGAGCCACCTGCATTCACCGGATATTCGGTAACGTGCCCACTCCTGTGTCACGCTCTTTAGAGGCCCTCAGTTTGGTACTGGTGCCTTGAACAGCGCTCTCTAGTCTCCCCCAGAGGCGGCCACCCATGACGGAACGACGGCACAGCATCACCCCCTGGACTTCCAACGGGTGAGCGGCTTGGAGGCATCCGTCGATCGGATCGCTGCTGAGACGCGGTTCTCCGGCGTGGTGTGGGTGGACCGAGGCGGCGATGTCCAGCTCGCCAAGGCTTACGGTCTCGCCCATCGTGGCCACAAAGTCGCGAACGCGGTGGACACGCAGTTCGGGATCGCGAGCGGGACCAAAGGACTGACCGCACTGACCGTGGTGAGCCTGATCGAAGAGGGGCGGCTGAAGATGACCACGACCGCCCGTTCGGTGCTCGGGGAGGATCTACCGCTGATCGACGACCAGGTGACGGTCGAGCACCTGCTCGCCCACCGATCGGGCATCGGCGACTACTTCGATGAGGAGATCGACCGCCCCATCACCGACTACGTTCTGGCCATCCCCGTCCACGAGCTCGAAACGACCGAACAATACCTCCGGGTGCTCGACGGATACCCGAGCAAGTTCCCACCAGACGAACGGTTCTCCTACTCCAATGGCGGCTACGTCGTGCTCGCGCTGATCGCGGAGCGCTCTTCCGCCACGCCGTTCCATGAGCTGGTGGAGCAGCGCGTATGTGAACCCGCCGGGATGGGTGACACGAAATTCCTGCGCTCAGACGAGCTGCCCGGCCGCGCCGCGCTCGGGTACCTCGCAGAGGACGGGCCGAGGACCAACATCTTCCATCTCGCAGTCCGAGGAAGCGGCGACGGCGGCATCTACTCCACCGCAGCGGACATCAGCTCCTTGTGGAGCGCCATGTTCGCCGGGCGGATCGTGTCGATCGAGCGGATCGGCGAGATGGTGCGCCCCCACAGCGATGTGCCGGCGGAATCCGCTCGGTACGGCTTGGGGTTCTGGCTCCACGAGTCGCGCGACGTGGTGGAGCTGCACGGATACGATGCCGGGGTGTCATTCCGAAGCGTCCACGATCCCGTCGAACGACTCACCTACACGGTGATTTCGAACACCTCCGAAGGTGCGTGGCCGCTCACGGAACACCTTGACGAATTGCTCACACCGTAACTGCGCGGCGGAGTGGCAACGCCTCGACCCGCGCATGCCGCAGGCGTGCTCGATGCAACACTGCCTCCTGCCCGAGGAGGGGCTCCCCGCCGCGCCTCCTCGCCTAAGGCGTTGAGCCGTCCTGCATCGCCTGCATGTTCTTCATCATGACCGCCTCGACCGTCCGCAGCTCTTCGCTGGGGCTGAACCACACGAACTCGGTGCCGGGCTCGTTCTGCACCGGGACGTGGCCGGGCGGGGCGTAGAAGGCGTCGCCGGCCTCGAAAACCTCGTCATGGTCGGCGTACCGAGCGGTCATCTTGCCCTTGAGGACGTAGCCCCAATGCGGGCACTGGCAGCGGTCGTCGGGAAGCCCCTTCATGAAGGGTGTCGCGTCGATGTCCTCGTGGAGCGCCGTGAAGCTCACGGTGTAGCCGTCGAGCTCGTCGCGCAGATCCTCCACCGGGCCAGCCTCCTGGCGTTGTGGAGCACTTTCCCTTGAGACCTTCGGCATCTCCATCGCCTCCTTCGGTTGGGTCGTGGCGCAGGCTAGATGCCGAGAGGTTACGCCGTAATGAGGTGTTCGGACCATTCATTGCGCCTTCGGAGAACTCCGGGCATTGAGGTCGCCGGATCGCCATGGTGGCCGGGAATGCGGGGCACTCGTTGGGAGAGCGGCACCACCAACGTTGTTCGATTTCGCCAGGGGCGAGCCGGCCGCGCTGGTAGTCAGCTGGGGTGTGAAAGTTTCCCGGTCCTGACCTCCGACGCTTGCGCGGCGGTGATCCGATTCCCGCGGCCGCTATTCAGACCTGTCGAAGGCTAGACCACCTCGGGTCCGTTGGGGGGCGTGCCCGAGCGTGAGAGTCCGAGTGGCGACTCTGTAGCAACCCGGCGATTCGGGATCTCGATGTCGCTTCCAGTTCGAGCGATCCGACCTCCGCGCTCAGCTCGCGGAGGCGTTGCGCGAGTCGTCCAGCTCCGCTGCCGTAGTGACTCCGAGGTGTCTTCCGACCCGCTCGGCGGTTCCACGAAGAGCCTGTTGTCGGGGCGCAGTCGCGCGCCCTCGCGCATCCGGCCGACTATCGCTGGTAGCATGCACGCTCCTCATGGACGCGCAACCCGTGGGTGAGCCTGACGGATCCGGCGAAGCCAACGGCGTTCGCGGTGGCGTCACCGAGCCGGCCCACGTCGGGGACGAACGCACGACCCTCTTGGGTTTCCTGCAGCGGCAGCGCGACCTCGTGGCGTGGAAGGTGAGCGAGGCGTCTAACGAGACGCTTGCCTCGGTTCAGATGCCGAGCGGCCTCACGCTGCACGGCATCGTGCGGCACCTAACCAACGTGGAGCGGTCGTGGTTCCGCGAATTCTTCGCCGGGGAAACCGGCTTGGACTTCGACTCGAGCGACGAGGACCCTGACGGTGACTTCCGCGCCGAGGGCATGTCCATGAACGACCTGCTTTCGGCCTATGCGGCCGAGACGGCGCGGTGCGACGAGGTCATCGCCGCCGCTCCCACGCTCGAGGCGACGGCGACGAGCTCGGACGGCGGGTATACGTTTTCCCTGCGTTGGGTCATCGCTCACATGATCGAGGAGACGAGCCGACACCTCGGCCACATGGACCTGCTGCGCGAGAAGGCCGACGGAGCGGTTGGCGAGGATCCGGGTTCGACCTGATCTACTGGTAGGGGACCGATCGTGGCAGGCCTCCTGATCCGGAACGCGCGCGTCTTCACGTCTGACGACACGCGCCCGTGGGCCGGGGCGGTCGCCGTCGAGGGCGAGCGGATCTCGTGGGTGGGCGACGACGCCGATGCCCCCGATCACCTCGGGGCCGCTAGCGAGGTGATCGACGCCAACGGCGCAAGCGTGTTCCCGGGCTTCGTCGACGCACATAACCACGTGCGACTCGGGTCGAACCCGGGCGCGGTCCAGCTCTCGGGAGCCACCTCGCTCGGCGATCTTCACGCCCGGCTCGCGGCGTTCGCCGCGGGGCTCCCCGAGGATGAGTGGATCGAGGGAGAGGGATGGAACTACGGGGCGGTCCCCGGCGGCGCACCGACCGCCGACATGCTGCCCATGGAAGTGACGGGCCGCCGGCCGGCGTTCCTGTTCTCCTACGACGTGCATACGGTATGGCTGAACCGCGAGGCGATGGCGCGGCTCGGAGTGACGACCGGCGTGGACGAGCTGCCGTGGGGGCGGGCCGAGTTGGATCCCGGGACCGGAGAGCCCACGGGGTGGGTGCACGACTTCGCCGTTCGCGGGATCTCCGAGAACGGTCAGCGCGCGCTGGCGAAGCACCTGCCGGGCTTTAGCCCGGATGCCCGTACGCACGTCTCGTCGCGAGCCTCGACATGGCGGCGAGGTTCGGCATCACGACGGTCGTCGAACCGCAGAACGGGCTCGATGACCTTGCGCTGTTTGTCCGCGCGCGAGAGAAGGGGACCATGCGGTCCCGACTGGTCGCGGCGATCTTCTGTGAGCCGGGCACCACCACGGAGCGGCTCGACGCGATCGAGGATGCTCGGCGCACGTACGACGACGACTGGTTCCGCGTCTCGCCGATCAAGCTCTACATCGATGACGTGATCGAGCCGCACACCGCGGCGATGTTGGAGCCGTACGCGAACCTACCGGGCGTCCGAGGCACCACGTTTTGGGAGCCGCGGGAGTTCGAAGTGTTCCTGATTGAGCTCGAACGGCGTGGGTTCCAGGCGTTCACGCACGCCACGGGTGACCGGGGGATCCGCACGGTCCTCGACGCGGTCCAGCGATGTCGCCAGACCAATGGGCCGCGCGACGCCCGCCACCAGATCGTCCACGTCGAGTGCGTGCACCCGGACGACCTCGGCCGGTTCGCGGCGCTCGGGGTGATCGCCTGCATGCAGCCTCGTCACTGCGCTCCCGACATCGTGGCCGAGTGGCGGGCGAACGTCGGGCCGGAGCGTTCACGCTACGCCTGGCCATTCCGTTCGCTTTCGGAGCAGGGAGCGGTCCTCGCGTTCTCCTCCGACTGGAACGTCGCCGAGATGGACCCGATGTGGTGGCTCTACACGGCGGTGACGCGGGCCGCCCCGGACGGCACGGGGGCGTGGAACCTCGAGGAGCGGGTGGACCTCACGACGGCGGTGCGCGCCGCCACGATTGGAAGCGCCTTCGCCAACTTCGCCGAGCGCAACCGGGGCAGCATCGTGCCGGGGAAGTACGCGGACCTCGTGGTCTTGTCGAGAGACCTGTTCGGTGTGGGGGACCCGCGCGACATCCTCGAGACCCACGTCACCCACACGATCGTCGCCGGGCGGGTGATCCACCGGGCCGAGGCGTAGCTGCCTACGCCATCCAGGCGTCGATGCGCTGCTCCACCTCGCGGAGGCGGAGCACGAGCGCTTTCATCATCGAGAGGGCGACCCTCGGGCGCTGAAGGAGAAACTCCTGGAAACGTTCGGCCGAGATCCGCAGCGCCTGGACGTCGCCATCAGCCCGCACGGTGGCCATCCGCTTCCCGGGAGCTAGTAGCGCCATCTCACCGAAGAAGTCCCCGGTCCGCAGGACGTGGAAACGGCCGCCCACGTCGACTTGTGCCTCACCGCTGAGGATTACGTACATCGCGTCGCCGTGATCGCCGATCTCGAAGATGGCCTGCCCCGCCGGG
>DASXTX010000177.1:0-3075 GCA_036505195.1 Actinomycetota bacterium
GCTAGGCCACGACCCAGAGCGCCTCGGGTGCGAGGTCGACCTCGAGGCGCCGGTGGTCGCCGAGCGAGTCCCCGTCGACCTGGACCGGGAACGGGGTCTGCGAGGTGACCAGCACGTGGCGCGCGTCGTGCACGTAGTCGATGTCCCGCCCGTGGACGTGGCGCGCCGAGCCGAACACCTGCCACGCGATCCTCGGGACGCTTCGGCGGGCGAGCTTGCGGACCGAGAGCACGTCCAGACCCGAGTCCAGTGATGCCTCCGGCGTCATCCGGATCCCCCGATCCCGGTAGTACGTGTACGGATCGGTCCGTCCCACCATCGCCGACAGGGACGGGAGCGGCGGCCCGTCGTCGATCCGCACCTCCAGGTCGGCGGAACGGCCCGCGTAGCTCACCAACAGCTCTCGCGCCACGGCGCGGAACGCCGCCCGGTCGAACTTCGACTTGGTCTTGGGGAACCGTTGATCGAGGCGGCGCATGGCGGCGGCGTCCACGCCCGCCCCGCAGTTGACGGCGAAGTACCGGCCGTCGGCCACGCCGAGCGAGAGCTTGAAGGCGTGGTCGTCGAGCGCCTTCGCGATCAGGACGCCGGTCGCCTCGACCGGGTCGAGCGGCAGGCCGAGCGCCCGCACCAAGATGTTGGTCGCGCCGCCCGGCAGCACGCCCAACGCTGTCTCGGTGCCTGCGAGGGCATTGACGGCCTCGTTGATCGTCCCGTCGCCGGAGAACACGACGACCAGGTCGATGCCTTCGTCCACGGCCTGCGCCGCGAGCTCCGAGGCGTGGCCGCGCTCCTTGGTCTCGGCGACCTCCAGCCGGAAGTCGGCCGAGAGCGCCTTCTCGATCACGGCCAGGACGGGCTTGGACATCGTGCGGGCCACCGGATTCACGACAAGCAGGAGGCGCTGGAAGCGCATCGACATGGGGGCAGTATCTCAGGGTCCGCCCGGTCGCCGATAGCCCCCCGAAACCGGAGGCAGCAGGGCCACCTCCTGGCCCTCGGTGAGCGGCGTCGCGGCATCGGCGCGTTCGCCCCCCACCACGGCCGAGCCCACCCGGGCGATCCCTGCGAACCGCTCGCCGTATCGGTTGGAGAGCGCCTGGACGACCTCGCCGACGGTGGCCCCCTCTGCCTCGATCGAGGAGGAGCCCGCCAGCTCACGGAGCGCCGCGAACAGCCGAACGGTCACGCGTGGCATCGCGACCCAAGGCTATCGCCGCGGCGCGCCCGCTGTACGCTCGGTGGGCCGTGATCCGCGTCGTGATGCTCACCGATCGCTCGCCGGCGGAGGTCCTGCCCGCCGCCCCGACGCTGCTGCTCGACCTCAAGGTCGAGCACCTCTCGGTGGCCGTGGTCGGGGAGGCGCTCGCGCTCGGCACCGACGCGGTACTGGTGGATGCGGCCGAGAACCCCGGCCAGGGGCACCTCGTGCTCCGTGTGCTCCGCGAACGCGATCCCAGGATCCCGATCCTGGTCGTGATCGAACGCCGGGACGTCGAGCGCTTCCACTGGGAAGAGGTCGCGGACGAGGTGCTGTTCCCGGGCGCCCCGGAGGGCGAGATCCGCCTGCGGTTCGCCCTCACGAGGCGGCGGACGGGGGCCGGGGAGGAGACCACGATCCGGCTCGGGCCAATCGCGCTCGATGCCAGCACCTATCGGGTGAGCATCGAGGGCGCGCCGCTGGATCTGACGTTCAAGGAGTTCGAGCTGCTGCGGTACCTCGCCGAACGCCGGGGGCGGGTCTTCACCCGGCCGGCGCTGCTCCGGGAGGTCTGGGGGTACGACTTCTACGGCGGGACCCGGACGGTCGACGTCCACGTCCGCCGGCTCCGCGCGAAGCTCGGACCTGCGCACGAGGGCCTGATCCAGACCGTGCGCGGCGTCGGGTACCGCGCGGCGGATGCCTGAGCGCCCGGGCCCGTTTGGAGGCCCGTCCGGCCAGGGTAAGGTCCGCTCGTGAACGCGACCGCCGAGCTCGGCCAGCTGCTAGACGCGCTGGGGGACGCCATCGAACGCGGCGCGGACCAGACCCGCGTGTTCCTCGCCTCGCCGGCCGGCCGGCGGGTCCGTTCGCTCACCGCGAGCGTGCTCCTGCTCGCCACCCCGATGGTGCTTCGGCACCCGTTCTTCCGGACGCCGCTCGGCCGGGCCATCGAGATCGGGGGCGCGGCCGCGCTCATCGCGAAGGGCGCTGCGATCATCCGCGACTGGGAGCCGGCGCCGGGTCCCGTCGCCCCAGGGTCCGGCTCGCCCGCACCGGCGCCAGCCCGTCCATCGTCCTCGACCCCGTAACGCAGAGTTAACGCTCGGGAGGCCGCGGTCGCGGCCGCGCGCTCGTAACCTTGGCCATCGCACGCCGGCGAGAGGGGAGACGCGAAGGATGACGACGCCGAAGGAGGTCCTGGCCCTCGCCAGGGAGTCCGGCACCGAGATCGTGGATCTGCGTTTCTCGGACCTGCCCGGCCTCATGCAGCACTTCTCCATCCCCATGCACGAGCTCTCCGAGGAGAGCTTCGAGGACGGTCTCGGGTTCGACGGGTCGTCGATCCGGGGGTTCCAGGAGATCCAGGAGTCCGACATGCTCCTGGTCCCCGACCCCGACACCGCGTACCTCGACCCGTTCACGCAGCACCCGACGCTGAACCTGCACTGCTTCGTGAAGGACCCGGTCACGGGTGAGATGTACACGCGCGACCCGCGCTACGTCGCGCGCAAGGCAGAGCTGTATCTGCGACAGACCGGCATCGCGGACACGTCGTTCTGGGGCCCGGAGTGCGAGTTCTACATCTTCGACGCGGTCCGGTTCGACCAGAACCAGCACGAGGGCTACTACCACCTCGACGCGATCGAGGGCGTATGGAACTCGGGACGCGAACGCGAGCTCGGCGGGGAGCCGAACCTCGGCTACAAGCCCCGGTACAAGGAGGGCTACTTCCCCCTGCCCCCGATGGATCACTACCAGGACCTGCGTTCGGAGATGGTCCTGAACCTCGAGAAGGTCGGCCTGAGCATCGAGGTGCACCACCACGAGGTCGGCACGGCGGGCCAGGCCGAGATCGACATGCGATACGGGAC
>DASXTX010000178.1:0-54029 GCA_036505195.1 Actinomycetota bacterium
ACCCTCGCGGACCAGGTCGCCGCGTTCGAACCGGTCGAGGCCCAGGCTCGAGATGTCCACGGTGGTGGCCGCTCCCCCGACGATCAGCTCCGCGAGCAGCTTGCCGACCACCGGGGCGTGCTGGAAACCATGACCGCTGAAACCGTTGGCGAGGTAGAACCCCGCGACCCCCGGCGCTTCGCCGATGATCGGGTGGCGGTCGGGGGTCATCTCGTACAGCCCGACCCACGAGTGCTCCACCGACGCCGCTTCGAGCGGTGGGAAGACCCTGACCGCCGTCGGCAGGAGCTCCTCGGCGATGAAGGACTCGTCCGTCGCGGTCTCGAACGACGCACGCTCCGACGCGCCGCCCATCCCCATCAGCACCCCGGCGCCCTCGCGATGGAAGTAGAAGCTGGTCATGGCATCGATCACCAGCGTCCTCCGTTCGGGTGCCCCGTCGAACGGCCCCGTGACCAGGACGTGGCGCGGGATCGGCTCGAGCGGCAGGTCGACGCCCGCCGTCGCGGCCAGGACCCCCGCCCACGGACCCGCGGCGTTCACGACGACACCTGCATCGATCGGCCCGTCGCTCGTGTCGACCCCCAGCACCCGGTCCCCGCCGGTCCGAACGGCCTCGACCTCGACGCCGCACTCGATCTCGGCGCCCGAGCCCCGGGCGAGCATGGCGTACCCCTGCGTGAGCCCGGACGGGTCGGCGATCCCGTCCCTTGGTCCGAACGTCGCGCCGACCAGGTCCTCGGTCGCGATCCCCGGCGCGAGCGAGGCCGCCTCCTCCGGAGTCAGAACCTCGGCCTCGACGCCCAGCGACGCGTGCAGCTCGTTCGCCACCAGGAAGTGGCGCCACAGCTCCTCGCCGCGGACCAGGAACAGGTAGCCGTCCTGCACGACGTCGAGCGGGAGCCCGTGCTCCTGCGTGAACCCGGTGATCATCGGCACGCTCGCCTGGGACAGGCGAACGTTGATCGCGCTCGAGAACTGGAAGCGGAACCCCCCGGCGCAGGCCCCCGTCGACCCCGCCGCGAGGTGATCGGCGCGCTCGAGAACGAGGACCTGCCCGGCGCCCGCCGCAGCCAGGTGGTACGCGGCGCTCGCGCCGACGACCCCTCCCCCCACCACGACGACGTCGGCGGTCCGGTTCACACCGAGCCTCCCTTCGCGCACCCGGTCGCGTCCGAGGGAGCGATCACCTCAGAGTTCCCCGAGGTACGCCTCTCGCATCAGTGGGTTGTCGAGCAGGTTCTTCGCCGTGTCCGCGAGCACAACCTGGCCCGTCTGGATCACGTAACCGCGATCGGCGATCGAGAGCGCCATGTTCGCGTTCTGCTCGACGACGAAGACCGTGCGGCCGAGCGCGCGGATCTGCTTGATGATCTCGAAGACCTGCTCGACCAGGATCGGCGCGAGACCCATCGAGGGCTCGTCCATCAGCAGGACCTTCGGATCGGCCATGAGCGCTCGTCCCATGGCGACCATCTGCTGCTCGCCGCCGGACAACGTCCCCGCCTTCTGCTTGAGGCGCTCGCGGATCCGCGGGAACGTCTCGAGGACCTTCTCCCGATCCTCCCCGATCTTCGCCTTGTCCTTGCGCTGGTACGCGCCCAGATCCAGGTTCTCCGAGACCGTCATGTTCGCGAAGAGCCGGCGGTTCTCCGGGACCATCGAGATCCCCTTGGAAACGACCTCGGACGTCGGTAGCCCCGTCACCACCTCGCCGTCGAGCACCACGTCGCCCTCGGTCGGCTTGACGTACCCGAGGATCGTCTTCAGGGTCGTGGTCTTCCCGCTGGCGTTCCCGCCCAGCAGGCACACCATCTCGCCGGGGAAGATCTCGACGTTCACGTTGCGGAGCACCGCGACCAGCCCGTAGTGGGTGCTCACGTCGCGGAGCTCCAGGACGGGGCGCCGCTCGCCGTCCTGCTCCCGGGTAGGTTCGTCGTGGGTCGGGAGCGCGCCGGTGTCGACCGGCTGGACCTCGACGCCGGTTTCGGCCGGATCGGCGGTCCGCATCGCAGGGGTTGGCGCCTCGTCGCTCACCCGACGGCCTTGGTCCCGAGGTACGCCTCGATCACCTGGGGGTCGTTCGCGACCTCGTCGTAGGACCCCTCCGCGATCTTGCGCCCGTAGTCCAGCGCCACGACCCGGTCGGAGACTCCCTTGACCACCCGCATGTCGTGCTCGATCACCAGGACCGTGAGCCCGAGCTCGTCGCGCATCCGCACGATGTGGTCGCGGAGCTCGAGCGTCTCGCGTGGATTCATGCCGGCGGTGGGCTCATCCAGCATCACGAGCGCCGGGTCCGTGGCCAGCGCCCTCGCCATCTCGAGCCGTCGCCGGTTCGCGTACGAGAGCGCGGAGGCCGGCTGCTCCTCCCGGTAGCCGGCCAGGCGCGAGCCGAAGAACCCGAGGCTCTCGCGCGCCCGTTCGCGGATCCGCTGCTCCTCGCGCCGGGTGCCGGGCAGGCCGAGCACCGAGCCGAACACGCCGGACCTGGTGCGGCAGTGTTGGCCGACCATCGCGTTCTCCAGGATCGTCATGTTCGGGAACAGGTGCACCGTCTGGAAGGTGCGGGCGATGCCGAGCTTGGTCACCTGGTTCGGCGCGAGCCCGACGACGTTGGCGCCGCGGAAGCGGATGCCGCCGTCGTCGGGGCCGTACAGGCCGGTCACGACGTTGAACATCGTGCTCTTGCCGGCCCCGTTGGGGCCGATGACCGAGACGATCTCGCCGGGGTCGACGTGGAACGAGAGTCCCGATAGCGCATACAGGCCCCCGAAGTGCTTGGCGACGTCCGTCAGCTCGAGAATGTGCTCGGGCGCGCTCATTCCAGATCCTCCTGCTCGACGCCGAGGCCACCGCCCGGCAGCACGGCCGCCACGGGCTCGGACCTGGCGCCCGCGGCCGTGGCCCATGCGTCCTGGGTGACCTCCTGATCCTCGAGCTCTCGGCTGCGCCGGACGTTCGGAATCAACCCCTGCGGGCGCAGGATCATGATCGCGACCAGGGCACCCCCGTAGATCAGAGGCCGATACTCCTCGAACTCACGCAGGAGCCCGGGAAGGCCGATCAGCACGAGCGCCCCAACCAACACGCCGGGGATGCTCCCGAGCCCACCGATGATCACGACGGCGAGGGCCGTGATCGACACGGTGATCTCGAAGCTCGCTGGCGTGAGCGACCCGATGCTGACCGCGAAGATCGCGCCGCCCAGCGATCCGATCGCGCCGCCGAGCGCGAAGGCGAGCAGCTTGAACTTCGTCGTGCTGATCCCCATCGCGTCGGCGACCTGCTCGTCCTCCCGCATCGCGTTCCAGGCCCGTCCGATCCGCGACGTCGACAATCGCCACGAGACGAACGCGGCGAGCAAGACGAAGGCGAGCGCGAGGTAGTAGAAGTGTTGCGGGTTGTCCTGGAAGTTCAGCCCGAAGACCTCGGCCTTCGTAACGCCCCGCATCCCTTGAGGGCCGCCGATCAGCGGCTGCGCCCACTTGGACGCCGTGAGGACGCTCACGATCTCGCCGAGCCCCAGCGTCACGATCGCGAGGTAGTCCCCGCGCAGACGGAGCACCGGCGCGCCGATCAAGAGGCCGACGCCCGCCGCGAGCAGCGCGACGATCCACACGGCCACGAAGAAGTTCAGGTCGGCGGAGAGCGCGGGCGTCGCGGCGCCGGTCGTCGTGTTGAGGAAGGCCCCCGTGAGCAGGCCGGTCGTGTACGCGCCGAACGCGAAGAAGGCCACGTACCCGAGGTCGAGCAGCCCGGCGTAGCCGACGACGATGTTCAGCCCGAGGCCGAGCAGCACGTAGATCATCACCGACCCGAGGACCTCGGAGATGACGGTGCCCAACAGCAGGGGCAGGATCGTCAGGATCGCCAGGATCGCGACGAACAGACCCACCTTGGCGGCCGGAGCCTGCTCCACGTTCCGACGGACGTGCTCGCGGGTGCGACCGCCATCCCGGTTCCAGAGCGCGTTCGCGGCGGCCGCGACCACGAACACGATCAGCCCCCCGAACCACGTGAGCCCGGCGCTACGTTCGTAGAGCCAATCGGCCTCGAACCCGAGCTCGACGAACACGATCGGGATGATCCGCTGGAGCAGGCCGAACAGGATGACGGCCAGGATCCCCGTCGACGCCGGCCGCCGCACCGACTCGGGTGCGGTGCGGGCGAAGCCACCGACGGCGCCGCCGACGACGCAGAGCCCGATCAACAGCGGCAGGCCGGCCGGCACGCCCTTGTCGAACGTGAGGAAGTCGATCAGCTGCTCGGTGACCGCGACGAAGACCTCGCGGATCCGATCCACGCCGAACCAGTCGGCGAACGCAACGGCCGCGGCGAACACCGCACCCCCGACCAGCCCGGTCACCGCGCCGGCGACGACACCGGGTCCGAACGGGACCGAACGTCGCTCGCCCGCGACGATCCTCGGTCGGGTGGCCGCGTACGCGGCGACCAGGGCCGGCGCGAGGATCAGCAGCCGGCCGAGGGTGATCTGCTCCCCCACCAGGGCCAGATCCGCGAACTTCGTGTACAGCCCGACGAGCGCGACGAAGATCGCCCCGGCCCCCGCGATCAGTCCCGCCCGGACGATCGACCGCGTGGGTACGCCACCCATCAGACCTTCTCCGCCTCGCCCGAGCCCAGGAGCCCACCCGGACGGAAGATCAGGACCAGCACCAGCACCAGGAACGTGAAGGCGTCCTTCAGCTGGAACGAGGACGGGATGCCGTACCCGGTGAGGATGAGCGCCGGGCCGAGCGACTGCAGGAGCCCGAGCAGGACGCCGCCCAACGCGGCGCCGGAGATGCTGCCGATCCCGCCCAGGACCGCCGCCGTGAACGCCGCGATCCCGGGCCGGAAGCCCATCGTGAAGCTCACCGACTCGAACGTGATCGAGAACAGCACCGCGGCGATGCCGGCCAGCAGCCCCCCGATCGCGAACGTCGTCACGATCACGCGGTCGACCCGGATCCCCATGAGGCTCGCGATCTCGCTGTCGGCGGCCACGGCTCGCATGGACTTCCCGGTCGTGGTCTTCGAGACGAACAACGACAGGACGGTGACGGCCACGATCACCGTCACGAGCACGACTACCTGGGTGCGGTCGACCTCGACGCCGAGGATCGTCCACGTACCGTCCAGAGCCTCGGGCACGCCGAACCCGCGGCTCTGCGCCCCGAAGAACCCCCGCGCCGTGTTCTGCAGGAACAGCGACGCGCCGATCGCCGTGATCAGCGGGACGAGCCGGGGGGCGTTGCGGAGCGGACGGTAGGCGATGCGCTCGAGCATGATCGCCACGCCCATCGACACGAGCATCGCGATCATCAGCAGGAGCGCTAACGACAGGACCGGGTTGCTGTTCAGGAAGCCGCTCTGCTCCCAGGCGTCGGAGAAGAAGAAGGCCCCGAACGCGCCGAACATGAACACCTCGCCGTGCGCGAAGTTGATCATCCGCAGGATCCCGTAGACGAGGGTGTAGCCGAGCGCGATGAGCCCGATGATGGCCCCCTGGGCCAGGCCCAGGACGATGAAGTTCTTCCAGGTCGTCGACGAGTACCGCTCGTCGGCGGGCAGGGTCAGCGTCTTGTACGCGCCGATCGTGACCACGGCCAGGATCACGATCGAGAGCACGACCAGGATGATGCGCCGCCAGGGGAAGCGCTCGAGCAGTCCGAGTTCGGCGCCGCGGACCTGTTCGTCGGTGGCGGTGGCCATCGCCGGAGCCTAGCCCATCCCTCCAGGCACCGCTGCGGGTGGGCCGACGGCCCACCCGCAGCGTTTCGTGCCGATCGAACTAGATGACGTCGGCCAGCGTCTTGGTCTCCGAGAAGACCGGATCGGTCGGGTCCACGCCGCCCTCGACCGGCCAGTGGTCGTACTCGAACACGCCGATCGTGACGTCGGTCGCGCAGTCCCCGAGCGGGGTGCACGTGATCGTCCCGGTCATGCCCGCGTAGCCGCTCGTCGCGAGGACGGCGTCCTTGAGGGCGGTCCGGGGGATCGTGAGGTTGCCGCTCCCGTCGTCCACGGCCACGGCCTCGATCGCGTCGAACAGGACGTTCGTGGCGTCGTACGCGTGCGCGTTGAACACCGACGTGGGCTTCCCGTACTGGTCCGTATACGCCGGTAGGTACTCGCTCTTGTAGAAGTCACCGCTCTGGTACGCGCTGACATCCGGTGAGGACGCGTAGTACGCGAAGTCCTTGATCGGTGCGCCCACCGTGTCCAGGAACGAGCTCTCGAGGCATCCGTCGGATCCGATCTGGATCGTCCCCTTCGCCAGGATGTCCGAGCCCTGCGTGTAGCTCAGCGCGCAGACCGGGTTGAAGTTCGGTCCGTACACGACCTCCGGCTTGCTCGCCTCGATGTTCGTGAACACCGGGCCCAGGTCCGTGTCGCTGCTACTGACCTGCTCCACGTCGGTGATCGTGCCGCCGAGCGCCTCGAAGTTGTCGCGGAAGGCCGCGGCCAGCCCGTCGGCGTACGGGCTCTCGTCGTTGATCGTCGCCGCCGTAGTGAGGCCGAGCTCGGTGAACACGAAGTCGGCCACGATCGCGCCCTGGATCTTGTCGTTGTGCGCCGTGCGCGCGTAGAAGGGCTGGTGCGCCTCCTCCGACGTGAGCCCTGGGTTCGTGTTCGAGGGCGAGAACAGCAGGATGCCCTTGTCGCCCAGGATCGTGTCCGCGACGCCGA
Organism: Actinomycetota bacterium; assembly: GCA_036505195.1. Classification (GTDB taxonomy): domain Bacteria; phylum Actinomycetota; class UBA4738; order UBA4738; family HRBIN12; genus DASSJM01. The sequence goes on from DASXTX010000178.1 coordinate 6,697, forward strand.
GCGCCGAGCTCGAGCACGATGTGCCTATCACGGCGACGATGTCCGGGTTGGCCGCCAGCGCGGTCGCGCCGGCCTGACCACCCTCGGCGGAACAGCCGTCGTCCTCCTGCTGGAGGGTGACGTCGTGGCCGAGGAGCTGCCCGGGCGTCGCGTCGAACGTGTCGTCCAGGTAGTCGATCGCGAGCTCGACGCCGTGGTTGCTGTCCGTCCCGAGGAACGCCGTGTCCCCGGTGATCGAGAGCAACGACGCGAGCTGGATCGGATCACCCGCGGCAACTTCCACGCAGCCGAATTCGTCCGCAGCGCAGTCGACTGCGCCACCCGTGGCGGACGTGCCGCCGCCGCCACCGGTCTCTCCCCCCTCGTCGTCACCGCAGGACGCGGCGACGAGCATCAGCGCCCCGAGGAGCGCCAGCATCGCGAAGTACTTGCGGTTCTTCATCCAACCCCCCTCCAAAGATGTTCTACGATCGTGGTCGTACGCGAACGCATGTGAGGAACGGCGGTTCGCCCCCTTTCTCCCCTTCCGTCGAGTGGTACCTATCACATTCCGCAGGTGGCGGGCCACCCCGCCGATGCCGGATAGCACCTGCCCGCCGTCGTGAAAGGTGTACGCAACTGGGAGCACGGTCGGACTGCGCGGGAGACAACCGAACACGTGCCTACGAAGGCGTCGCCGCTCGGAACGCGCGGGCGAGCCGGAGGGCGGTCGCCGTGTCTCCGTCGAGCAACGGGCGGACGAGCGCGCTGCCCACCACGACGCCGTCGGCGAACGCGCACGCCTCGGTCGCGTGTGAGGGCTCGGCGATCCCGACCCCCACCAGGAGCGGGCGGGACGCGAGCGGGCGGAGCCGCCCGACGAGCTCGGCGGCCGTCTCCGCCAGCTGGGCCCGCGCGCCCGTGACCCCGTAGGTCGCGACGCAGTAGACGAACCCCCGCGAGGCGTCGCCGATCGCGCGCAGGCGGTCGTCCGAGGTCCCTGGCGCCGCCAGGAAGACCGGGGCCACCGAGGCTCGCCGGCACGCGGCGATCCAGTCGCGGGCCTCGTCGACGGGGAGGTCGGGCACGATCACGCCCAAGACGCCGGCGTCGACGCAGGCGTCGAGGAAAGCTCCGTGGCCGAGGTGCCAGACGGGGTTCGCGTAGGTCATGACCGCGACGGGGATCTCGAGCCCGGCCTCCTTGATCGTGCCGAGCACGCTGGATGGCGTGGCGCCGTCAACGAGCGCGCGACGCGAGGCCTCCTGGATCACCGGCCCGTCCATGACGGGGTCGGAGAACGGGATCCCCACCTCGATCGCGTCGGCCCCGGCCTCCTCGAGCCCCCGCAGCAGCTCCGCGTCCACGCCGGCGAGCCCGCCGGTGACGTACGGGACGAAGGCGCGGCCGCCCGCGTCCAGCCGCGATCGCAGGGTGGGCTCGAGATCAGCCACGCGGCGCCCCCCGGACCGAGCCCGACGCGGCCCGCACCGTCTCGAGGTCCTTGTCGCCACGGCCGGACAGGTTGACCAGCACGAGCGAGCCCTCGGCCAGCGGGCGCCGCAGGAGCCAGCCGATCGCGTGCGCCGGCTCGAGCGCGGGCAGGATCCCCTCGAGCGTCGCCAGCGCGCGGAAGCCCTCGAGCGCCTCCTCGTCGGTGACCGAGACGTAGGTGGCGCGGCCCGCGTCCTTGAGGAACGCGTGCTCGGGACCCACGCCCGGATAGTCCAGTCCCGCCGAGATCGAGTGCGTCGGCACCACCTGCCCCTGCTCGTCCTGCAGGAGGTAGGAGTACGACCCGTGCAGCACGCCCGGCTCGCCGAGCGTGAGCGACCGGCAGTGCTCCCCGAGCCCATCGCCCCGGCCCCCGGCCTCCACGCCGACGAGCCCGACGCTCGCTTCGGGGAGGAACGCCTCGAAGATCCCGATCGCGTTGCTCCCGCCGCCGACGCACGCGACCACCACGTCCGGGTCACGACCCTCGCGCTCGCGCAGCTGCATCCGGGCCTCGTCGCCGATCACGCGCTGGAGATCGCGGACGAGCGCGGGGAATGGATGGGGTCCGGCGACCGAGCCGAGGAGGTAGTGCGTGTCGACCACGCTCGCCGCCCAATCCCGCAGCGCCTCGTTGAGCGCGTCCTTCAGCGTTCGGCTGCCGGAGGTGACCGTGACGACCTCGGCGCCGAGGAGCTGCATCCGGGCGACGTTCGGCGCCTGCCGGATCGTGTCCTCCTCGCCCATGTAGACCACGCACGGCAGCCCGAAGAGGGCGCACGCCGTGGCCGTCGCCACCCCGTGCATCCCCGCGCCCGTCTCGGCGATGATCCGCCCCTTGCCGAGACGGCGAGCGAGCAACACCTGGCCAAGGGTGTTGTTGATCTTGTGGGCCCCCGTGTGGTTCAGGTCCTCGCGCTTGAGGTAGATCCGGTAGCCGGTCGACTCCGACAGCCGCGGCGCGAAGGTCATCGCCGAGGGCCGCCCCACGAAGTCCCGGAGCAGCGCGTCGAGCTCGCCGCGGAAGGCCGGATCGCCCCGGAGGCTCGACCAGGCCGCCGCGAGCTCGTCGAGCGCGGGGATCAGCACCTCCGGCACGAACCGGCCCCCGTACGCGCCGAACCGCCCCCGTTCGTCGGGGAGCGTCTCCAGCGCGTTCACGCCGCACCCCGCAGCGATCGGATCGTTGCCCCGGGGTCCGGGGACCGCATCAGCGCCTCGCCGACCAGCACGCCCCGAGCGCCGGCGTCGATCGCGCGCTCGACGTCCTCACGGGTCGAGACCCCGCTCTCGAGCACCGCGACGCGGTCCGACGGCACGTCCGGCAGCATCGCGAGCGCCCGCTCGACGTCGACCTCGAGCGTCTCCAGGTCCCGCGCGTTCACGCCCACGACCGGCGCGTCGGTCGCGAGCGCCTTGGCGAGGTCGTCCACCGAGTGGGTCTCGACGAGCGCGTCGAGCCCGAGGTCGTTCGCGACCGCCAGCATGGCCTTCAGCTCGAGCTCGGACAGGGCCGCCGCGATCAGCAGGACGGCGTCGGCACCCGCGGCTCGCGACTCGATCACCTGTGCGGGGAGGACCAGGAAGTCCTTCCGCAGCACGGGGAGGTCCACCGCCAGCCGGACCGCGCGGAGGTCCGCCAGCGCACCGTCGAACCGCGTCGGCTCGGTCAGCACCGAGATCGCCGCCGCTCCCCCCTCCTCGTACGCGCGCGCCTGCCCGGCGACGTCCGGTTCGGCGATGGCCCCGGCCGACGGAGACGAGCGCTTGTACTCGGCGATCACCGCCGGCCGCGTCCGCCGCAGCGACCCTTCGAACGGCCGTGGCGGCGGAAGGTGCATCGCGATCGCCAGCAACCCCGACTCGTCGAGCGGGTCGCGTTCGAGGCGACGCCGCAGGTCGCCGACGAGGTCGGTCAGGAAGCCCATAGGGGCCGCAAGTCTACGCAGGCCGGGGGTTCCGCCCGCGACGTCAGGCGACCGCGCCGATCGCGGCGCGGAGGTCGAGCCCCTCGTAGAGCGCCCGACCGATCACCGCACCCTCGATCCCGCCGTCGAGCGCGGCGACGGCTCGCAGATCGTCGACCCCTCGGATCCCGCCCGCCACCACGACCGGTGCGGACGAGACCTCCGCGAACGCCCGGATCCCGTCGAGATCCGGACCCTCGAGCGCACCGACCCGTCCCACCTCGGTGAACAGGTATCGGCGGACCTCGAGACCGGCCAGCCAGACGAGGAGATCCGGAAGGGGCAGCTCGAGGTCGGTGCCGCGCGGCCTCACGGTGTGGCCGTCCGCCTCGACCCCCAGCACGAGCCGGTCGCCGAACCGTCGGACGAGCTCCTCGGCCCGTTCCCGGTCGCGCAACGCGGCCGAGCCGAGCACGACCCGCTCGGCGCCCCGCGCGAGCAGTGCGTCGACCTGCTCATCGGTGCGGACGCCGCCGCTCGCCTGTACGGGCACCCCCAAGCCGCTCACGGCGCCGAGGACGTCGGCGTTCGCGATCGCGCCCGTTCGCGCGAGGTCCACATCGACGACGTGGAGGCGCGTGGCCCCCGCCTCGACGAAGGCGTGTGCGGCCGCCAACGGATCCGCGCCGAACGCCGAAGCCGCGACCTGACCGGAACCAGTGACGTGGACGAGTCGTCCGCCGGCTACGTCGAGCGCCGGGATCACCTCGAAGGGCATGGGTCCGGAGGCTACCCGGTCGGCGTGGGCACGCCGGAGCTCTTCGCGATCACGAGGACGTCGTCGGGTTCGAGCGGCGCCAGACGCACGGACTCGGTGCCGAGCAGGACCCGCAGCTCGGACAGCAGGCCTGCGCCGGGTTCGACACGGAAGGTGCCGACGTCGAAGGGCCGCACGCCCTGAGACGAATGGAACCGGACCTGGACCGGCGACGAGCCCTTGTGCGCCGCGAGCAGCTCCTTGAGGGTCGCGATCACCGTGCCGGTGCAGCTCTGCGGGGTCAGGTCGATCACGAGCCGGCCGGCCGGGGGGCTCGGCCGCCCGCCTTCGCCCAGATCGGGTTCGGAGATCTCGACCGCGCGCAGCTGCAGCTCCTCGCCGCGACCCCGTCGGTCGGCGCGACCCTTCACGAGCAGGATCGAGTCGTGCTCGAGCAGGTGCTGCAGGCTCTCGTACTGGCCCGGGAACACGACCACCGTCACGCCGCCGGCCAGGTCCTCGAGGCGGAACTGCGCGTAGGGCTCGCCCTTCTTCGTGTAGCGACGCGACACCGAGGCGACGATCCCCGCGACCGTGACCAGATCGCCATCGCCGAGGCCCTCGGTTTCGGCGATCTCCATGTCGGCGAGCGCGGCGAGCCGGTCCCTCACGCCGAGGAGCGGGTGGTCCGTCACGAACTGGCCGAGCACCTCCTTCTCCAGCCGCAGGAGCGTCCGCCGGTCGAACTCGTCGGACGTGATCACGCCCTCGTCGATCTCGTTCGCCGCCTGCTCGCCACCCCCGAACAGCGAGAACTGTCCCGCGGCCTCGGCCTTGCGCTCGGCCGAGATCGGGACCGAGATCTTGTCCTGGTTCTCGACGAGCCCGCGTCGCCGGTACCCGAACGAGTCGAACGCGCCCGCGTAGATCAGGCTCTCGAGCACCTTCTTGGTGAGGACCGACGGATCCACCTTGCGGCAGTAGTCCGCGTACCCGGTGAACGAACCCTTCGTGCGCCGAGCCTCGATGATCTGCTGCACCGCACCCGAACCCACGTTGCGGACGGCAGACAGGCCGTACCGGATCTTCTGCTCGCCGCTCTTGACCGGCGCGAAGTCCAGCTCGGACTCGTTCACGTCCGGGGGCAGTACCTCGAGCCCCATCAGACGGCATGCGTTCAGATAGAAGGGCTTGCGGTCCTTGTCGTCGCGGACGCTCGTCAGGATCGCCGACATGTATTCGACGGGGTGGTGCGCCTTCAGGTATGCCGTCTGGTACGCGATGTACCCGTACGCGCACGCGTGCGAGGCATTGAACCCGTAGTCGGCGAACGGCTCCATCAGGTCGAACAGGTCCGTGCCGAGCCGGTCCGGGTACCCGTTGTCGACGCAGCCCTGGATGAACTTCTCGCGGTGCACCATCAGCTTGGCGCGGATCTTCTTCCCCATCGCCTGACGGAGCATGTCGGCCTCCGCCATCGAGTACCCGGCCATCCGCACCGCGATCTGCATCACCTGCTCCTGGTACACCATGATCCCGTACGTCGGAGCGAGGATCTCCTCCAGAACCGCGTGCGGGTACGACACCGGCCGGCGCCCGTGCTTACGTTCGGCGTACTCGACGTGCATCCCGGCGCTGAGCGGCCCCGGCCGGTAGAGCGCCACCAATGCCATCAGATCCTCGAACCGGTCGGGCGCGAGCTGCTTGATCAGCGAGCGCATCCCGCCGCCCTCGAGCTGGAAGACCCCGGTGGTGTCGGCACGGCACAGCATCTCGTACACCGCCGCGTCGTCGAGCGGCACGTGGTCGATATCGAGTTCGACGTCCCTGCGCCGCAGGTGCGAGAGCGTGTCCTCGATCACCGAGAGCGTCCGCAGGCCGAGGAAGTCCATCTTGAGCAGGCCGAGGTCCTCGACGCCGTGCATGTCGAACTGCGTGACGATCCGGCGGGAGTCGTCGCGGGAATCCTTGGAGAGCTTGAGCGGCAGGTAGGTCACGAGCGGTGCGTCGCCGATCACCACCCCGGCCGCGTGCACCGAGTCCTCGCGCCGGAGGCCCTCGAGCGCCCGGGCCGTGTCCACGATCTCGCGGGCCTCGGGTTCCCGCTCGTAGGCGTCACGAAGCTCGTGCGAGAGCTGGAGGGCCTTCTCGATCGGCTCGTCGCGCCCCATGATCGCCGCCGGGTACATCTTGCAGAGGCGATCACCGACGCTCGCGGGGAACCCGAGGACGCGCGCGGCGTCGCGGATCCCCTGCTTCCCCTTGATCGTCTGGAACGTGATGATCTGCGCAACGCGGTCCGATCCGTACGTCGAGGCCACGTACCGGATCACCTCGTCGCGCCGGCGCTCGTCGAAGTCCATGTCGATGTCGGGCATCTGGATCCGTCCCGGGTTCAGGAAGCGCTCGAAGATCAGGTCGTACCGGAGCGGATCGAGGTCGGTGATCCGCAGCGAGTACGAGACCACCGAACCCGCGGCCGAGCCACGTCCGGGTCCGACGCGGATACCGTTCTCGCGCGCGAACCGGATCAGGTCCCACACGATCAGGAAGTAGCCGGAGAAGCCCATCGACGTGATCACGCCGAGCTCCTGCTCGATGCGTTCGAGGATCGGGGGCGTCAGCGTCCCGTACCGCTCCTGCGCGCCCTGCATCACGAGCTCGTGCAGGTAGGCGTCCCGGTCCTTGCCCTCCGGCGGCTCGAACCTCGGAACGTGGAAACGCTCCTCCGGCGGCGCCGAGCTCCCGTAGACGAGCTCCAGCTCGCACATCTCGGCGATCCGCAGCGTCGCGTCGCAGGCCTCGGGCAGCTCGCGGAAGACGTCGCGCATCTCCTCGGCGGTTTTCAGGTAGAACTCGTCCGAGTCGAACCGCAGCCGGTTCGTGTCCGACTGCAGCTTCTGCTGCTGGATACAGAGCAGGACGTCGTGGGGCTTCGCGTCCTCGCGCTGCGTGTAGTGCAGGTCGTTCGTGGCCACGAGCGGCAGGCCGGTGCGACCCGCCAGCTCGACCAGTTTCGGCAGGATCTCCCGCTGTTCGGACAGCCCGTGATCCTGGAGCTCGATGAAGAAGTTTCCGGCCCCGAAGATGTCCGAGTACGTCGCCGCCACCTCGTCCGCCTTGGCGGGCTGACCCCCCAGCAGGAGCTGCGAGACCTCGGACGCGAGGCATCCCGAGAGCCCGATCAGCCCCTCGCCGTGCTCGGCCAGGAGCTCCTTGTCGACCCGGGGCCGGTGGTAGAAGCCCTCGAGGTGCGCGTCCGTGACCAGTTTGAGGAGGTTGCGGTACCCGGTCTCGTTCCGGGCCAGGATCGTGAGGTGGCGGTACTTCTCCTCGCTCTCGCCCGGCGCCCGCTCGAACCGCGAGCTCGGCGCGACGTAGGTCTCGACGCCGACGATCGGCTTGACCCCGGCGGCGACCCCGGCCTCGTAGAACTGGAGCGCGCCGAACATCGCCCCATGATCGGTGAGCGCGAGCGCCGGCATCTGGAACTCGGCGGCCCGCTCGAAGAGCGACTTGATCCTCGCGGCCCCGTCCAGCAGGGAGAACTCAGAGTGCACGTGGAGGTGAACGAAGTTGTCCCGATCGGCCAAAGCCCGCCGAGTATAGAACGGATCGGGCAGCGGCTTACAACCTTGTAACTTATCCCACGGCCGTGCACATCGTTTCCCCAGGCCGCGTGCCGATGAATCCCGTGTGGAGAACTACACGCTTGTAATTGCGGGTGCCGGAGCCGTACACTCGGTCGCTGACCTAGTGACCGAGGGGGCTGGATGCGGCTCTCGTACTCGAGCATCAACACCTACGAAACCTGTCCGGCCAAGTTCAAGTTCCAGTACGAGGATCGGGTGCCGCAGGCGCGCTCGGCGGCGCTCTCGTTCGGCGACTCGCTGCATCGGGCGCTCCACCTGTTCCACAACCGCCCGGTCCCGGTCCCGCCCTCGATCGGCGAGCTGCACGACATGCTCGAGGCGTCGTGGGTCTCCGAGGGCTTCGGCGACGCGTCGGAGGAGCAGACCTACCGCGACCACGGCCGCCAGGTCCTGTCGCAGTACCACCGCGAGAACGCCGAGAACTACCGGATTCCGGCCGCACTCGAGTTCCGGTTCACGATCGAGGTGGAGGGCGTCGCGTTGTCGGGCGTGATCGACCGGATGGACCGCATCCCCGGTGGGGGGTACGAGATCGTCGACTACAAGACCAACCGGCGGCTGCCGCCTCAGTCGCGGATCGACCAAGATCTCCAGCTCTCGATCTACCACATGGCCGCGAAGGAGATCTGGGGGATCGACCCCGAGCGGCTCACGCTGTACTACCTCCTCCCCGGCCAGAGGATGACGACGGTCCGAACGCCGTCCGACATCGACGAGCTGCGACGCAGGATCGCGATCGTCGCCGCGCGCATCGAGGCCGGGAAGTTCGAGGCACGTCAGAACCCCCTGTGCAACTGGTGCGAGTACCAGGCCCTCTGCCCGTTGTTCCGGCATCAGTACGAGAAGGCACAGGGTGATCCCACACCGCGCGTCACCGAGATGGTGGACGAGTGGATCAGCCTGAAGCGGGAGACGCGCGCCGCGTATCGGCGGTTCGACGAGCTCGTGCCGCTGATCAACGCGTTCGCCGACGAGCACGGGTACCGGCGGCTCTTCGGCTCCGACGGCGCGGCGATCGACCGCCGGGCGCAGCACGTGACCGCACCGATCGAGGCGAAGGTCCGCGAGATCCTCGAGCCGCTCGGCCTGTGGGAGCAGGTGCTCTCGGTCGACCCGACGAAGCTGAACGCGCTGATCGAATCGCGCTCGCTGTCCCCCGACGTCGAGGACGCCCTGCTCGCCTCGCGCGAGGAGGTCCGGACGCAGCATGCGCTCTACCTCCGCGAGGCCGAGCGCGCCCGTCGCTGATCACACCGAGCCGCTCCTCGCCCGCTCGAGCGCACGCTCCAGGTCGGGCGGCAGCGGGTCCTCCAGGTCGATCCGCTCGCCCGTGATCGGGTGGTCGAACGCGATCCGCCACGCGTGCAGGAACGGGCGCTCGAGCCCGAGCTCGCGCGCGTCGTCCCCTCCACCGCCGTAGCGGCGGTCCCCGAGGATGGGGTGCCCGATCGAGGACAGGTGGACGCGGATCTGGTGCGTCCGACCGGTGCGCGGTTCCGCCTCGAGCAGCGTCGCCCGGTCGAACCCCTCCCGCACCTCGAACGCCGTCGTCGCCTCGCGCCCACCGGTCGCGTCCACTCGGATCCTTGCGCCCGCCCGGCCGAGGGGCGCGTCCACCTCGAAGCGGTCGTGGGCGACCGAACCGCGCACGAGCGCGAGGTAGCTGCGGCCGGCCTCGTGACGCGTGAACGTCGCGGCCAGACCCTCGAACGACTCGTCGTCGCTCGCCACGACCAGCAGGCCGCTCGTCCCCGCATCGAGCCGATGCACGATCCCCGGACGCAGCGGGCCGCCGCGCGGCGCGAGCGGGATCCCCATGCCCAGCAGGCGGTTGACGACGGTCCCGCCGCGCCGGTTCTCGGTCGGGTGGGTCGGCAGGCGGGCGGGCTTGCGCACGACGAGCAGGTGCTCGTCGCGCCAGGCGAGATCGAGCGGCGGCCCCTCGGCCGGGAGCTCGGCCGACGTCGCGAGATCCACCTCGATCCTCTCGCCGCCCGAGAGCCGGTGCGACTTCTCCCGCGGGGACCCGTCGACGAGCACGGAACCGGCGGCGATCGCGCGCTGCACCTCCGCCCGGGGAACCCCGAGGTGGACCGACACCACCGCGTCCAGGCGGCCGGGTTCGGCCTCGAACGCCTCGCTCACGGCTCGGCGCCGCCGGATCCGGCGGCCGCCGGCCCGGAGGCCTCCGACGGCTCGGCGTGGTCGTCGGCGCCGTCGAAGCTCGCCACGGCCAGGATCGCCGCTCCGATCACGATGGCGGTGTCGGCGAGGTTGAAGATCGGCCAGACCTGCAGGTCGATGAAGTCGGTCACCCGGCCGCTGAACCCGGGACCGTTCGCGACCCGGTCCCAGAGGTTCCCCAGGGCGCCGCCGAGGATCAGGCCGAGCGACACGGCGATCCACGGGCGCATAGGGCGCGTCGAGACCACCACGATCACCGCCGAGACGACGATCGTCGCGCCCGCGAACAACCACGGCGCGCTCTCGCCGAACCCGAACGCACCCCCCGAGTTCGTGGTGTACGTGAGCGAGAGGAGGCCGGGGATCACCCGGATCGGAGGCCTGCCGGAGAGCGCGTGTTCGACCCATGCCTTGCTCAGCTGGTCGAGGAGCAGCGCCCCCGCCGCGACCGCGTACAACAGGATCGCCGAACGCCGCGCGGCGCTCACCCGCCTACCGCCGGGATTGGGCTTGCGCGTCCTTGATGCAGAGATCGGCGTACGGCAGGGCCTTCAGGCGGGCCTTCTCGATGGGCTTGCCGCAGCGCGAACAGATCCCGTAGGTGCCGTCTTCCATCCGGGCGAGCGCGCGGTCGATCTTGCCCATGAGGTCCCGGACGTTGTTCTCGATCGAAAGATCCCGCTCCCGCTCGAACGTGAAGGTGCCGGCGTCGGCGTTCTCCTCGTCGAACGACACTTCGCCCGAGATGTCGGACTGCGACGTGGCGAACGAGGTCTCCTCGATGGTCGTCAGTTGCACCTGCAGCTCCGCCCGTTCGGCCTCGAGGCGCTGGCGCAACTCGTCCAGTTCCTTCTTACTGTGGGTGATCTTCCCGGCCATGGTCGGAGGAACCTAGCATCGGGGGCTCAGGGCGGCAATGAGTCGCCCTCGGTTGCCCGAAGGCGCATCTCCGCCTCGGGTTGGCCGAGGCCGGCGACCTCGAAGACCTTGGCCCGGGAGCGGCTCCCGCGGTGCAGGGTGACCGCGGACCCGGGCACCCCGAGGGCCTCCGCGAGCGCCCGCCGGGCCTGCTCCGTGGCCCGGCCGCCCTCGGGCGCGGCGCGAACGCGCACCACGATCCCCCGATCGTCGAGCCCGACCGAGACCCGGCCGGCCCTCGGAACCACGCGCACGGTGACCAGGGCCATCCCGCGGTGTAGCATCGCCCTCGAAGGCGATGACGGGAACGAGTACGAGGGATCCCGAGCCCGAGCGAGCCGGGGACGGTGTGAGCCCGGTGGCGAGGCCCCTCCGAACATCCTCCCCGAGCCGCCGCCCGAACCGGGCGCGCGCCACGCGCCCGCAGTAGACGCGGCCGGGTCCGCCCGTGACAGCGGTGGGCTGTGGATGCAGCCGATGAGCGGCCGGGCCGGCGGGCCCGGCAACGCGGGGTGGTACCGCGGGGTTCACGCCTCGTCCCTGCAACGGGGACGGGGCGTTCGGCGTTTCGGAGGTGGCGATGTTCGAGCCGGTCGATCAGAAGGCGAACTTCCCCGAGCTCGAGCGCGCGGTGCTCGGGTTCTGGCGCGCGGCCGACGTGTTCCACCGCCAGCTCGAGCAGCGCCGTGGCGGGCCGCTGTGGATCTTCTACGAGGGGCCGCCGACCGCGAACGGGCAACCCGCGATCCACCACACGGAGTCGCGCACCTTCAAGGACGTGTACCCGCGTTTCCGGGCGATGACGGGCCACTACGTCCCGCGCAAGGCGGGGTGGGACTGCCACGGGCTGCCGGTCGAGCTCGAGGTCGAGAAGGAGATCGGCACCAAGAGCAAGCGGGACATCGAGGCGTTCGGGGTCGCGGAGTTCAACCGGCTCTGTCGCGAGTCCGTCCAGCGCTACGTGGGCGAGTTCGAACACCAGACCGAGCGACTCGGCTTCTGGATCGACACCGACGACGCCTACTGGACGATGGACCCGGACTACATCGAGAGCGTGTGGTGGTCGCTCAAGCAGCTGCACGCGAGGCGTCTGCTGTTCCAGGACGATCGGATCACGACCTACTGCCCACGATGCGGCACGCCGCTTTCCGACGCGGAGGTGGCGATGGGCTACGCCGACGTCGAGGACCCGAGCGTCTACGTCCTGTTCCGCATCGTCGAGGCGACCGACCCCTCGCTCGTCGGAGCCTCGTTGCTCGGGTGGACGACCACGCCGTGGACGCTCATCTCCAACACCGGGCTCGCGCTGTCGCCCGACGCCGCCTACGTGGTGGTCGAGCGGGAGGGGGAGCGGCTGATCCTGGCCGAGGCGTTGCGCGACGCGGTCCTGCCGGATGCGCCGGTCGTGGCCGGCCCGTTGCCGGGGAGTGCGTTCGTCGGGATCCGGTACGAGCCGCTGTACCCGAACGTCGAGGGCGCCCACCGCGTCGTATCGGCCGACTTCGTCTCCCTCGAGGATGGCACCGGCGTCGTCCATCTGGCGCCCGCGTTCGGCTCCGAGGACCTCGAGATCGGCAGACGTGAGGGGTGGACGACCTTCAAGCCGCTCGACGGCGAGGGCCGGTTCACGGACGAGGCACCGGCGCTCGTTCGCGGCGCGTTCTTCAAGGACGCGGACGAGGCCATCATCGCCGACCTTCGGTCGCGCGGGTTGCTGCTGCGGGCCGGGACGCTCGTCCACGCCTATCCCCTCTGCTGGCGGTGCGACACGCCGCTGATCTACATCGCGAGGAGCTCGTGGTACGTGCGGACGACCGCGGTCAAGACCCGGCTGCTCGCGGTGAACGAGGGGGTCGACTGGTACCCGAAGCACATCCAGCACGGGCGCTACGGCGACTGGCTCGAGAACAACGTGGACTGGGCGCTCTCGCGCGAGCGGTATTGGGGCACCCCGTTGCCGATCTGGCGATGCGTCCAGGGACACGACACCGCGATCGGGTCGCTCGCGGAACTCTCCGACCTCGCACGCCACGACGTGACCGGGCTCGATCCTCACCGTCCCGCGATCGACGAGGTGACCCTCTCGTGTCCCACCTGCGGTGGGGTCTCGACCAGGGTCCCCGAGGTGATCGACACCTGGTACGACTCCGGCGCGATGCCCTATGCCCAGTGGGGCTACCACCCCGAGCTGGGGCGTGGGCTCGAACGGTTCCGGGAGCGCTTCCCCGCCGACTTCATCGCCGAAGCCATCGATCAGACCCGCGGCTGGTTCTACACGCTGATGGCCGAGGGCGTGCTCCTCTTCGATGCCACGACCTATCGCACCGTCGTATGCCTCGGGCACCTCGTCGACCGGGACGGGCGCAAGATGTCGAAGTCGCTCGGCAACACCGTGGATGCGTTCGAGGTGATGGACCGGCAGGGTGCGGACGCGCTCCGCTGGTTCCTGCTCACGGGCGGCTCACCGTGGTCGCCTCGCCGGGTCAGCATCGAGATGTTCGACGACGTCGTCCGGCAGTTCCTGCTCCCGCTGTGGAACGTGTACGCGTTCTTCGTCACGTACGCGAACGCGAGCGGGTTCGACCCGTCCGAGGGAGATGACGTCCTGGTTGCGGAGCGGCCGCTCCTGGACCGATGGGTGCTCTCGCAGCTCTCGCGAACGGAGGCCGCCGCCCGCGACGGCCTCGAGGCGTACGACGCGACCGGCGCCGGCCGGCGGATCGCCGCCTTCGTGGACGATCTGTCGAACTGGTACGTGCGGCGCGCCCGCCGGCGGTTCTGGGACCCCGCCGGCGAAGGAGGGGACGACGTCCGAGCGGCCTTCCTCACGCTGCACGCCTGCCTCGTCAGCCTCTCGCAGCTGCTCGCGCCCTTCACACCGTTCGTCGCGGAGACCCTGTGGCGCAACCTGGCCGCCGGGCGTGACGGCGCGCCGGACTCCGTGCATCTGTCGGACTACCCGACGCCGGACGAGCACCGGGCCGAATCCACGCTCGACGAGGCCATGGCCGCGGTCCGCCAGATCGTCGAGCTCGGCCGCCGCGTCCGGACCGAGACCAAGGTGCGCGTGCGGCAGCCGTTGCTCGAGGCCGTCGTGCACTACGCGGGGGATCACGCGGCCCTCGAGCCGTTGCTCGATCTGGTCGGCGAGGAGCTGAACGTGAAGCAGGTGCTGTTCGCGGAGTCCGCCGAGCAGCTCGGCCGGTGGCGCGCCAAGCCGAACTTCAAGGTCCTCGGGCCCCGGCTGGGACCCGGGGTCAAGGAGGTGGCGGCGGCGCTCGAGCGCGACGACGGATCGCTCGCCGCGGTGCTCGCCCACGGCGATCCCGTGCGTGTCGACCTGGGGACCGAACAGGTCGAGCTCGCGCCTTCGGACGTCGACCTCGTCCAGGAGACCGTCGAGGGTTGGGGGGTCGCGAGCGACGGCGGCATCACCGTCGCGCTCGAGCTCGAGCTCACGCCCGAGCTCCGAGCCGAGGGCCTCGCCCGGGAGGTGGTGCGTGCGGTGCAAGACGCTCGCAAGGCCGCCGGCCTGGACGTCGGAGATCGGATCGTGCTCGGCCTCCGGGTCGAGGGTCCGGCCGCCGAAGCGCTCGACGCGCATCGCGCGTGGATCGCCGGCGAGACCCTGGCCGTCGAGGTCGTCGACGGGGAGGCCCCCGACGCGACGTTCGAGCAGACCTTCGAGATCGAGGGCGCTCCGGTGGAGGTCAGCCTCCGGCGGTCGTGAGGAGCAGAGAGGTTCGGCTCACACCTCGAGCCGGAACCGGAGCGTTGGGCTCAGTCCTCGCCCCAGAAGAGCTCGCGCAGCGAGCGTTCGCGTCGCTCGGTCGCGGGCGCCCCCTCCGTCGAGAAGACCGGCTCGGTCCCGGACTCCACGACGATCGGCGCCGCCGCCTTCGGCGGGAGGTCGTCCTCGTCCGCCGGCCCGATCTCGACCGGCGGCTCGCTCGCCTGGAGCCGCTCGCGGATCTCGGCGGCCGAGGCCGGCTCGAGGTCCGCCGGGGGCGCCTGTGAAGCGCTCGAGGCGGTGGCTCGTTCCCCCGTGGCGTCCGTCTCGACCGAGGGAGGAACTTCCGCCACCGACGACGGCGTGGCGGCGGACCGTGCGGCGTCGGGCACCGAGGACGCCTCGGCGCGCTCGCGGATCGAGAGGACCATCTGCTTGATCTCTTCCGCGTGCGCCTGCACCAGACCTCCGAGGCCCTGGAGGAACTCCCGTTCCCGGTTCAGGAACGGGGCCACGGCGCCCCGGGCGTCGCCCGAGCCGGCGCCGGCGGCGGACCGGATCCCCGCCGCCTGCTCGTTGGCACGCCGGACGATCTCGTCGGCCTCGGCGCGCGCCCGGGCCACCACAGCGGCGGCGTCGCCGCTCGAGCCCGCGACGGCCTGGAGGGGCTGTCCCCCGACCAGCCGCAAGCGCTCGAGCTCCTCGAGGTAGGAGGACAGGCCCTCGGTGATCCGGTCCAGGAACGCGTCGACGTCGCGCTCGTTGTACCCCCGGAACGCCAGGCGGAACTCCACCTGCTGCACCTCTTCCGGCGTGATCCGGGCGCCGGTCGCCGGGGCGTCGTCGGTTCCCTTCTTCCTCCGCATGCAGTCTTCCCCCTCCGTCAGCAGTTCAGCGCGGTCCGCAGGACCGCAAGGATAACGAACGCGATGAGGATGGAGATGTCGAGCCCGACGCCACCCGCCCGGATCGGTGGGATCAGCGCCCGGAGGGGGCGCAGGACCGGTTCGGTGACGTCGTCGATCAGATCCAGGATCGTTCGCAGCGGCCCGGAGTACGGCGGGCGGAACCCGAACATGTACGCCCACGAGATGATCACGCGCACGAACAACAGGATCGTGTAGACCGTCAGGACGATGCACAGGAGGCTGAGCAGCGCGTTCTCGGCGGCGGTCATAGCAGACGGGTCGAACGATCGAGCGGCGTCAGAACTGGTTGTAGAGGTCGCCGCCGGCGATGCGCTCGCGGTCTTCGGCGGAGACGTCCACGTTCGCGGGCGTCAACAGGTAGACCCGGTTGGCGACCATCTCGATCTTGCCGTCGAGCCCGTACACCAGCCCGGACGCGAAGTCGACGAGCCTCCGAGCGATCGTGTCGTCGGTGCTCTGCAGGTTCATGATGACCGGGATCCCATCCTTGAACCGATCGGCGATGTCCCGCGCCTCGTTGAAGCGGCGCGGCTCGGACTTGTGGATCGAACCCGCGGTCGCGGGGCGACTCGACGGGATGGTGCGCACGATCCCTTCGTGCTCGGACTGGAGCTCCACCTCGCGGACGGCCTGCGGTCGCTGGAAGCGACGGACCTCGGCGGTCTCGGGGGCGGCGCCGACCTCGTCGAGCTCCTCGAACTCGTCGTCCTCGACGAGGCCGAGATAGGTGAGCGTCTTCTTCCACACGCCTGGCATCACGTCCTCCCTGTATGTTCCGGGCGCCGTGGCCCGAACAAGGCCGTGCCGACCCTGACCATCGTAGCGCCTTCCTCCACCGCAACCGGGTAATCGAGCGACATTCCCATGGAGAGCTCGGCGGCCTCGGGATGCTGCGCCGCCACACCGTCCCGAAGCTCCCGCAGGCGGCGGAAGAACGGACGGGAGTCCTCGGCGACGGACGGTATCGGCGGGAGGGTCATCAGGCCGACGAGATCCACGCCCTCGGTCCCGGCGACCTCGTCGGCTGCGACCTCCACCCCGTCGGGCGCGACGCCCGTCCGCTCCCCCGTGAAGTCCACCTCGATCAGCACGGGGATCGACCGGCCGATGCCGAGCGCGCGCCGCGCGAGACGTTGCATCGCGCGTCCGGGTGTGACGGTCTCGACGACGTCGGCGAGCTCGGCCACGTGGTGCGCCGAGTGGCTCTGCAGGGTCCCGATGAAATGCCAGACGATCCCGTTGACCCGACCCCGTTTGGTACGGAGCTCCTTGACGTAGTTCTCCCCCACCTCGCGGACCCCCGCGTCGCGGACGCGTTCGATCGCCTCGGGCTCGATGGTCTTGGCCGCGGCCACGATGCGGACGTCGCCGGGGTCTCGCCCGGCCCGTTCGCATGCGCCCGCGATCTGTTCGCGGATCGTCGCCAGGTTCGCGACGAGGGCGTCGGGCGTGGGGTCGTCCGGCACGTCACGCAAGCTAACAGAAACCGACAGTCAGGAACAGGAGGCACAGGAGGAACATCAGCACCGATCGAAGGGCGGTCGCAGCAGAAGTGATGCGGGCATGGAAGGGGGCGGGACCACGGGCCCAGAGGCGGGGGAAGGGCGCCTCTGACCTCTCGAACACGATCCCG
The DNA here is from genome assembly GCA_036505195.1 of Actinomycetota bacterium. GTDB lineage: Bacteria > Actinomycetota > UBA4738 > UBA4738 > HRBIN12 > DASSJM01. The sequence continues at coordinate 23,881 of DASXTX010000178.1, forward strand.
CCCCCACGATGCGGGGCGATCGTTCCGCCCTCTAACTCTTCAAGAAGTCCGGGATGTCGAGATCCTCCTCGGCGTCGAACGCGACCCCTTCCTGCGCGGGCTTGAAGATCTCGTCCTCGTCCTCGACCAGGATCGACGGCATCGGCATGACGTCGTCCTCGTCCTCGATCCGCGTGGATGCCGCCGGGACCGGCTCGAGCACCACCAGAGGCTCGGGCTCCTCGAGCAGGCGCGACAGTCGGCTCTCGGCGAACCTGGACGCCGTCGGCGCGGTCAGCGTCTTGTCGAACCCTGCGGCGATCACCGTCACGCGGATCTCCTCGCCGAGGACGTCGTCGATCACGGCGCCGAAGATGATGTTCGCGTCGGGGTGCGCGACCCGGGTGATCGCGTCCGCGGCCTTGTTCACCTCGTGCAGGGTGAGACCCGTCGGCCCGGCGACCGACAGCAACAACCCGCGCGCCCCCTCGATCGAGGATTCCAGCAGTGGCGACGAGATCGCCGACCGAGCGGCCTCCTCGGCGCGGTCCTCGCCCGAGCCGTGACCGATCCCCATCAGCGCGGACCCCGCGCCGGTCATGACCGACCTGACGTCGGCGAAGTCGAGGTTGATCAGGCCCGGCGTCGTGATGAGCGACGTGATGCCGTCCACACCCTGGAACAGGACCTGGTCCGCGGTCCGGAACGCGTCAATCATCGGGGTACTGGGGTCGGAGACCTGGAGCAGGCGATCGTTCGGCACGACGATCAACGTGTCCACGGCCTTCTTCAGCTCGGTGATCCCGAGGTCCGCCTGCGTCGCGCGCAGACGACCCTCGAACCCGAACGGCCGCGTCACGACGCCGATCGTGAGCGCGTCGAGCCCGCGGGCGATCTCGGCGACGATGGGCGCGCCGCCGGTCCCGGTGCCCCCGCCCTCGCCCGCCGTGACGAACACCATGTCGGCGCCCTTGAGGATCTCCTCGATCTCGTCGCGGTGCTCCTCGGCGGCCTGGCGACCGACCTCGGGGTCCGAACCCGCACCGAGGCCGCGCGTCGTCTCGCGGCCGATGTCGAGTTTGACCTCCGCGTCCGACATCAGCAGCGTCTGCGCGTCCGTGTTCACCGCGATGAACTCGACACCTCGCAGACCGCCCTCGATCATGCGGTTGACCGCGTTCACACCACCCCCGCCGATCCCGATCACTTTGATGACGGCGAGGTAGTTCTGAGGAGAATCCATCACTGAGATCTCCGCTCCCCGGGTCAAGCCCCCGGTCTACCTGGGGAAACGCCGTTGTGTCTCCCGTAAGGACTGAACCTCAACTGAACCTTGATTGTTATATCTACTTGACGTTGACTAGGGCACGCTACTATCAAAGCCCAGGTCCGTCAATATCCCAACTGGTCGCGTTAGTCGTGCGTGTAACAACCGCTCGATCAGGCAGGATCGACCAACGTCGCGGCCGGTGCGAGCGCGGAGACGACCGACAGGGTCCGCAGGGGCGTCCCCTCGCTCCCGGCCCACGCGAGCATCCGCTGGATCGTCACGGCCTTGCGCTCGGCGTCTTCCGGTGTGCCGAATCGAACGGTCGGGCCGCCCCGCAGATGGAGCTCGAGCGACCCGTCCAGCAGGACGCGGACCCGGGCGACCTGCGCCCGCAGGGCAGGCGCCATCGCGCCGAGCGCCCTGGCGGCGCCGACCGGACTCGGTCGGATGCCCTCGACGGGCCCCGCTCGGCCGAGCTCGATCACCGGGAGGCCCCGGGGGACCCTCCCCGATCCGAGGGCGGTCCCGTCGGCGGCCATCAACGAGGTCACCGCTCCCTGCGCGACGGCGACCGGCGAGCGTTCGTGGACGGCGATCTCCACCGTCAACGGCAGGGTCACTCGGACGTCCGCGTCCGCGATCCACGGCTCGGCCTCGAGACGGCGCTCGACCACGCCCTCGTCGAGCCAGAGCGCGTTGGTCGCGTTCGACACGCCGGCGATCCGAACGATCTGGGGGCGATGCAGGTGATCGGTGCCCGACACCTCGATCCGGCGAACGTCGAAGACGGACGACCGCGACGCGGCCACCCCACCGATCACGAGCACGACCGATCCAACGGCGATCAACGCACGTCGGCGACGGCCGCGGAGCGACCGCAACCACTCAGCGGGACGCGAGGTCGAGATCCCCAAGCAGATGCACCTCCGGTTCGAGACGGATGCCCGATCGCTGCGCGACGAGGTCCTGAACCTCGCGGATCAGGGACAGGACGTCGGCGGCGGTCGCGCCGTCGGACGCGATGACGAAGTTCGCGTGCTTCGCCGAGATCGAGGCGAGGCCGAGACGACGGCCCTTGACTCCCGCCTCCTCGATCAGACGGGCGGCGTGGTCACCGGGGGGATTCTTGAAGACGCTCCCGCAGTTGGGTTCGGCAAGCGGTTGCGTCCGACGGCGCCAATCGCGAGCCTCGTCCATCCGAGCCCGGATCTCGGCGGGATCGCCGGATCGCAGCCGGACCGTGGCGCCCACGATCACGGCGCCGGGCGGGAGATCGGACCGGCGATAGGAGAAGCCGGCGTCATCCGCGCTCACGCGGTGCGCCGCCCCGTCACCGAGGCCGAACACGTCGACGGACTCGACCACGTCCGCGAGCGACCCGCCGTGGGCGCCGGCGTTCATCCGCACGGCGCCGCCCAGCGAGGCCGGGATCGCCACCCCGAACTCCAGCCCCGAGAGCCCGTGCGCGAGGGCCACCCCGGCCAGCGCCGGCAGCGGCATCGCGCCCCCCGCGGTGAGCCGCTCGCCGTCGCGAGCCGACCAGCGGTAGCCCCGGCCGAGTCGCAGCACGAGGCCCGGGAAACCCTCGTCGGCGACCAGGACGTTCGAGCCCTTCCCGAGCACCGCCACCCGGATGCCCGTCTGGCGTACGGCCTCGGACACCGCGACCAGATCGGACTCGGACTCGGGTTCCAGGAAGAGCGCGGCAGGCCCGCCGATCCGGAACGTGGTGAGCGCCGCGAGCTCGAACCGCGTGCGGACCCGCTCGCCGCACGCCGCCCGCAGGATCGCCTCCGCCCGGCCGACCATGCCGTCCGTGACCGTCACGACGCCTCCTCGATCCGTTCGAGCGCGGCGTCGCCCAGCATCCAGACGTCGCCGCACCCCATCGTCAGGACCAGGTCGCCCTGGCGGACCTCGCGCGCGAGGAACTCGACGACGTCGTTCCGGTGGGGCAGGTAGACGACCCGGCGGTCGCGCCCGGTGCGGGCGATGCCCTCGACCACCAGCTTGCCGGTCACGCCGGGGATCGGCTCCTGCGCGGCGCCGTAGACGTCGGTCACCACGATCACGTCGGCGCCGACCAGGCTCGCCCCGAGCTCCTTCCACAGCGCCTGCGTCCGGGAGTAGCGGTGCGGCTGGAAGACCGCGAGGACCCGGCGGTGGTCGGTCCGGCGAGCGACGTCCAGCGTGACCTCGAGCTCGGTCGGCACGTGTCCGTAGTCGTCGTAGAAGTCGGCGCCGCGCACCGATCCTCGTCGCTCGAAGCGGCGGTGGACGCCGGCGAACCCGGCGAGCGCCTCGACCGCCACGCCGGCGGGGACGCCGACCGCCTCCGCGGCCGCCACCGCGGCCGCCCCGTTCAGGAGGTTGTGTGCACCGTCCACGGCCAACCGGAGATCGTGGGGCCGTCCGCTGGCGTGCAGCGTCGCGGATGCGCCCCCCGGCCCGACCGAGGCGACGTCCACGCGGATCCCCGCGTCCGGTCGCGTGCCGTACGTCGTGACCGGGCGACCCGCCGCCCCGATCGCGCGCATCGCGGACGGGTCGTCGGCGCAGACGACGACGTGCGCGCATCGTTCGGCGAACGCGGTGAACGCGTTCTCGATCTCCTCGAGCCCACCGACGTAGAAGTCGAGGTGATCAACATCGATGTTGGTGACGACGCCGACGGCCGGACGACCGAGGAGGAAGGAACCGTCGCTCTCGTCCGCCTCGGTGACGAATAGTTCACCCGACCCCGCGTTCGCACCGCTGCCGGACTCGTTCATGTCCCCGCCGATCACGTAGGTCGGGTCCAGCCCCGCGCGTTCCAAGACGAGGGCGATCATCGCGGTCGTGGTCGTCTTGCCGTGTGTCCCCGCGACGGCGATCTCACGCCGGTCGGTCGCGGCGGCGGCGAGGGCCTGCGCCCTCGCCCACGTCGGGATCCCGCGGCGTCGCGCCTCGACGAGTTCGGGGTTGTCGTCGCGGATCGCGCTCGAGACGACGACCGTGTCGGCGTCGCCCAGGTTCGCCCCGGCGTGACCGGTGGCGATCGTTGCCCCGAGCGCGCGGAGCTCCTGCACGCCCTCCGAGTCCTTCAGGTCCGAACCCGTCACGCCGACACCCCGCGCGAGGAACAGCCGAGCGAGGTTGCGCATCCCGGCGCCGCCGATGCCGATCATGTGCACGCGCCGAACGTCGGCGAGGTCCGGCACGTCCAGCGTCGGGATGGAACCGGGCGGCGGATGGTAGCCGCTCATCCCCCATCCCCCGCCGCGAGGACCGTCCGCGCGAGCGCGGTCGCGGCGTTCGGCTTCGACCACGCGCGAGCGCGCTCGCCCATCGAACGCAGGCGCTGGTCGTCGGACAGCAGCCACTCGATCCGGTCCGCGAGGACGCGTCCGTCGAGCTCGTCGTCGAGCACCATCGTCGCGGCGCCCGCGCGCTGGAGCGCCCGGGCGTTCGCCTCCTGATGCCGGCCCGTCGCATACGGGTACGGGACCAGCAGCGACGGGAGGCCGCTGACGCCGATCTCCGCGATCGTCGTCGCGCCGGCGCGAGCCACGACGGCGTCCGCGACCGCGTACGCGAGCTCCATCCGTTCGAGGAAGCCTTGCACCCGCACCGTCACGGGGCCGCCCGCCGGGAGCGATGCGCGAACGGCCTCGACGTGGGCCGGACCGGTCAGCAGCACCACCTGCAGATCCGAGCGGTCCATGACGCGCAATGCCTCGCCGAACGCGCGGTTCACGTGGAGCGCACCCTGGCTCCCGCCGAACACGACGATCGTCCGCTTGCCGTCGTCCAGCTCGAGCTCGGTGCGCGCCTCCTTCGCCAGCCGCTCGCGATCGGTCGCGACCGCGAGGATGTCGGCGCGGACGGGGTTGCCGGTGAGCACCGTTCGGGCGCGCCGCGGGAGAGCCCGGCGCGCCTCGGCGAACGCCAGCGCCACCACCCGCGCCGGCCGCGCGAAGGTCCGGTTGGCGAGCCCGGGAACGGCGTTCTGCTCGTGCAAGACCACCGGCCGCCGAGATCGCAGCGCCGCAAGCACCACCGGAACGGTCACGTAGCCGCCCATCCCGACTACGACGTCGGCAGCCTCGACCAGGGGGCGGCAGGCCTTCACCGATCCGACGGCGGCGATGGGCGCCATCACCGCCCTGAACGAGACCCGGCGCTCGAACGGGCGCGCCTCCACCGCCAGGAACTCGAACCCGGCCTCCGACACCAGGCGTCCCTCCTGGCCACCGGACGTGCCGACGAAGCTCACGTCGTGGCCCATCGACACGACCTCCCGAGCGAGCGCGATCGCGGGGAACACGTGGCCCGCCGTGCCGCCACCTGCGAGGAGCACCTTCATCGCGACGAGCCTCGACCGAGGGCAGGCGCACGCCGAACCGGGGGACGCCTCCGGCCGCCGCGCGTCGGCGGGGTCGGTTCCGCGCGGCCACGACGGCGCGGTTCGGGACGACCGGAGGTCGCGCGGGCGGGAGCACGGGCAGAGCCTCGGGCGGGGGCACGGGCAGATGCACGAGCGATGTTCACCAACACGCCGACGGCCGCGAGCGAGACCACGAGCGAGGACCCCCCGTACGAGAGGAACGGGAGGGGGACGCCGGTGATGGGGAGCAGGCCGGTGACCGCCCCGAGGTTGATCAACGTCTGCAGGCCGAACCACGACACGATCCCGGCCGCGAGCAACCGGCCGAACACGTCCTTCGCGTTCGCCGCGATCCGGATGCCCGCGAAGATCAGCGCGCCGAACGCGACGAGGACCACGAGCTCGCCGAGCAGGCCGAGCTCCTCGCCGAGGATCGAGAAGATGAAGTCGGTGTGCGCGTTCGGCACGTACTGCCACTTCTGGCGTGAGGCGCCGAGCCCGACGCCCATCCATCCTCCCGAACCGAGCGCGTAGAGCGACTGCGCCAACTGGTACCCCGTGTTCTTCACGTCGGCCCATGGATGCAGGAAGGCGAGGAACCGCACCCTGCGGTAGTCCGCGCTCATGATCAAACCTGCCCCGATCACCGCGCCGATGACGCTGGCGAACGTCAGGTAGCGGAGCCGGACCCCCGCCGCGAACGCCAGCGAGAACATCGTCACGGCGAGGATCACGGTGGTGCCGAGGTCGGGCTGCATCATCACGAGCCCGCACACGACGACCCAGATCGGCAGGAGCGGCACGGCGAGCTGCCGGAGGTCGTCGACCTTCGTCCGATTCCGCGCGAGGGTCGCCGCGGCGAACACGATCAGCGAGAGCTTCGCGAGCTCGGACGGTTGCACGGTGACGGGACCGAGCCGGAACCACCGCGAGGAGCCGTAGGCCTCGATACCGTGCGCGGGGATCAGGACCAGCACGAGCATCGCCATCGTGACGAGCAGGAGCGGACCCGCCAGGCGCCTCCACGCGTCGTAGCGCATCCGTGAGGTCACCAGCAACGCGAGGACGCCGACCACCGCGTAGGCGGCCTGTCGCTGCACGAACAGGAAGCTGTCCCCGTACTCGGCGAACGCCGAGACCGAGCTCGCCGACAGGACCATCACGAGCCCCGACCCCACGAGGAACGCGGTCGAGCCCAACAGCAACGCGAGGGTACGGCGGGTCCGCAGGTCGGTCCGCGCTGGGGAGATCGTGCGTTCGTCCGGCCGAACCAGCTGCAGGATCCTCGGCCGGGGGGAAGCGGCGCCGGTGCTGCTCACGTCCGCGCGTCCTCCTTCTCGAGCGCGCGCGCGGCCGCGGCGAACCGATCCCCGCGTTCGGCGTAGTCGCGGAACATGTCCCAACTCGCGCAGGCGGGGGCGAGCAACACCGTGCCTCCCTCGGACGCCATCCGGAACGCGACCTTCGCCGCCTCCTCGATCGACCCGGCCTCCCGAACGGGGACCCGGCCATCGAAGACCGCCCGGACGTCCCCCGCCGAGGCGCCGATCGCGACGACCCCGTCCAGGTTGGAAGCGATCGACCCGAGCGGGGTCAGGTCGACGCCCTTGGCGTCGCCCCCGGCGATCAGGACGACCCCCTCGGCGTCCCCGACCGCCGCGATCGCCGCGTGCGGGTTCGTCGCCTTCGAGTTGTCGACGAACCGGACGCCGTCGACGGTTGCGACCGGTTCGCCCCGGTGGGGTTCCGGCGCGAAGGCCCTGATCGCCTCCGCGATCGCGCTGTCGCCGATCGCGAACGCGTTGGCCGCGGTGGCGGCGGCCGCGGCGTCGGCGCGCATCGCCGGCGTGTCGAGCGCGAGCGCACCGAGATCCGCGCCGCTCCACCCCGCGGTCAGCCGGCCGTCACGGATGCCCGCTCCGTCCTCCGCGGGCTCACCCGTCGTGAACCACCGCACCTCGCACGGGGCCGAGCGCGAGATCGCGGCGGACGCCTCGTCGTCGAGGTTCCCGACGTGGACGTCGGCCGCACCCTGGAGCGCGAAGACCCGAGCCTTCGCCGCCGCGTACTCGTCGAACGACCCGTGCCAGTCCAGGTGGTCCGGCGCCAGGTTGAGCAGCACCGAGACCCGCGGGTGGAACGACCTCTGCATCGCGAGCTGGAAGGAGGAGACCTCGACGACGAGCGCGTCGTGGGACTCCCTGGCCGCTGTCGGGAACGGCCGCCCGATGTTGCCGCAGGCCACTGCGTCCAGACCGGCCGACCGCAAGCATGCGGCGAGCATGCCGGTGGTGGTCGTCTTGCCGTTCGTCCCGGTCACCGCGAGGTACGGCACCCGGGCGAGCCGGGCGCCGAGCTCCATCTCGCCCCACACCGGAAGCGTCCGATCGTGGGCCCACGAGAGGATCTCGGCGCGCGGCGGCACCCCCGGGCTCGCGACGACCATCGTCGCGCCGTCGAGATGGTCGGGGGCGTGGCCGCCCTCGAGCACCTCGATCCCCTCCGCACGCAGGTCCGCGGCGCCGGCGGTCGCGCGACCGGAATCGCTCACGCGGACCGTCGCGCCCTCCGCGAGCAGGACGCGCGCCGCCGCCGAGCCGGCAACACCGGCGCCGACCACGACCACGTGTTCGCCGTCGAACGCACCCATCACTCGAGCCCCAGTCCACCGCGGCTGACGAAGTCCGTATAGAACAACCCGAGCCCCACCGCGACGCACAGACCGGTCACGATCCAGAACCGCACGATCACCGTGAACTCGGGCCAACCGGCGAGCTCGAAGTGGTGGTGGATCGGCGACATCCGGAAGATCCGCCGCTTGAACCCGCGGAACGCGATCACCTGGACGATCACCGACATGGTCTCGATCACGAACAGCCCGCCCAGCACGACGAGCAGGAGCTGCGTGCTCGTCACGATCGCGAGCGCGCCCATCAGCCCACCGAGGGCGAGCGAACCCGTATCCCCCATGAAGATCCGTGCCGGCGCGGCGTTCCACCACAGGAACCCCGCGGTGGCGCCAACCCCCGCCCCGGCGACGATCGCGAGATCGAGCGCGGCGTTCACGTCGATCGGGTAGCAGGCGGCGCCCTGGAGCATCCCGCACGTGTGCCGGAACTGCCAGAACGCGATGAACACGTAGGCGGAGAGCACCAGGATCGAGGCACCGGAGGCGAGGCCGTCGAGCCCGTCGGTCAGGTTCACGGCGTTCGAGGAGGCCGCGAGGATCACGAACACCCACAGGTAGAACAGGAGTCCGAGCTCGACGCCGGTGACGCGGATCAGGGTCAGCTCGGTGGGCACCCCCGCCGCTCGGACGGCCACCATGCCGAAGATCAGGGCGATCACGGCCTGGCCCGCCACCTTCGCGGTCTTCGACAGTCCGAGCGATCGCCGCCGGCGCACCTTGATGAAGTCGTCGATGAACCCGAGCAACCCGAGGAGCACGGTCGCGAGCAGCACCGAGATCCCGGCGGCGGTGACGGTCGTGAACACGATGCGGGTCGCGACGTAGCCCGCGACGATCCCCGCGATGATCACGGTGCCGCCCATCGTCGGCGTGCCCATCTTCTCCAGGTGGGTGTGCGGGCCGTCCTCGCGGATCCGCTGCCCCCACCCCCACAGTCGGAACAGGCGGATCGCGATCGGTGTGCCGAGCAACGTCACCGAGAGGCCCACCGCGGCGGCGATCAGGATCTGCCTCACGGGCGCGCCTCGCTGCGGTCACGAATCGCCCTCATCCCAGGGCCTCCGCCACGCGTTCCAGACCCGCCACACGAGACCCCTTCACGAGCACGACGTCGCCGGGCCTCGCCCACGCACGCACGTCGGCCGCGGCCTCCGACGGGTCCTCGTACGAGGCGACGTCCTCGGGCAACTGTCCCTCGCGGATCGCGGCGCGGGCGATCGTTCGCGCTCGCTCCCCCACCGTGATCAGCCGTTCGACGCCGATCCTGACCACGAGTTGCCCCAGCCTCTCGTGCTCCTCGAACTCGACCGGCCCGAGCTCGGCCATGTGCCCGAGCACCGCGACCAGACGCTCCCCCTTGGCCATCCAACGAGCGGCCTTCAACGCTGCCGCCATCGACTCGGGGTTCGCGTTGTAGGCGTCGTTCACGATCACGATCCCCGCCGTACCGGTGGAGGTCTCCATCCGCCAGCGCGCGACGCCCGCGCCCTTCAGCGCCGCGGCGCACTCGGCGAGCGTCACGCCGGCCCAACGCCCGACCGCCGCGGCGGCGAGCGCGTTCGACACCATGTGGTCCCCGGGGACCGCGAGCTCCACCGGCTCGCGCTCGCCGGCCGACCACAGGGTGAACGTGGCTCGCGCATCGGGACCGAGCTCGACGTCCTCGGCCCGGACATCGGCACCCGGATCCAGACCGAAGGTGATGACCGCCGCGTCGGTCTCGTCGGCGTACGCGCGCGCGACGGGATCGTCCGCGTTCACGATCGCGGTGCCGTCCGCGCCGAGCCACTCGACCGGCTCGGACCCCGCGCGGACGATCGCGTCCCACGACCCGAAGATCCCCAGGTGCGCCGTCCCGACGTTCGTCACGACGACGGCGTCGGGCCGGGCGACGTCGCAGAGCAACCGAACGTCTCCCTCGCGTCGCGCGCCCATCTCCGCCACCACGACCTCGACACCGGGCTGGGCGCGGAGCAGCGTCATCGGGAGCCCGACCTCGTTGTTGAACGATGCCGGGCTTGCATGGGTCCGCAGACGCGTGCCCACCACCGCGGCGGCAAGATCCTTGGCGGAGGTCTTCCCGTTCGAGCCGGTGATCCCGACCACGCGGGTGCCCGTCATCCGATCGCGCTCGTCGGCCGCGAGGTCGAGCAGCGCGCGTCCGGTGTCGGGGACCTGGACCACCGTCCCGTCGATCCCGCGTCGATGCACGAGCGCGCCGACGGCCCCGCGCGCGAACGCGTCGCCGACGAACGCGTGACCATCCAGGCGCTCGCCGTCGATCGCGACGAACAGGCTTCCCGGCCCGACGGCGCGCGAGTCCGTCTCGACCGTTGACACGACGTCGTCAGGTCCGCGGAGCGCGCCTCGGACGGCCGACGCGATCTCCGAGAGCTGGCGTTCGATCACGGCGCCGTCCCGATCGGCGTCGCCTTCCCGATCGATCGGAGCTCGTCCTCGGCCACCGCTCGGTCGTCGAACGGGATCCTCCGGTCCGCGAGCTCCTGGTAGGTCTCGTGCCCCTTGCCGGCGATCACGACGACGTCGCCGGGTGAGGCCTCCTCCATCGCGAGCCGGATCGCGGCCCGCCGATCCGGCCGGACGACGAAACGGCCGCCTCCCTCCTCGGCTCCGCGTTCGGCGCCCGGCGTGATCTCGGCGATGATCTCGAGCGGGTCCTCGCTGCGAGGGTTGTCGCTCGTGATGACCACGAGGTCGGCGTTCGCCGTGGCCGCGCGGCCCATGAGTGGTCGCTTGACACGGTCCCGGTCGCCGCCGGCCCCGAGCACCACGATCAGCCGGCCGTCCGTGAGCGATCGGGCGGCGCGCAACACGTTCTCCACGCTGTCGGGCGTATGGGCGTAGTCGACCAACACGAGGAACCCCTGGCCCACCTCGACCGTCTCCACGCGTCCGGGGACGACGCGGACCGACGAGATCGCGTCCGCTGCGACGCCGTCCTCGATCCCGAGCGATCGCGCGGTGGCGAAGGCGGCCAGGGCGTTCTCGACGTTGAACGACCCGCGAAGCGCCGAACGGATCGGGACCCCGTCGGCGAGGAAGCCGATCCCCTCGGCCGTCGACTCCACGTCCGTGGCTCGCACGTCCGACTCGGGCGCGAGCCCGTACGTGATCGTCGGCAGACCCGAGCCGGCCAGATCTCGGCCCCGCTCGTCGTCGAGGTTCACGACGGCGCGATCGCTCATCGCCGGCGTGAACAGCCGCGACTTGGCGAGGAAGTACTCCTTCATCGACGAGTGGTAATCCAGGTGATCCTGTGTGAGGTTGGTGAACACGGCGACCGAGTAACGGATGCCGTCGACACGGTGCTGATGCAGCCCGTGCGATGAGACCTCCATCGCGACCGCGGTCACGCCCTCGTCCGCCATCGTGGCCACGAGCCGCTGCAGGTCCGGCGCCTCGGGCGTCGTCCTCGGGAAGGGCTCGGGCCGGCCGTCGATCCGCACACCGGTGGTGCCGATCACGCCCGGGGTCCGGCCGTCCGCCCGGAAGATCGCCTCCAGCAAGAAGGTCGTCGTGGTCTTCCCGTTCGTGCCGGTCACGCCGACGACGGTCATCCCATCCGCCGGCCGCCCGTAGAACGCGGCCGAGATGGGACCCATCGCTCCGCGCACGTCCGGCACCTTCACCTGGGGCACGTCGAGCTCGAGCCAGCGGTCGACGACGATGCCCGTCGACCCGCGCGAGACGGCGTCGCCGGCGAACGCATGACCATCGGAGGTTCTCCCGGGGACGCAGAAGTAAAGCGCGCCGGGCCGGGCGTCGTCCGAGCGGTAGCAGAGGCTCGAGACGAGCACGCCCGCGCCGCCTCGGAGCTCGGCCTCGGGGAGGTCCCGGACGAGGTCGTGGAGCATCAAGGAGTGGGGAGGGGCCACGGTTCCTGAGCCTATCGCCTGCGTGGCGGCGCCTTCCCGCGTGCCGGCCTTCATCCGACCGGCAGGGCGTGCGGCGGCAGGGGCACCCGGTCGGCGGGCGCGATGCCGAGGCGGGCGATGGCGGCCAGCGCGACCTGCTTGAACAGCGGCGCGGCGGCGAGGCCCCCGTACACGGCCGCCGGCCGATCCAGGATCGCCGCGACGACGACCTCCGGATCCCCCGCCGGGAGATAGCCGATGAACGACGCGATGTACTGGCCCTCGAGGTAGCCGGAGCCGTCGCCGGTCGGGATCCGCGCCGTTCCGGTCTTGCCGGCGACCTGGTACCCGGGGATCTGCGCGTTCGTGCCCGTGCCATCCTGCACCGCGTACGCGAGCATCCGTGTGACCATCCTCGCCGTCTCGGCCGAGACGACCCTCCTCGTGGGGGCGGCCTCGTTCGGTTCGAGCGACCCGTCGGGACCGATCGTCCCCCGCACCAGCTTGGGCTGCACCCAGCGGCCGTCGTTCGCGATCGTCGAGTACACCGAGACCATCTGGAGCGGCGTGGCCGCGATCCCCTGGCCGTACGCCGTCGTGGCCAGGATCGTGTCGTTCCACTGGTCGAGCGGGAGCATGATGCCGTTGGACTCCCCAGGGAACCCGACGCCGGTCGCGCGCCCGAGCCCGAACCGCGCGAGGTAGGTCGCGAGGGCAGGCGCGCCGAGACGGTCCGCGACCATGACCGCGCCGATGTTGCTGGACTCGGCCACGATATCCCCGAGGGTCATCTGCATCGGTGCGTGCGGCTGCGAGTCGTGGATGATGTAGTCGCCGACCGGCATCGTCCAGGGAACCGTGAGCCGCGTGCCGAGGGGGATCGCCCGCTCCTGGATCGCGGCAGCGGCCGTGATGACCTTGTTGGTCGAACCGGGTTCGTAGGCGTCCGTCACGGCGCGGTTGCGGTAGGTGGCGCTCGGCGCGTCCCCGAACGCGTTCGGGTCGAACCACGGATTGCTCGCCATCGCCAGGACCTCGGCGGTCCGCGGATCCATCACGATCACGGTCCCACCGCGGGCGCCCTGCTCCTCGACCGCCTGCTCGAGCGCGGCCTGCGCCTGGAACTGGAGGTCCCGATCGATCGTCGTGACCACGGTCGCGCCCGCGATCGGGGCGCGCTCCTCGTCGACCCCGCTGACGATCGCCTGGCCCGAGAGGCCGAGCTCGTGCGTCCGCTCACCCGGCGTGCCGGCGAGGACGTCCTGGTACCCGAGCTCGAGGCCCGTGAGACCCACCCCGTCGGTTCCGACGAACCCGAGCACCTGAGAGGCGAGCGATCCGGCGGGATACGAGCGCTTCGAGGTCGGTAGCAGGCCGATGCCGGGCAGGGCGAGGCGTTGGATGCGATCGGAGGCGCCTCGGCCCAGCTGCCGGGCCAGGTAGACGAACGTCCCGTCGGAGGTCATCGCGCGCACCAGATCCGGGACGCCGACGCCGAGCAACGGCGACAGGCGCGTGGCCGTTCCCCACGGGTCGTCGACCAACTGCGGGTCCGCGTACACATCGTCGGCCGGCGTCGACAGCGCCAGCCGTGCGCCGTTGCGATCGAGGATCTGCCCGCGCTGAGCCGGCAGGTCCATCGTCCGCACGCGCTGGTCGAACGCGCGGTCCTGGAGCTCCTGCGCCTGGCTCACCTGCAGGACGACGAGCCGCACCGAGATCGCCCCGAAGGCGAACGCCATCAGCGCGAACAGCGCGACCAGCCGTCCGGCGGGCGGGCGGCTCACGTGGGTGAGTCGCCCTTCTCTCCCGAGCCCTTCGTCCCCCGGGCGTCCGTCGTTCCCGAGGAAGGGTCCGCTCCGGCCGGCTCCCCCGAGCCCGAACCGGGCGCGTGGAGGATGCGGATGTCGTCGGGGAGACGCATGCCGTGCCGGCTGGCCCAGGCGGAGATCCGGCCCGGAGCGGACAGGGTGGCCTGCGCGCGCACCAGCTCGAGGTTGTCCTCGGTGAGCTCCTCGAGCCGTCGCTCCGCCTCGCCGATACGGAACGACGTCTGGGCGAGCAGGACGTTCACGACCACGATGCCGAAGACCATCGACCCCACCACGGTCGACGCGAGCACCACGAACCCGATCGATCGGCGATGGCTCGGTCGCGGGCGGCGGGCTGCGGCGGGCCGCTCGCGCGCGGGCGCGACCGGCCGCGTCCGCCGTCGCGCGGGAGCGGGATGCGCCGAGGTGCGCGGCGAGGGAGGCGCCGGCGTTCGACGTTCGGCGGGCTCGAGCCGGCGTGCGGGCTGGCTCACGCGGCACGGCTCCGTTCGGCGGCGCGGAGCTTCGCGCTTCGCGACCTTGGGTTCATCGAGGCCTCGGCCTGGGTGGGTCGGAGCGGCTTCCCGGTCAGGACCTCGAGATTCTGAGCGCTCTTGAAGAACCGCTTGACGATACGGTCCTCCAGGGAGTGGTACGCGATCACCACCACGCGGCCACCGGGAGCGAGGATCTCGACCGCCCGAGGCAGGGACGTGGCGAGCTCCTCCAGCTCCCGGTTGACCGCGATGCGGAGCGCCTGGAACGTCCGGCGGGCGGGGTGGGGGCCGCCCCGCCGCGCCCCCAGCGCGCTCGCGACCACACCAGCGAGCTCGTCGGTGGTCTCGATCGGCGATCGGGACCTCGCACGCACGATCGCCGCCGCGACTCGCCGCGAGCGTCGTTCCTCACCGTACTCGAACACGATCCGCGCAAGCTCCTCTTCGGGCGCCGTGTTCACGATGTCCATCGCCCGTTCGCCGTCGAGGCCCATCCGCATGTCCAGCGGCCCGTCCGCTCGGTAGGAGAACCCCCGTTCGGGACGGTCGAGCTGCATCGAGCTCACCCCGAGGTCGTAGAGGACGCCGTCGACCCGATTCTCCGCGGGCAGCTGCGAGAACCGGGTCCGCACGGCGGTGAAGCGCTCGCCGAAGCGTTCGAGCCGAGACGCGGCGAACGCGATCGCCTGGGGATCGCGATCCAGACCGATCACCCGTTCCACGCCGGCCTCGAGCAGCGCCTCGGCGTGACCGCCCGCGCCGAGCGTCGCGTCGATCACGGTCGTGGCCTCGCCGAGGAACCGGAGGACCTCGCCCACCATGACCGGCTCGTGGCCGCGTTCCGCCACCGCCCCGCCCTCATCCCAGCATGTGGGCGGTGAGCAGCCCGAGTCCGAGGAACGTGGCCGCCGTCACGGCGGTCATCGCGATCAGCGACAGGCTCTGGCAGAGCTCCCCGCGCAGCGGTTCCTTGCTCGCCCCCGGTTTCATCCCTTGCCCCCGGGTGCGAGCGTCCCTGCCTGGTAGGCGCCGGCGTGTGCCGCTTCGTACCGCTCGTGCGCGGTCCGGTCCCAGATCTCCATCCGGTCCGAGACGCCGAGCACGACCGCCTCCTTGCCGATCCCGGCCTCGTGCCGCAGGCGCTGGGGCACCAGCAGGCGCCCCTGTCCGTCGAGCGACACCGACTCCGCCTTGCCGAAGAACATCCGGGCGTACGCGCGGCCCTCCGTGTCGGAGAGGGGGAGGTCGCGGATCTCGGCCGCCCTCGCCGTCCACTCGGCCCTGGGGAAGCAGAAGAGGCACCCGTCCTGCCCGAGCGTCAGGACGGCACCGTCGGCGAACGCCTCACGGAACCGACCGGGCAGGCTGATGCGCCCCTTCGGGTCGAGCTGATAGCTGTGCGTGCCGAGCAGTTCGGCCACGCGTCCTCCCCTTCTCCTCCACTATCGGCCACCTTTATTCCACCGCCACTCCACCGCGTCAAGGGTTGGGGGGTGTGAAATGGATCAACGACAGTCGCGTGGGTCAACCGTTGAGTGGTCGGGAGACAGCCGGGTGGTGACGGAGACCCGTGGTTCGGCGAGCTACAGGTACGGCTCCCATTCGGGTTCCAGGCGCCCGATCGTCAGGCGGAACCCGTCCCTCGGCGGCACCGGTCGTCGCGCGAGGCGCAGACCGACATCCTCGATCAGCCGGTTCTCCTTGCGCGAGTTGCACCGACGGCAGGCAGCCACCACGTTGTCCCATGCATGGGCGCCCCCGCGCGAGCGGGGGACCACGTGATCCAGGTTCTCGGCGGCGGCCCCGCAGTACTGGCAGGTCCACTCGTCGCGCGCGAAGACGGCGCGGCGGGTGAGCGGCGCGTGCGAGCGGTGCGGGATCTTCACGAAGGTCCGCAGGCGCAGGACCGAGGGCGCGTCGACGTGCAGGTGCTCGGATCGGAAGACCTGTCCGTTGGAGACCAGGACCTCGGCCTTCTCTTTCAGCACCAGGATCACGGCCCGTCTCGCAGCCACCACCGCGAGTGGCTGGTGCGACGCGTTGAGCACGAGTGCTCGTCCCACGGCGCGAAGTATACGGGCCGTCCCGGTGTGCACCGGGCCGCAGGTGCTTGCAACGGCCGAATCCCAGGGTTGTAATCCGCGCGGAGGCGGCGGAGGGCCGCGCTCGAAGGACGCCTGGAACAGCGAACAAGGGGCCGCGCGGGGCGTCCGGCAGCGGGTGCGCCGCTGCCGCCTCCACTCCTCTGATCGAACGCGGCGCGTCGCCGGCCTGGGCAGGATGCCGCAGGAACCCCGGACTCATCCTTGACGTACTCCTGAGTAAGATGGTCCGGCGTCGATCCGCGGAGGTGCAGTTGGAGGCTCGAGAGCCCACGCTCGACTGGCAGCGATTCGCGCAAGGTTTCCGCGTCATCGAGGAGAACGTCGAGAAGGTCGTCCAGGGCAAACAGCCGGAGATCCGGCTGGCGCTCGCCGCGCTCCTGGCCGAGGGTCACATCCTGATCGAGGACGTCCCCGGCGTCGGCAAGACGATGCTGGCCAAGGCGATCGCGCGATCGATCGACTGCTCGTTCCGCCGGATCCAGTTCACGCCCGACCTGCTGCCGACCGACGTCACCGGCGTCAACGTCTTCAACCAGGAGCGCGGGGACTTCGAGTTCAAGCCCGGTGCGATCTTCGCGAACATCGTGCTCGGGGACGAGATCAACCGCGCGAGCCCCAAGACCCAGTCGGCGCTCCTCGAGTGCATGGAGGAGCGCCAGATCACCGTCGACACCGAGACCTATCAACTCGGCACGCCCTTCATGGTGATCGCGACGCAGAACCCGATCGAGCACGAGGGGACCTACCCGCTGCCCGAGGCGCAGCTCGACCGGTTCATGATGCGGATCGGGATCGGCTACCCCTCGAGCGAGGTCGAGGCCGAGATCCTCGCCACGCACGGCGTGCGTTCGACGCTGCCGGACATCGGTCCGGTCGCCGACGCGCTCTCGGTGCGCGAGATGATCGAACAGGCGCGCCAGGTCCACGTCTCACCCGCCGTCCGCCGCTACATCGTCGATCTCGTCGAGGGAACCCGGCGTCACCCCGACGTCTACCTCGGTGCGAGTCCGCGGGCCTCGATCATGCTGCTCCGGGCGTCGCGCGCGCTCGCCGCCGCCGAGGAACGCGACTACGTGATCCCGGACGACGTGAAGTCGCTCGTGACCCCGGTCCTCGCGCACCGCGTGATCGTGACGGCCGACGCCGTCATGAGCGGCCGAAGCTCCCAGGCCGTGCTGCAGGACCTCGCCGCCGAGGTGGCCGTACCCGTCACCGGGAACGCCTGACATGCCCTCGGGCCGGGGGGTCCTGGTCTTCGGGGCCGGGATCGCCCTCTGGGTGGCCGCGCGGATGCTCGGGTCGCCGACCCTGCACATGGTCTCGGTCGGGATCGTCCTGCTCCCGTTCGCCGCCGCCCTGTTCGCCCGCTGGAGCCGGCAGCGGCTGCGGATCCGGCGACGGCTCTCGGACACGCGCGTGCAACCCGGCCAGCGCGTGCACATCGAGCTCGAGATCGAGAACCAGTCCCCGGCCCAGACCTCGTTCCTCCTGGTCGAGGATCGCCTCCCGGCGCAGCTCGGCCGCTCGGCGCGGCTGGTGGTCGCCTCGCTCCCCGCACGCGGGCGGCAACGGGTTCGCTACTCGATGGCGCCGCACCAGCGGGGGCGCTACGTCCTCGGGCCGCTCACCGCGGACCTGTCCGACCCGTTCGCGCTCACGAAGCTGCGGGTCGAGTTCGACGAGCGTGACGAGCTCGTCGTCGCGCCGGAGGTCGAGCTGCTCGGGAGCGGACCGGACTCACCGTTCGGCATGACGAGCGGACTCGCGCTGGCCAAGCATCTGTTCCGCACCGGCGACGAGTTCTACACGATGCGGGCCTACGTGGAGGGCGACGACCTGCGACGGATCCACTGGCCGAGCGTGGCCCGCAGCGGCGAGCTGATGATCCGCCAGGACGAATCCACCCGGCGATCGACCGCGGTCCTGTTCGTCGACACTCGGGACACGGCCGTGGGTCAGACCCACACACCCTGCTTCGAGAAGGTGATCTCCGCGGCGGCGTCGCTCGGGATCCTGCTGATGCGGTACGGGTTCTCCGTCAAGCTCGCCACCACGCAGATGCCACCGCAGCGCGTGGCGGAGGAGAGCCTGCTCGACGCGCTCGCGGGGATGACCCACCACACCTCTCGAGCCCTGTCGACCGGTCTCACGCGCCTGCGCATGGTCGCCGCGAGCGACACGACCCTGGTGGTGGTCGGGGCGCCTCCCGGCCCGACCGAGTTGCCCTCGTGGCTCCGCGTGGGCGCGATGTTCGGCCCCAAGGTCGGGGTGTTCGTCCACACGACCGAGCCCGACACGCTGCCCCCCGACCGCCGGGCCCAGGTCGAGGGCCGCGCCTCACAAGCCCGGATGTCCCTGTCCCGGACCGGGTGGGAGGTCGTGGTGCTCCCACCATCGAGGAGATTGCGAGACGTATGGCACGTCGAGCGGACCCAACCCCTGGTCACCAGCGGCTCCTAGGGCTCGCGGCCGTCGCGGCCCTGTCCGTCGCGACGGCGCTCGCCTTCGGCCGCGTGTTCACGGGCCGGCAGGCCACGCTCGAGCTCGTGGCCACGGCAATCGCGTCGGTGGCGATCGCGGCCCTGTTCGAACGCCGGGGGCTGCTGCTCGCGACGATCGCGAGCCTGGTCGGCCTCGCGTTCGCGATCACCTGGATCGTCCTGCCGCAGACGGCCTGGTACGGCCTCCCGTCGATCCAGACGCTCCGGGCCGTGGGGCGCTCGCTCGAGTTCGTCGGGCAGCAGGCGCGTGTGCGAGTGGCTCCCACGCCCGCGCTCCCTCCCCTGATGCTCGCTGCCGTGACGGCGGTGTGGACCGCGGCGTTCTCGTCGCACGCGCTCGCGATCCGCGCGGGGAGCCCGCTCCTGGCCATCCTGCCCCCGATCGCGCTCGTGGGGTTCGCGGACACCGTGCTCGAGGACGGGGCCCGTCCCTTCTACGCGATCGTGCTGCTCGCCGCCGCGCTCGCGGTGGTGTTCGCGGACGGCCTGCGTCG
Source organism: Actinomycetota bacterium (assembly GCA_036505195.1). Lineage (GTDB taxonomy): Bacteria > Actinomycetota > UBA4738 > UBA4738 > HRBIN12 > DASSJM01. Next base: position 43,468 of record DASXTX010000178.1, read on the forward strand.
GGTGCGCCAGTGGGGGCCGGTGTGGTCGGGTTCGAGGACGCGACGCCTCGGCACCTCGGTTCGGGGCTCGAGACCGGTCGCGTTCGCGGTGATCGCGGCGGCGGTGCTCGTCCCGGGTCTGCTCCCGGGGTTCCGTTCGGGACCGCTCGTCGACTTCTCGACCGCGGGCGACGAGGGCGCGGGCCTGGATCCGTTCATCTCGATCCACGCGCAGCTCACCGAAGATGCTCCCGTCAAGGATCTGTTCGAGGTCGTGACCAACGACCCGCAGTACTGGCGCGTCTCGACGCTCGACGTGTTCGACGGTGAGGACTGGCGCAGCAGCGATCCCGACGGATCCGAACGGGGGCAGACGCTGTCGGTCCCGACCGCTCTGCCGTCCCCGCCCGGCTTTTCCTTCCCACCGGACACGCCGCCTGCCGAGCGATTCACGTTCCGCGTCCTCACCGACGACTTCGACGAAACCAGGGCCATCCCGGTGGCCCAGACTCCGGTCGAGTTCAACGCGCTCGATCTCGGCGAGGTGACCTGGGACGCGTATGCGGGCCAGGCGTTCGTGGACGGCGGCCTCGACCAGGGGCTCGAGTACGGCGTCAGCTCCCGCGTCGTCGTCCCCACCGCCGAGCAGCTCGACCAGGTCCAAAACCTCACCGAGCTCCAGTACGGACGGTTGACCGACCTCCCCGCTAACCTGGATCCTCGGATCGAGGAGATCGCCAACGACTGGACGGCCGACGCGGTCTCGGATTACGACAAGGTGCTCGCGATCCAGCAGCACTTCCACGGTCACGGGTTCGGGTACAGCACCGACGTCGACGTCGCCGATGACGCCGACGCGTTGCTCTCGTTCCTTACGCAGACGAAGGCCGGCTTCTGCCAGCAGTACGCCACTGCGATGGCCGTGCTGGTCCGCGAGCTTGGCATCCCGGCGCGGATCGCAGTCGGCTACCAGGCCGGCACGCTCCAGGACGACGGTTCGTACCTCGTCCAGTCCAAGAACGCCCACGCCTGGGTCGAGGTGAAGTTCGAGGGGTACGGCTGGCTCCCGTTCGAGCCCACCCCGGGGCACGGCACCCACCCCAACGCCGAGCCGGGTACCTACCTGAACCCCGCCAAGAGCTCGACGAACGCCGACGGGACGACCACCAACCCCGACGACCCGAACAACGTGGGTGGAGGGGGCGGAGCCGAATGTGTCGCGGCGGCAAACCTCTCGCCCCGGGAGCGCCAGCTCCTGTGTCAGGTGGAGAACCGCCCCCAGCGCGAACCGGGCCAGTTCGCCCCGCTCCCGTCGGTCGGGACGACCGGGACGTCGGACGGGTCGGGGTACTCGGTGCCGTATCGGCTGATCTTCCTCGGGCTGCTGTTCGCGCTCGGGGTGCTCCTCATCGTGGTGCCGATCGTGAAGTCCGCGTGGCGCCGCCGACTGCTGCGTCGCTCGCGGGAGCCGCGCGACCACGTCTTGGCCGCATACCGGGTGTTCGACGGGGAGGCCGCCGATCTCGGATTGGGTCGCCGCGATGGCGAGACCCTCGACGAGCACCGCGCGCGGCTCGCCGCGGCGATCGCATTCACCGACGGCCACCTCGGGCGGCTGACGACCCAGGCGATCCGAGCGGCGTACGCCGCGGACGCCCCGACACCCGAGGAGGCCAGGTCCGCGGTCGAGGATGCTCACGGGGCGATCCGGGAGCTCCGCAAGGACGCGGGCCTGATCCGACGGATCGTGGGCACCTACCGGCCCGGCGTCTAGGAGGAGCTCAGCGGCCCGTCTGCGCTCGGGCGGCCGCCTCCCGAAGCGCCCGGACGAAGCGGTCGCGATCCTCGCGGAACTGGCCCACCTTGCTCTCCACGCCGGTCGCGATCTCGTCGATCGCGACGAAGAACGCGAGCTGGCCGTCCCGCAACGCGTCGATGATCTCGCCGTTGCGACGCGCGATCTTGAAGATGCTGACCCCGTCGGTGATCAGCTTGACCTCGGACAGGTGCTTGTCCAGCGCGGCCCGCCGATTCAGGTAGTCCCATGCCCGACGCACACGCTGGAGCGACATCCCGTTGTCGAGCAGGGATTTGACGACCTTGAGCGCGACGAGGTCCCGGAAGGAGTACAACCTGGGCACCCCCGGACGGCCTCCGGTCCCCTGGATGGACGGGTTGACCAAGCCGATCTGGTCCCAATACCTGAGCTGACGCGCGGAGCACCCGGTGAACTTCGTCGCCTGATGTGCGGTAAATCCCTCCATAGGAACGAGCGCCCTCCGACGACGTCTCCCTCACGCACCAACGCGTTCCGCCGGCTCGTCGAGGGGAAGTCTCGACGTCGGTTCGACGGTCACGCCCCCGGGGAAGGTGAGGCATGTTGTACTCCAGGCGCGTGTGCCGTGGCAACCCGAAGACGACGACGTGTCGGGTCTCTCGGATGTTTCTCACGTTCGGTTGCGACGGCCCGGCATCCGTCGAGTGGCGACGAGATGATCGAGCGAACCCGCGCGCTCGTTCGACCGCTAGGAACCGGGGGGTGTCGCCGGCGGTGTTCGGAAACGTCCGGCGAGACGCGCCAGAAGGCCAGTCAAAGAGAAACGCCCCGACTGCTGCTGCATGGCACGCATCTGATCGAGGGTCAGCTGCTTGAGGTATCGATAGATCAGCAACGCGGCCGCAAGCATCACGCCGAAGCCCGTGGCCGCGACCCACAGCAGGTCCGGGACGACCATCAGGAACACCATCAGCATCAGGAAGCCGACCAGGAATGCCAGCAGCGACCACTTGATGCGCCGGGCGAGATGCGTGTACAGGGAGGTTCGGCTGACGGCCTCGACCAGCCGGGGATCCTCCTCGGCGAGACGTTGCTCGATCTCGTCGAGGATGCGCTGCTCGTCGGGCGACAGTGGCATGGGCTCCCGGCTCCGGCCTCGGTTGTGGTCAAACACGATTATAGGAACGACCTCCGCCAGTGGAAGGGGGCCTTCGACGGAGGCCGGCCGCCCCCGGGGCGGGACGTTCAGCGATCGCGGCCGCGTTCGAGCAGGGCCGCAGGCACGGCCGATCCCGGTCCGAACCGCCGATCGATCCGATCCACCGCGCGTTCGACGTCGCCCCACCGCTCGCTCCGCAGCAGCGCGAGCTGCTCCTCCCCCGCCGGCACCAGGCCGGTCGCGGCCACACCGAGCAGTCGGACGCGCCGGCGGGCCCCCGGGAGCGCGGCGAACAGCTCCCCGACCACCTCGTACACATCCGCGGCGACGTCGGTCGGTGCCGAGAGCGTTCGCGAACGCGTGAGCGTCGTGAAGTTCGCGAGCCGGATCTTCAGGGTGACCGTCCGGGTCCGGAACCCGTCCTCGCGCAGCCGGGCGGCCACCCGCTGCGAGAGCGAGAGCACCTCGCGGAGCAGCTCGCGCTGATCGTCCAGGTCTCGGTCGAAGGTCTCCTCGTGGCTGACCGACTTCGGCGCCTCGTAGGGCACGACCGTCCGGTCGTCCACCCCACGGGCCAGGTCCCTGAGGTCGCGCGCGTGCCGTTCGCCCATGAGCCTGCCGAGCACCCCGACCGGCGTCCGGCCCAGGTCGCCGACGGTCCGCACGCCGAGCCGCCCGAGGGTCTCGGCCGTCTTCTCGCCGACGCCCCAGAGCGCCCGCACGGGGAGCGGGTCCAGGTAGGCGTCCACCTCGTCGGCGCGCACGACCACCATCCCGTCGGGCTTGGCATCGCGCGAGGCGAGCTTGGCGACCAGTTTGGTGGGCGCGACGCCCACCGAGCACCGCACCCCGATGCCGTCCTGGACCTCTCGGCGGACCTTGCGTCCGATCTCCCCGGGCTCGCCGAACAGCAGGTGCGCGCCGGAGACGTCGAGGAACGCCTCGTCGAGCGAGATCGGCTCGACGGCCGGGGTGACCGCCTGCAGGATCTCGCGGAAGCGGTTGGAGTGCACCTTGTAGGACTCGAAGTCGGGGGGGACGAAGATCACGTCAGGACACAGGCGCCGAGCGCGCACGGCGGGCATCGCGCTCCGGATGCCGAACGCCCGGGCTTCGTAGGACGCCGACATCACGACACCGCGCGTCCCGGCGCCGCCCACCGCGACCGGCTTGCCCGAAAGGCTCGGGTCCTTCAGGGACTCGACCGAGGCGTAGAACGCATCGAGATCGACGTGCAGGATCGGCTCGCTCGACCTCGCGCGGGTCATCGTCGCGGAGCGTACCGCCGCGACGGACGTGACGAGCGGCGTCATCGGCCGGCCGAGCCGCCGCTCGAATGCCAGAGCTTGCGAGGGACGGCCGCGCCGGGGGATGGCCCCTCGTGGACGAGCGCCTCCGCGAGCCGTCCCTGCCGCCGGGCGTGCAGCAACGCCGTCAGGTCCCACACGTCCTCGGCAACCACCGAGACACCCTTGTACCCGGTCCGCCGGACGGTCCCCACCACGGCGAGCACGAACGAGTGGAACACGGTCTTTGCGACCTTCGGCTGCACGCTCTCGAACACGGTCACGTCGACCGGCCCCGTCGCGTCGTCCAGCGTGAGGAAGATGATCCGCTGGCCGCTGCGGATCGCCGGCGTCTGCGACGCAACCTTCACGCCGGCCACCATCACGCGCTCGTCCGAGCGGCACGTGTGCAGGTCCCTCGAACGGACCACGCCGAGATCGGCGAGCAGCGGTTCGAAGAAGCTCACGAGGTGCCGGCTCGCGTCCAGCCCGAGCACCTCGAGCTCGGCCCGCACCCGCTCCGCGTCGGTGTACTCGGGCAAGGGGATCGTGTCCGAGGCGCTCGCCGCCGTCAGGTCGAGCGCCAGCTGATCCCCCTCGCGTTGTGGCACGGTCGTCATCGCCGCGTACAATCGATCCCGCCGCGTCCCCATCCCGATCGCATCGAACCCACCCGCATGCGCCAACGCCTCCACGACAGGCTTGGACACGTTCGCCCGCCGCAAGAAATCCCCCACGTCCCGGAACGGATGCTCGGCCCGGGCTTCGAGAATGGAGCGCACCTCGGCGTCCGAGATCCCGTGCACGTCTTGTAACGCCAACCTGATCCCGTACCACGGGTGCTCGACATCGGTGGAACCGCCGGTGCCGGCGCGCGGGGAGGGGTCCGGCCCGGGCGTCGTCGAGCGGAGCCCAAGCCCATCGGCGTCCTCGAGCACGGACCCATCGCGTAGGCGAAGACGAGCAGCCCGGGCCGGTGCCCCGACCTCAGCGCGCCCATCGACGTCCTCAACGACGTACTCGGGCTCCGACCGGTTCACGTCCAGCGGCAGGATCGGGATCCCGTGCTCGCGCGCGTCCTCGAGCAGCAACCGCCGCGGGTACATCCCCGGGTCGTGCGTGAGGATCCCCGCGAGGAAGTGCGCCGGGTAGTGCGTCTTCAGCCAGGAGGACTGGTACGTCGGGACCGCGAACGCCGCCGCGTGCGCCTTGCAGAACCCGAAGCTCGCGAACTCGGCCACCGCGATCCAGGTTCGTTCGGCGACGTCGGCGGGGACGCCGCGTCCGGTCGCCCGCTGGAGGAAGTCGGCTCGGAATCCCGGGAGCAGGTCCTCGCGATCCAGGTGGCGGCGGACGTGGTCGGCGAAGGTCAGGTCGTAGCCCGCCATCGCGGCGAGGGTCCGGAGCACCTGCTCGTGGTAGACGATCACGCCGAACGTCTCTCGGAGCGCCGGTCGCAGCGCCGGGTGCGCGTACGTCGGCGCCTCCATCCCGGCGCGCCGGCGCAGGTAGGGGTTGATCATGTCCGACTTGACCGGCCCCGGCCGGAACAGCGAGATGTCGACGATCAGGTCCTCCCACCGGGTCGGCTGGAGCTTCTGCAGGAGCTCGCGCTGGCCCGGGGACTCGATCTGGAAGCATCCGAGGGTGTCGGAGGCCCGGATCAGCTCGAACGTCGGCTCGTCGTCGAGCGGGATCTCGTCGAGGTCGACCTTCACGTGCTCGGTGCGCGCGATCTCGTCCAAGGCGTGGCGCATCGACGAGAGCATCCGCACGCCGAGCACGTCGAGCTTCAGGTACCCGAGGAGCTCGACGTCGTCCTTGTCGGCCTGGATCACGCGGTACCCCTGGAAGGAGCGTTCCAGCGGGACCCTGGTCACCAGGTCGTCGTTCGACAGGACGATGCCCGAGGGGTGGAGCGCGATGTGGCGCGGGAAGCCGTCCAGGCGCTCGGCCACGCGGAACATCTGCTCGAGCTGGCCCGCGTTCAGGTTGCTGCCCACGAGCTCGGGCAGACGTTCGATCGCGACACGCAGGTCGTGGGCGCCGATGTGCGGGAAGGACTTGGCGACCACGTCGACCTCGGGCTCGGGCAGGCCGAGCGCCTTGCCCACCTCCCGGACGGCGGCGCGGGCGCGGTACGTGTCGATCATCGCGACGCACGCGCACCGATCGTCGCCGTAACGCGAGAGCACCATGTCGTAGACGTCCTCGCGGCGTGCCGACTCGACGTCGACGTCGATGTCCGGGAGCTCGTCGCGCATCGGGTTCAGGAACCGCTCGAACGCGAGATCATGCCGGACCGCGTCGACGTCGGAGATGCCGACGAGATAGCAGACGAGCGAGCCGGCGGCGCTCCCCCGGCATGCGCACCGGATCCCCATCGCCCGCACGTCGGCGACGATGTCGGCGACCGTCAGGAAGTACGCCGAGTACCCGAGGCGGTGGATCATCGCGAGCTCGTGGTGCAGCCGGTCCTTCACGCGAGCGGTCGGCCGCATCCCTCGGCGTTCGAGACCGCGCCAGCTTCGTTCGGCCAGGACCGAGGAGGCGTTGCGCCCCCGCGGCGTCGGGAAGTCGGGGAAGCGGACCGTGCGCAGCCCGATGTCGAACGAGCACGACTCGGCGATCTGCAGCGTCGCCGTCACCAGGTCGGGTCGCTCGTGGAACAGCGCCCGCATCTCGGTGGCCGGTTTCAACCACCCCTCCGCGTTGCGGCGCGACACGTTGGACCGGTTGATCGGGACGAGCTCGCGCATGCACTCGAGCGCGTCGGCCAGGTACGCGTCTTCCGGGACGAGGTACCGGACCGGGTTGGTCGCGATCGCTCGGAGCTCGGCGCGGTCGGACAGCCGGAGGAGTGCGCGGATCTCCCGATCGGAGTCCTGCTCGAGCCGGTGCTGCACGGCGACGAACGCGCGCTCGCCGAACGCCTCCCGGTATGGCATCGCCGCGCGACGACCGGCGTCGATCCGCCCCGCGAGCGCGAGCGAGCCCGGCGGCGAGGACGGCCCGAGGAGAGCGACGAGACCCTCAGCGTGCGCGCAGATCTGCTCGGGGGTGAGCGAGGGGTCGCCGCGCTCTCCCGTCATGTGCGCGTCGGTGACCAGCCGGCACAGGTTCGCGTACCCGGCCGCGTTCCGTGCGAGCAGGACCACACTCGCGTCCACGGATCTGCGGCCGGATCGAGGCAATGGCAGCGTCCCGGGCTCTCGGACGGTGAGCGACGCGCCGAGGATCGGGCGGACGCCTTCGCGCTCGCAGGCGTCGACGAACCGGGCGGTGCCGTAGAGCCCGTCGCGGTCGGCGAGCGCGACCGCCGGCATCTGCAGCTCGGCGGCCCGGCGCGCGAGCGCCTCGGGTGAGAACGCGCCCTCCTTCAGCGAGAAGTACGAACGGACGTCGAGGTGGACGAAGCCGCCGGGCATCTCACCGCTCCGGTGGAACGTCCGGAACGGCTACCCGCGCTGCCAGACAGCGGGATCGTGCGCGAAATGCACCCGGACCGGCTCCAGCGCGCGCAGGCGGTCGACCGAGTTCGGATAGGCGGGGTCGCGGGCGGCCGAGGCGCCGGAGGCGCTCGGCTCGGTCGCGCCCTCCCACTCGAGCCGCGACTGCACCGCCTGCCCGGCGAGCACGATCGCCCCTTCGGGTGCGTCCACCACGAGCGACTGATGACCGGCCGTGTGACCCGGGGTGGGGATCACCCGCAGACCCGGCGCCACCTCCGCCTCGCCCTCGATCACCTCGTAGGTCAGGCCGGGCGCGTCGATCCACTCGGGGACCGTGTAGTCCGGCTCGTGCACCATCGCCCATTCGGCGTGCTGGACGAAGATCGGGAAGCCGCGGAGCCGGACGTTCTGCCCGCTGTGGTCGAAGTGGAGATGGCAGTTGGCGGCGCCGGTCACGTCCGCGAGCTCGATTCCGTGCTCGGCGAGCGCGGTCTCGATCGCCGTCACGCGCGGCGAGAACGTCGTCTCGACCTCGGCGTTGCCGAACCCCACACCATTGTCGAACAGGAAGACGCCGTCGCGATGGATCACCGCATGCGCGTAGGACGGCCACCATTCCCTGTCGAGCAGCTCCTGCTCGTCGGGCGGCAGGCGCACCTCGGAGACCAGGAACGGGACGACGCGGGCGTCGGTCACGGGCCCGATTCAATCCCACAACCGCTCCATGTGCCAGCGGTCGTGGTGGCGGTCGTGGTACAGGTCCCAGACCGCGCCGCCGCGCGCCTCCACCCGCCAGTACTCGCGGTCGCGTCCGTCGGCCCACCACCGGCCCTCGATCCGCCACCGCCCGATCACGTCGGCCACCTCGTACCGGCGCCCGCGCCAGACGAACGCCGAGGGCATCCCCGCATCGCGTTCGACCCGAACCTCGACTTCCTCGTCGTACCGCTTGGACACCGACGGCTCCTCGACCACCCCCGGGCTCTCTCAGGGAATCGAACGTATGTTCGAGAGGGGGGAAGGTGAATCTACGCCCAGTCGCCGACACGAGTCAAGCGGGGGTTCGGGGCAGGTCCCGCGAGCTGGCGGGGGCGTTCGCGCTGGTCAGGCGCGGGTTTCGAGGCGGTCGTACCACTCCCGGTGCAGGACGCACCGGCCGGCGGCGTCGAAGTCGCAGACCAGGATCCCGTCCACCTCGACCATCGATCCCCCGTCGTCCCTGAAGGAGACCCGCCAGTGCGCCACCCCACGGTCGCCCGACACCGCGATCGGCTCGACGTCGGTCCGCAGCTCGGTCGGGACCCCTCCCTCCACCCACGACCGCACGATCGCGTCGCGCCCGTGCGTCTCCTCGCGGAAGGGACCGTAGGAGTACACGGCGTCCTCGGCGAACAGCCCCGACACCTCGACGGGGTCGTTCGAGGCCCATGCGTCGAAGTAGCGCTGGAGCCAGCCCCGGAACGCGTCGAGATCCATCCCCCGCATCGTAGGCTTCTGCCTCGATGGCCGAGAACGGAGCCCTCGTCGTCTGCGTCCCGAACTTCAGCGAGGGTCGGCAACACGACGTGATCGACGCGATCTGCGACGCCCTCGCCGGGGGCGGCGCGCGGCTCGTCTACCGGCAGGCCGACCCCGAGCACAACCGTCTCGACACGACCGTCGTGGGTTCGCCGGACGCGGTGCGCGCGAGCGCGCTCGCCGGCGCGGCCAGGGCCGTCGAACTGATCGACATGACGAAGCACACGGGCGGGCACCCCCGGATGGGTGCGGCGGACGTGATCCCGTTCGTCCCCCTGTCCGGGATCTCGATGGACGAGGTGGTGGAGCTCGCGCGGGCCTTCGCGGCCGAGCTCGCCGACACGCTCGGCATCCCGGTGTACCTGTACGACCGTGCCGCAACATCGCCCGACCGCGCGAGCCTGGCCGAGGTCCGAAGGGGCGAGTTCGAGGGGCTGCGCGAGGCGGTGGCCCGCGGCGAGCGATTGCCGGACTTCGGACCGCACGAGATCGGCAGGGCCGGCGCGACCGCCGTGGGGGCGCGGAAGCCGCTCGTCGCGTTCAACGTCTACCTGACCGGGACCGAGGACGCGGCGAAGGAGATCGCGAGATCGATCCGCGAATCGAGCGGCGGCATGCCGGCGGTCCGCGCGATCGGGTTCGCGGTTCCCGAACGCGGAGCCGTAACGGTCTCGATGAACCTCGTCGACGTCGACGTGACGTCGCCGAGGGCGGCGTTCGACACCGTTCGGAAGCTGGCGGCCGAACGCGGCTTGGAGGTGCGCTCGTCCGAGATCGTCGGGCTGGTTCCGCGCGCGGCGCTTGGCGAGGACGACATCCGGTATCTGCGACTGGAGGGGTTCGATGCGGACGGACAGATCCTGGAGCGGCTCGTGACCAGCGACGGAGAGCGCCGATGAGCGGGCGGATCGCGGGACAGACGGTCGAGGCGTACCTGCGCGGGCTCGCATCCGACGACCCGACGCCCGGCGGCGGCGCCGTCGCCGCGCTCTCGGGCGCGACGGGCGCCGCGCTGATCTCGATGGTGTGCAACCTCACGATCGGCAAGGAGGCCTACGAGGACGCTCAGGAGCGTATGCGATGGATGCTCGAGGAGGCCGAGACCGCCCGAACCGAGTTCCTCGACCTCGCGGATCGGGACGCGACCGCGTTCGACGGCGTGATGGCCGCGTTCAAGATGCCGAAGGAGACCGACGCCGAGAAGGCGGTCCGCTCGAAGGCGATCCAGGCGGGCTACGAGTCGGCCGCGAGGGTCCCGCTCGAGATCGCCAAGCGCGCGGCCGAACTGATGGAGCTCGCGCGCGAGACCACCGAGATCGGCAACGCGCAGGCCGCGTCCGACGGCGCGTGCGCCGGGCAGGCGCTGGCGTCGGCCGTCTGGTGCGCGACCT
>DASXTX010000179.1:0-4248 GCA_036505195.1 Actinomycetota bacterium
GTTCGAGCCGAGCGCGAGGTACGCGGACGTCCCCACGTCACCGCTCGACGGTCGCGGCCGCCGCGATGCCCTGGACCTCGTTCGAACGCGCGGCGGCGGGCTTGTGCACGATCGCGATGACCTTCACGACGCCGTCGAGCGCGAGGACGTCGTTCGCCACCGCGTGGGCCAGCGACTCGACCAGGTCGAACGAGTCGCGCTCGACGGTCTCGCGCGCGGTGCGGATCAGCGTCCGGTAGTCGGCGGTCGACGTCAGCTCGTCGTCGCCCACCTCGACCTCGACGTCCAGGTCGACGACGAAGTCCTGGGCCTGGTCCTTCTCTCCCGGGTTCGCGCCGTGACGTCCCGAGGCCGCGATCCCGGTGAGGAACAGACGCGAGGTCACCATCGGCCGTCCTCGGGCGGACGTCGGCCGAGCTCCACGGTCACCGCCCCCTCGTCGTGCGCATGTGCCTGCGGGAGCCGGAGGTACTGGGTGCGGAGCCACTGCACGATCAGCGGCGCGACGGTCTCGGGGGCATCCTCGAGCAGGAAGTGGCCGCATCCTGGGAGGAGCGCCACCGACGCCCAGGGCAGCGCGTCACCCAGGCGTTCGGCGAGCTCGGCCGGCAGGAACGCGTCATCCTCTCCCCACAGGACGAACGCCGGGATCTCGAGCTCGGCGAGCCGGGGTTCCAACCCGATGAGACCCTCGCCGTCGAAGTCCGAGGCGATCCGGGTGAAGCGTTGCACGCCGTCGTCGCCGTCGAAAGGGCGCCGGTACTCGTCGAGATCGGCGTCGGAGAGGCGTCCGCGGTGCCCCATCCCGGCGTCGAAGAAGCCGTCGAACCACGACCCGACGAACGCGGCGTCCACGTCGCCCAGACGCGATCGGAGCTCGAGGATCTGGGGAGAGGGCCACGCGTCGAACGCGATCGAATCGATGAGCACCAGCGCCTCAACGCCGCCCTGGAGCGCCAGGAGCTGGGCGACACCTCCACCCCGGCCGTGGCCGACCAGCGCGAAGCGTTCGATGCCGAGCGCCTCCAGCAGGGATCGGACGTTGGCCGTCTGGGCCGCGAGGCGAAGGTCGGCGCCCTCCGGCGAATCCGAATCGCCCGACCCCAGCAGATCGGGTGCGATCACGCGCATCCACGGCGACAGGAGCGGGATCAGACCCCGCCACAGGTAGGAGGACGTGAAGCCGCCCGAAAGCAGCACGACGGGCGGTGCCTCGGGATCGCCGGCCTCCACGAGCGCGAGCTCGCCGTCCGGGATCGCCACCCGGCGCTTCTCGGTCCAGGTCATCTCGCGCCCCTCGCGATCGCGTCTGCCACGCGGACGGCACGGACGACCTCCTTGACGTCGTGCACGCGGACGAGGTGTGCTCCCCGGGCGACCATCCAGACGACCGCGCCCACGGTGCCTTCGACGCGTTCCTCCTCCGGCAGATCCAGGATCGTCCCGATGAACTTCTTCCGCGACGGGCCGACCAACACGGGCCGACCCAGGTCGAGGAGCGCACCGACCCCGTGCATCAGCTCGAGGTTGTGGTCGAGGTCCTTGCCGAACCCGATCCCCGGATCGATCGCGATCCGCTCGGGGTCGATCCCGGCGAGCTCGGCCGCCTCGATCCGCTGCCGAAGGTACTCGTGCACCTCGACGACGACATCGTCGTACTCCGGGGACTCCTGCATCGTCGCCGGATCGCCCTGCATGTGCATCAGGACGACGGCGGCCTCGCGATCTCTGACGACGTCGAACATCGCCGGATCGGCGCCGCCCGACACGTCGTTCACGATCGTGGCGCCAGCGTCCAGGGCCTCGGCCGCGACGCCGGCCTTCCTCGTGTCGATCGAGATCGGGATCGCGGGGTGGAGCTCGGCGAGCCGTTCGACCACCGGATGGACGCGCTCCAGCTCCTCGTCCGCCGAGACGGCGCTGGAGCCCGGCCGGGTGGACTCGCCGCCGACGTCGATGATGTCCGCACCCTCCTCGACCATCCGCGTCGCGTGCGCGACGGCGGTCGCCCGGTCGAGGTACCTGGCGCCGTCGGAGAACGAGTCCGGCGTGACGTTCAGGATCCCCAGGACGAGGGTGCGCTCCGAGCAGTCGAACACGCGCTCGCCGACGCGCCAGATGGGACCGCCCACACACCCATCGTAGCCGTGGGTGGGCGATGGCTCGAACCTACGGGGATGGGGTGTGGCCGCCCCGCGTCGCGCTTCCCTCGTGATTCAGCCCCAGACGCTCTCGGGCGCCCGCGATCGCGGTCGAATCGGATCCGATGTCGACCCACGGGCCGACCGGCTTCTTGACTTCGGACTGCACAAGCGGCATGACCGCCATGCCAGCACCAACCTGCGACCTAGCCTCCTAGCTGAGGCCGGAAGACCCATTGGCGACATCTACACGCAGGATTACCAGGCCGCCTCTGTCGCTTGGAGAGCGGCACGCCCGGTGCACGGCATTCCCGACCCGAACGTCTGGTCGCCTATCGTTGGATTCATGATCCAGAAGCACGTCCCGGACGCCGACATGGTGGCGACTCCCAATGCCTCCTTGCCCTCCACGTAGACACTTACCTCGCCCGGTTCCCCGGCGGAGCCCGTCACGTAGGTGAGAGTGGGCTCGATCCCTTCCAAGGCAGCCGGAGTTACCCCACTTGGCCCGCCGTCGAGCAATGCCGCGAGGGCAGCGGAGGTTGCGATGTATGCATCCGCCATGGCTTGTCGATCCGACCCGCTTTCCGCTGGCTCGGCGGTTGAGGGTAGAGGCGCATTTGAAGGAAGGGGCAGCGCGGGGTCGGAGCTCTTAGAAGACCGGTCGCCACCAGTGCAGGCCGTCAGAAGGAGCACGACGGCGCATCCCAGCGTCCAGGTAAGTGTCCTGCGCATCCCGCAGGGTCATCGGTCGCCGGCGAATCCTTCTTGAGGACGATGCCCACTGGCGCGCTCACCCACGTTCATCGAGCCACTAGCAGCGGGGGTGCTACCCAGCCCGTTACTTGCCGATGTGGTGCAGCGCCTCCTGGCGGGTTCTCGCGTCGTTGCGGAACAGCCCCCGGACGGCCGAGGTCACCGTGACCGAACCCGGCTTCTTCACGCCGCGCATCGTCATGCACAGGTGCTCGGCCTCGATCACGACGAACACGCCCCGCGGCTCGAGCGCCGCCTCGATCGTGTCGGCGATCTCGGTGGTGAGCCGCTCCTGCACCTGCGGGCGCTTGGCCAAGATGTCGACCACCCGCGCCACCTTCGACAGGCCGGTGATCCGCCCGTCCTTGTTCGGGATGTAGGCGACGTGCGCGTGGCCGTTGAACGGCAGCAGGTGGTGCTCGCACAGGCTCTGCAGCGGGATGTCCTTGACCATGATCATCTCGTCGAAGTTCGCGCCGGGCACCACCGTCGCGACCGGCGTGGGGTCGACCCCGACCCCCTCGAAGATCTCCCCGTACATGTCGGCGACTCGTCGAGGCGTGTCGACCACACCCTCGCGATCCGGGTCGTCGCCGATCCCCTCGAGGATCATCCGCACGGCCGCCTCGATCTTCGCGCGGTCGATCTCGGCCATCAGGCGGTTACCAGGTCGTCGAGCGTCTCGGGCAGCTGCGACAGGTCTTCGAGCTCGGCCGCGCGCGGCAGATCCGAGCTCTCGCGCAGGCGATTGATCCAGACGGCCCGCAGCCCGAGCTCGTGGGCCGGTGCGATGTCGTGGAACAGCGACGCCGCAACGTGCACGTGCCGCTCGCGCTCGGCGCCCGTCTGCTCGAAGAATCGCCGCCAATGCCCGAAGGCGGGTTTGTACGAGCCGGCTTCGGCGGCCGTGATCCGGAGGTCGACCGGGACGCCGATGGCCTCGAGCGAGGCATCGAGGAACACCGGGTCGGTATTCGACAGGATGCCGATCCGCCAGCCGCGCGAGCGGAGTTCCGCGAGCGATGCCGGGACCTCGTCGAACGGCGGCCAGTTCGGAAGGGAGTCGCCGAGCGCCTGGCGGTCGTCGTCGGCGAGCTCGAGGCCCTCGCGGTGCGCCACACGTTCGAGCGACTCGGCGAGCACCTGCCGGTAGGGCAGCGCCCGGCCTCGCTGCACCTCCGGCTCGATCTCGTGGTACGCGGACAGCAACAGCTCGGCGTCGTGCTCGGGCCACAGGTCGGACAGGGTGTCGCGGATCCCGCCCATCCAGTCGATCAACGTCCCGTAGCAGTCGAACGTCGCCCAGCGGTCCACGGCCATCGCGCCGCGAAGCCTAGCCGATGGGCTTGGG
>DASXTX010000180.1:0-3175 GCA_036505195.1 Actinomycetota bacterium
CGAGACGGAGATGAGCAGACTCAAGGACGACTTCGTCGCGACGATCTCCCACGAGCTGCGCACGCCGCTCACGAATGTTCAGGGCTACGTCAAGACGCTGCTCAGAGAGGACATCGCCGTGCCAGCCAAGGAGCAGCGCGAGTTCCTCGAGCACGCCGACCGACATGCCGAGCGGCTCAAGCACCTCATCGAGGATCTCCTGTTCGCGTCGCGGGTGGAGTCCTCAGGAGCGGGTGGCTGGACCAGCGTCGGCATCGCCGGGCTCATGGAGCGGATCGTCGAGGATCAAGCGCACGAACTCGATCCGGGACGGATCGTGTTGTCGTTCCCTGGGGACTTGCCACCGATCCGGAGTCGCGAGGAGGACGTCTATCGGATCATCGCGAATCTCGTTGACAATGCCCTGAAGTACTCCCCACCCGAGAGCGCCATCGCCGTCCGGGGGGAGATCGATGGGGATGGCGTCAGGATCTCGGTTCACGATCGAGGGACCGGGATCTCCCCGGAGGAGCAGGAGCGGATCTTCGAGCGGTTCTATCAGGTCGATCAGTCACTTACACGACGAGTGGGGGGAGCGGGGATGGGTCTGTACATATGCCGGAAAGCCGCGGAGGGACTGGGCGGACGCGTCTGGCTCGAGCGCTCGGATCCAACGGGTTCGGTCTTCGCGGCATGGCTCCCGCTCGAACCGCCGGTTGAGAGCGATGGATCGGCCGACCGGCATGAGGTCCCGGTGGTCGTGCCGTAGGCCTCGCTCCGCAAGGCAACGAGATAGCCCTCACCCAGCTACGCTTCCGCACGGTGAACCACACGCCCGGCAACGATCGTGGTGCGTGACGTGGGTCTCCCGGGCCGGCCAGATCGGATCCCGACCCCGCAGCCCGGCCAACGTCATGCGGGCCGATCTTCTCGACGACGACGGTCCCCCCGTTGCCTTCTTCCTACACGGGAGGCCTCTTCCATGGTGAACGCGCCCCGCCGACTCCGGATCCAGGCGCGAGCTTCGCGATACCGGAGGGCTTCGTAGGCGATCAGGGCCGCGCACACGGCCGCGACCAGGCCGAGCGCGGTGAGGGCCCGCACCTCCCTCGCGACGGGAAGCAGCGCGAGCAACAGGATCGTCGCGACGGGCCGACCGTGCCCCAGGCCGCCGCCGATGCGTAACCGCAGGGCGACGTGCGCGAGGAGGTACAGGGCGACCCCGCCGCACAGCCCAAGGGCCGGGACGGTCGGGAGCGTCCCGTCGACGTCGGCGAGTGTGGTTTTCAACCCCAGCGCGAACAGGACGATGCCAGCGACCATTGGCAGGTGCAGGTACGAGTACGCGTCGCGCGCGAGAGCCGCGCGGGCCACACCCGTCGCCTCGGCCAGCCTGGCCTGCGCGACGAAGGCGACCCAGTCGAAGTACGACCACCACAGGGCGGCGACGACGGCGATCCCAAGTAGGGCACCCACGATCAGGCCCGCATCGAGCGGCAACCCGGCTGCGCCGACCCCGATCGCGACGATCGATTCCCCCAAGGCAATGATGACGATCAGTCCGTGGCGCTCGACGAAGTGTTCCGGGGAGACGCGCCAACCACGCATGTGGCCGACGAGCACGCCCAGATAGTCGATCGCCAGCGCGACGCCCCACACTGCGAGCTGCCGGGACCCATCGAAGAAGCCCGCCGCCACGAGCAGCCCCGGGCCGAGGGTGGCGGTCGGCACGATCCTCACGACCGCGCGCAGCAAGTCGCGGTCCCCGCGACCGGCGATGGCGTACAGGACGAGATGGAGGGTGCGCACGATGAAATAGGCGACGCCGAACGTCACGCCGTCGGTACCGAAGGCGTTCGGCGCTGCGAGCGCCACGACGAGCATCGCGGCGATGGCTCCGAACACGGCGAGCCGGACGCCGCCTTCCTCAGGATCGAGTGTGTTCGTCAGCCAGGCGTACGCCGCCCACGCCCACCACAGCGCGCCGAGGAGGAGCAGGCCTCGCAGGAGTCCGGCCCAGGTGGGGTCGTCCGAGAGGAATTCGGTGACCTGAGTGATGGCGAAGACGACGACCAGATCGAAGAAGAGCTCTAGGGGGGTGACCCGCTGTCCGCCCTCGGCATGTCGATCGTCCATGCGAAGTCCGTGTCCGGGCTCCAAAGATACGCGAACCACGGATCACGGTCAGCCCGCGAGCGGTTCCTCCTAGACTGAGCTATCTGCGAGCCCTCGGTGGCCAGTCATGGACCGTCCCGACACTCCGCGCCCGGTACCACGGGGCCCGGTGCTCTCAGGCCTCCCTTTTGACAGCAGCCGTCGCACGCATGGACACCGTCGTCGCGAGCCCCGATCCGACTGAGCCATTCCAGCGAGTCGGGATCGGGATACCCGACTCCGTGTGGGCACACCCGTTCCATGAGGTTGTTTCGATCCGTGCGGATCACTCGTGTCCAGGTGTTCATGTGATGCTCCGATGGGTTATGCCAGGGACATGAAAGCCCGCACACCGCTGAGGCGGATGGATCGTGACAGCGTTGTGGCTCATGTCCAAGCGTTTGGAAGTCGAGCGTCGAGGAGCTCGCGCTGGGCCCACCTGGCGGCTGTGTCCATCCTGATATTCATCGGCAGGTGATCGAGGCTGCCTGAGCAGCTTCCAGAGCCCAGTAATGAGGAAGTCGTTGTGCCCTGGATTCTGCAACTCAGTCTCGGACTGATGACGGACCGTGAAGAGTGAAGGGCACACTGATCCGTGATCGATCACGGCCCTGGAGCGGGCGCAGCCCTACGAGGGCCTCGGTATCTTCGGCTGAGGGCTGGGCGAAGTCTCTATCTCCCGTTCCATTCCCGTGCCAGGACGCCGCATGGAGGATGCCGTGAACCAGATCAACCCTAAGGCGATAATCAGGTCGCCGATGCTGATGGCCCGGGCGATGGGCGGCGGCATTCCGATGATGTCGCCCAGAAACGTCAACGAATCGCTGTCTGTTACCAGATGATGCTTGTCGGCGTCTGACTCTCGCATCTGGGCCAGCTCTGCGTGTTGTCCTGAGTCGCGGAGCGCATCAGCGCTAACGGGCATGCCTCCGTTCGCCGCAATGACAGCGAAGTTGGCGAGCACGCCCACCATGATGAGCACCATACCCGGCACGCGCACGTTGATCAGCGCAAAGGAAACCAGCATGATGAAGGAAAGAGA
>DASXTX010000181.1:0-2629 GCA_036505195.1 Actinomycetota bacterium
CCCCGGCGCCGGCCGGACGACCCCGGTCAACCCGATCTCGCCGACGAACGCCGACGCGGTCGGCGCAGGCACGCCGGCGGCCGCCGAGGCGACCGCGGCGGCCACCGCGAGGTCGCAGGCCGGGTCGTCGAGCCTGGCACCGCCCGCGACGGCCCCGAAGACATCGGAGCGCCCGAGACCGAGACCGGCGCTGTCGAGCACCGCCCCGACCAGCTGGAACCGGCGGAGATCCAGACCGCTCGCCTGCCTGCGGGCCGTCCCCTCGCCCCGAGCGACGAGTGCCTGGACCTCGACCGCTAGCGCACGCCGGCCTGCCAGCGGGAGGGCCGTGGCGGCGCCGGGCTCGCCCCCGCCCGGGAGCAGGAGGTCGCCCGGGTCGATCTCGCGCAGCCCCGCCCCGGTCATCTCGAACCAGGCCACCTCGCCCTCGGCCCCGAATCGGTTCTTACCGGCCGAGAGCATCCGGAGCCCCGAACGCGGATCGCCGTCGAACGACAGGACGACGTCGACGGCGTGCTCGAGCGCTCGGGGGCCGGCGAGGTCCCCGTCTTTGGTGACGTGGCCGGTCACCAGCACCGAGATGCCCTCGCCCTTGGCGAACCCCACCAGCGCGTCCGCGCACCCGCGAACCTGCGACGGTCCACCCGGCACCTGGCCCGCCGACGGATCGCGGAGCGCCTGGATCGAATCGACCGCGAGCAGGAATGGTCGCGCGGACCGAGCGGCCTCGACGACGGCGGGCAGCTCGCGACCCGTAACGAACGACAGGATCGATCCGTCGATCCCGAGGCGGTGCGCGCGGGCCGAGACCTGACGGCGCGACTCCTCACCGGACGCGAACAGGCAGGGGAGCCCGGCGGCCGACAGGCTGGCCGCCATCTGGAGGAGAAGGGTCGACTTGCCGATACCGGGCTCCCCCGCGAGCAGGGCCACCGTCGAAGGCACCAGCCCGCCGCCGAGGACGCGATCGATGCCGGGCAGACCCGTCGAGACCCGGCGCTCGTCGGCGTCCTCGTGGGCGAGGGTCTCGAGGGGTCCGGAGGACGAGCCCCGGACGCCGCCCTCCTCGATCGTGCCCCACGCGCCGCAGCCGGGGCATCTTCCGGCCCACCGCGCGAGCTGCTGACCGCACTCGCGACACGACAGGACGGTCCGGACCTTGCCCATGGATGAACGGTAGCGAGAGGGTCTGACAGATCGGCGGCGAGAGGTGTCGGCGCCCCGAACTAGGATCTGCGGTCGCGGGTCCGATGGGCGTAGCCCTTGCCGGGACGAAGAAACGCTTCGCCGGGCTATCGACCTGCGACCCCCAGCATCCGATAACCGATGCACTGGAGGCGTGGAGATGCAGGAGGTCCGAGCGGACGGGTTCGATCGGCCGGATCCGCTCGAGGCCGCCCGTGCCGAGCCCGCCATCGGCCCGCTCCCCCTGGTGGAGCCGGAGCTCCCGCACTACCCTCTGGCGATCGTCGAGTGGCACGACGCCTGGTTCGACCTCGATCTGGAGAGCCTCGACGGCTGCCGGCAGGACTACCTCGTCCACACGGTCGGGTTCCTGGTGAGCGAGGGGCCACGCTTCGTGTCGCTGGCCCAGGAGATCCTGCCGGACGGCGAGGGCCTGCGCGCCGTCACGCACATCCCGCTGCCGATCGTCGAACGCGTGATCCGGCTGCAACGGTCGGCCGCGAGCTTCGACCGGTCGGCCTCACCGCACCTCGCATCCGGGTAGACTCCACGGGTCCGACGGTCCTCACGAGGATCACGACCCGGAAGGAGGGATGCACGATGGACGAGACCGCCCTGACCGTTCTGCCGCATCCTTCGGGGATCGGGCGCTAGCCCGACCGGCGTCGACGCCGAGCCGCCCCGATGGGCGGCTCTTTTGCGTTCCCGGCACCGCGGAGCCCGAGGGCTCGACCGCGCGCCGACCGACACCGATCGAAAGGACACCCGGGTTGGACATCGAACAGCTCGACGACGACGAGGTCGGCGGGACGTCCCTCGACCACTTCCTGGCCGAGGGCCTGATCACCGACGTCGTCCGCATCATCAAGACCGGCAAGGAGGCCACGGTGCACCTGTGCCGAGGGAACCGTTCGACTACCGGCGAGGACCTCGTCGCGCTCAAGCTCTACCACCCGCTCGACCGCCGGGACTTCCGCGACGAGTCGATCTACCGCGACGGCGAGTGGATCGAGGAGCGCAGGATCCGCGCCGCGCTGGAGAAGAAGACGCGGTTCGGCCGCCAGGTCCAGGGCGGATTGTGGGTGAGCCGCGAGTGGGAGACGCTGCGAGCGCTCTCGGAGGCGGGGCTGCCCGTCCCGCGACCGATCGCGAGCACGGACGACGCGATCCTGATGGGTTACGTCGGCGACCTCGAGCTGGCCGCGCCGCAGCTCCGCTCGGTCGGGCCGGACGCCGTGGAGGCACAGGATCTGTTCGACCAGGTCCTGCGCGCGATCGAGCGGATGCTGTACCTCAACGTGATCCACGGCGACCTGTCCGCGTACAACCTGCTCGTCTGGGACGGGCGCGTGACGGTCATCGACCTCCCGCAGGCGATCGACCCGCGCAAGAACCGGCACGCGCACGCGCTGCTCGAGCGAGACGTGCGTCGCATCTGCGAGCA
>DASXTX010000182.1:0-5259 GCA_036505195.1 Actinomycetota bacterium
ATGCCGAACCCGGCGTCGGTGCGCTTGCACGAGCGCCACGGGTACCGTCGCGCCGGCTACTACTCGGAGCAGGGGCGCAAGTTCGGGCGATACTGGGACGTCGCCTGGTACGAACGGAGCTTCCCGGAGGTGGCGTCCACGGCCTCCGGGTGAGAGGTTGGAGGCGTGGCCGACGAGCTCGAACCGCGGATCGACGCCCTGTACGCGCTCCCGCTCGAGCGCTTCACGCCCGAACGAGATGCGCTGGCCAAGGAGCTCGCCGCGGACGGCGATCGCGCCGGGGCCGCCCGCGTGAAGGCGCTCCGCAAGCCGGTGGTTGCGGCGTGGGCCGTGAACGCCCTCGCCCGCGAGGATCCCGACGGTGTCCGAGCGCTGATCGAGCTCGGGGGCACCCTCCGGTCGGCCCATCGCCGAGCGGTGTCGGGACGGGACGTCGAACCGTTCCGCGCGGCGACCGAGGAGCGTCGTCAGCTCGTGAACGAGCTCACGCGCAAGGCCGGAGCGATCCTCGAGCGGGCGGGCGGCGCCACGTCGGCGACGACCGACGCTATCGTGGGGACCCTGGAGGCCGCCGCGGTCGACGAGGAGACGGGGGAGCTCGTCCGCGCCGGTCGACTCACCAAGCCCGTCCGCCCGCCGGCGACCTTCGCCGGGGCGGGGCTCCGCGTGCTCGAGGGTGGGCCGTCCCGTCCGGCGGCACCGGCCGAGCCACCGAGGCCCAAGCCCGACCCCGCCAAGCTGCGCCGCGAGCTCTCGGCGGCCGAGACCCGGGAGCGTCGCGCGGCCGCCGCCGTCGAACGCGAGCGCGCCGCGATCCAGGACCTGGACCGCCGGCGTTCGGAGGCCAAGGATCGGCTGCGGGGAGCGGAAGCCGAGCTCCGGGGCGTCTCGCTCGGGCGCAAGCGCCTGGCCAACGCTCTGGACAAGCTGGCGGATCGTTGATCCGATCGTCGCTCGCCTGACCGATCCGGCGGGGTCGGTTCGGTAGCATCTGCAGACCATGCGCCGCTACGACGCCTCCGAGATCGAGCCGAAGTGGGTCGAACGGTGGGAGGCCGAGGGCCTGTATCGGGCGTCCGAGGACCCCGCGGACCCGCGACCCCGGTTCTACGCGCTCGACATGTTCTCGTACCCCTCGGGCGACCTCCACATGGGTCACGCGGAGGCGTTCAGCGGCGGGGACGCGGTGGCGCGGTTCGCGGCGATGCGCGGCCACAACGTGCTCCATCCGATCGGCTGGGACGCCTTCGGGCTCCCGGCCGAGAACGCCGCGATCAAGCGCGGGATCGACCCCAAGGAATGGACGTACGCCAACATCGAGCAGCAGGCGCGCTCGTTCCGCCGGATGGGGATGTCGTTCGACTGGACCCGCCGGATCAACACCAGCGACCCCGAGTACTACCGGTGGACCCAGTGGTTGTTCCTCCGGTTGTTCGAACGCGGTCTGGCGTATCGCAGGAACGCGCCGGTGAACTGGTGCCCCAAGGACGCGACGGTCCTGGCGAACGAGCAGGTGATCAACGGCGCCTGCGAGAGGTGCGGCACGCCGGTCGTGCGCAGGGACCTCACCCAGTGGTTCTTCAAGATCACCGACTACGCGCAGCGGTTGCTGGACGACATCGAGCCGCTCGACTGGCCGGAGCGTGTGATGACGATGCAGCGCAACTGGATCGGGCGTTCGGAGGGCGCGGGCGTTACGTTCGAGATCGCCGAGACCGGCGACGCCGTCGAGGTGTTCACGACGCGTCCCGACACGCTGTGGGGGGTCACGTTCTTCGTGTTCGCGCTCGAGCATCCGCTCGTGCCCGGGCTCGCCCGGGCCGGTGGCACGGAGACCGAGGTCGAGGCGATGCTCGAGGCCGTACGGGCGACGCCCCTGGCCAACCGCGAGCAGGCAGAGAGCCGCGAGGGCATCCGCGTGGGTGTCCACGCGGTGAACCCGGTGAACGGGGAGAAGGTCCCCGTCTTCGTCGCGCCCTACGTGTTGATGGAGTACGGCACCGGCGCGGTGATGGGGGTGCCGGCGCATGACCAGCGGGACTTCGAGTTCGCCGGCGCCCACGATGTGCCGATCCGCGTGGTGGTGCAGCCCGAAGGCGAGCAGCGTGACGCCGCGACGATGACCGAGGCGTACGACCACGAGGGTGTGATGGTGAACTCGGGACCGTTCGACGGCGTGCGGTCGCCGGAGTCGATCGCACAGGTCACGGCGTGGCTCGAGGAGCGGGGGAAGGGACGCTCCGCCGTCACGTACCGACTCCGCGACTGGCTGATCAGCCGCCAGCGGTACTGGGGCGCGCCGATCCCGATCATCCACTGCCCCGAGCACGGCGAGGTGGCCGTCCCCGACGACCAGCTCCCGGTGGTGCTTCCCGAGGACGTCGACTTCCGGCCCGGCGGCGAGTCGCCGCTCGCGCGGCACGCGGCGTTCGTGAACACGACCTGTCCGATCGGTGGAGAAGCGGCGACGCGCGACACCGACACGATGGACACCTTCGTCGATTCCGCCTGGTACTACTACCGCTACTGCTCGCCGCACGAGGAGACGCAGCCGTTCGACCCGGCGGCGGTCGAGCGATGGATGCCCGTCGACCAGTACATCGGAGGCGTCGAGCACGCGATCCTCCATCTCCTGTACTGCCGCTTCCTCACGAAGGTGCTGTTCGACATGGGGATGGTCGGCTTCACCGAGCCGATGCTGCGGCTGATGAACCAGGGCCAGGTGATCTTTGGCGGTGCGTCGATGAGCAAGTCGAAGGGCAACATCGTCGAACCGATGCCGCTCGTCGAACGCTGGGGGGCCGACACGATGCGTCTGAACATCCTGTTCGCCGGCCCCTTCGAGGACGACGTCGACTGGAAGCTGATCGCGCCCGATCCCGACCGGCGTCCGGGCGTCACGACGTGGCTCGGCCGCGTCTTCGCGGCCGTCGGCGGGGCCTGCGAGCGGGACGCTCCGGACCCCGAGTCGTTGCGGCGCCTGACCCACCGGACGATCCGAGACGTCACCGGCGACATGGAGCGCTTCCGGTTCAACGTGGCGATCAGCAAGCTGCAGGTGCTGTCGAACGGGATGCGCTCGGCGCTGGATGCCGGCGAGGGCGCTCGGGAGGCCGCGGCCGCCCTCACGCTCATGCTGGCGCCCCTGGCTCCCTTCGCGTCGGAGGAGCTCTGGCGCGAGGTGCTCGGCAACCCCTCGAGCGTGCACACCGCGGTCTGGCCGACCTTCGACGAGGCGCTCGCGCGCGACGATCGGGTCACGCTGGTGGTCCAGGTCGACGGGAAGGTCCGGGACCGGATCGAGGTCGGAGCCGACGCCGACGAGGAGACCTGCCGAGAGCTCGCCCGCGCCTCGGAGAAGGCACGGCAGGCGATGGACGGGCGCGAACTTGCCCAGGTGATCGTCCGGGCGCCCCGCCTGGTGAACCTCGTCACCTCCCGCTAGGCACGCCTCGCCACGCCGCTCAACATCCGCCGGAACCGTCCCGATAGGAAGGCGAGGCAGGAGTGGGCCTGCTTCCGCCTGACCGAGGACAGCGATGAGCGCGACGGCCGCCCCAACGCCAGTGACGGACGGAGACGAGGGATCCGGCTCGCTCTCCGCCTTCCTGCGAACCAAGCGGACGATCGCGCTGCTCCGGATCTGCGTGCTCGCGGTCGTCACGGTCCTATCCCTGAGCTCCGTCGGCGTCCGTCGCGTCGTCGGTCCGGGGGCGCTCGTCCTGCTGGTCGCCGCGTTGTTCTACTCGCTGGTGTGTCTGGTGCTGACCACCCGCGGCGAGGAGTCGTCGCCGTGGTGGCGCGCCGTGACGATCGCCATCGACGTCGCGCTGATCGCGGCGTGGATCGAGGCGACCGGCGGCGGTCGGAGCGAGTTCTGGACCCTGTACCTGATCGTGATCGTGGCGGTCGCGCTGCGGTTCGGGATCGTCGAGACCGTCGGCGTGGCCGTCGGGCTCGCGATCCTGCTGCTGGCGCAGCTCGTCGAGCATGGCGTGCTGTGGACGTCGAGGCTGTACCGGCCGACCCTGCTGCTGGTCGCCGGGTTCGCGATCGGGGTGCTCTCGTTGCAGCGCGCGGACCAGCGACAGAAGCGGTTCGAGATGGAAGCGATCGCCGAGTCGAGGGGGCGTCAGCTCGGCAGGGAGCGCGCGGAGGTTGAGCGTCTCAGGAAGGTCGATCTGGCGCGAACCGAGTTCGTGGGGGTCGCGGCGCACGAGCTCAGGACCCCGCTCGCCGCGATCCTCGGAGTGCTGAGCACGCTCAAGGAACACGGCGCGGTGCTCGAGGACCGGGTCCGCGTCGACCTGATCGACGGGGCCGAGGCGCAGGCCGAGCGCCTCACGAGGCTGGTGGAGGACCTGCTCACGGTCTCCCGGATCCAGGACGGGGTGCTCCGCCTGTCGATGGAGCCGGTCGACCCGCGCGATCTGATCGCGGACGCGGCGCGTGCATCCAGCACCGCCGAGCGTCTGCGGCTCGAGCCCGACGCGCCCGCCCGGGTGGTGTGCGATGCCGACGCGATCGTCCGCGTCCTCACGAACCTGTTCGACAACGCGAGGAAGTACTCGCCCGAAGGAACGCCGATCACGGTCGCGGTCTCGAGCGACGCTCGCCGCGTGGCGGTCGACGTCCACAACGCCGGTGACGGGATCGCGGAGGAGGATCGCGAGGCGATCTTCGAGCGGTTCCGTCGCGCCGACGAGACGGAAGCGCCGGGGACGGGGCTCGGCCTGTACATCTCGCGCGGGCTGGTGCGGGCGCACGGCGGTGAGCTCGAGGTGGGCGATGCCCCCGAGGACGGTGTCGGCGGGACGCGCTTCACGTTCTGGCTCCCGGTGCTCGATCCGGGTGAGCGGGAGGTGAGCGTCGACCCCTCGGGGGCATCGGCCCCCGTCGAGCGCGAGGATGGTGCGATCTCGCCCGGTGTGAACCACCTCACGGTCCGGACGGCCGGCCGGCGCTAGCGTTCGATCGGCGACCTCCCCCGGTCGGGGGGAGGCATGTCCGAAGGCTCGATCCGTGAACGCCTCGCGGCCCTCTCGCGCGGCGAGCTCGTCGGGCTCGTGGCGCTCCTCGCCGTGACCCTGGGGGGCGCCGGTCTCTGGTACGTCCGGTCGCTTCCGCGTCCCGTGGAGGTCGCGGCTGCGCCGAGCGGGGGGACGGCGTCCGCTCCGGCGTGGGCGAGCCCCTCACCGGAGGTCGTCGTCCTCGTGGACGTCGCGGGCTGGGTTCGCCGACCGGGCGTGTACGAGTTCA
>DASXTX010000183.1:0-16937 GCA_036505195.1 Actinomycetota bacterium
TCCCCCACCACGAGGACGAGATCGCGCAGTCCGAGGGGGCCGTCGGCCACCAGGTCGTCTCCACGTGGGTGCACGGCGGGTTCCTGCAGATGAGCGGTCAGAAGATGGCCAAGTCCGCGAAGAACATCTACCGGGTCACCGACCTCGCCGAACAGGGCGTCGACCCGCTCGCGTTCCGCCTGCTGTGTTTCGGCACACGCTACCGGAGCGAGATGGACTTCAGCTGGGAGGCGCTCGAGGGCCAGCACCACCGCCTCGCCGACCTCCGCCGCAGGATGGCGACCTGGGCGCCCGGGACCGAGGAGCGCTCGGACGAGGCGAAGGCGCTGGACGAGCGGTTCCGGGCGGCGGTCGCCGACGACCTCGACCTGCCCCGGGCGCTCGTCGTGCTGAACGAGACCGTCGGCTCCGCCGTCCCCGACGGCCAGAAGTACGGGCTGCTCGCGTCGTGGGACGCGATCCTCGGGCTCGATCTCGAACGCGACGCGCGCGAGCGCTTCGAGCCGACCGAGGCGATGCTCGCCCTGGTTGCCGAACGTGACGCGGCCCGCGCCGCCAAGGACTTCGTCACCAGCGACCTGATCCGCGAGCGACTGCAGGCCATGGGTCTCGAGGTGATGGACTCCGCCGAGGGGACGGAGATCCGACCCCGGATCTAGCGGGACCTGAGAACGCCGTCCCTCGGACCCACGCGTCAGGCCGGGACGGCGGTCCACATCCCGGGTCCGCGATCGGGGATCGAGGCCGCCCTCCCCCGCGCCTCGGCGCGGGCGTGACGGAAGATCGCGGATCCCTCCATCCCGGGGAGCTCCGCGATCGTGCGATCCATCTCGAGCGCGGCGCTGCGGCCATCCCCGTCCCCGAACAGGTGCAGGACGACGAAGTCGGTCTCGGTCTGCGGCCGGACGCCAGTGCCCACGATCGCCCATAGGTGCTCCATCGCCCATCGCGTCAGACGGCGAGCCCACGCGCTGCGGGCCAGCCGGAGCCTGGCCTGCGCGCGGTAGAACGCGAAGTGTCGGCGCTCGTCCTTGATGATCGCGTTCAGCAGGTTGACGAGCTCGGGGTGCTCGGTCTTGGCGATCAGGCGGTGGTAGGACGTGAGGGTCGAGAGCTCGTTGGCGGCACCCCAGGTCATGTGCAGCGCAACGAAGTCGTTCATCACGGCGGATCCGAGCATCGTGCCGACGTGGCTCAGCTGTCCCTTGCCGCCGAGCCGCCGGCGGATCCACTGGTTCCTCGGCAGGCGCGACGGGTACGCGGAATCGGCGGTCACCCGTTCGAGATCCGGCGCGAGCTCCCAGCCCGCCTCTCCCAGGAACCGGCTGAACGCCTCACCGTGCCACAGCTCCTCGTAGACCCAGCACGACAGGAACGCCGTGACGTCCGGCTCGTAAGCCGCCGCCGTCGCGAGCAGGTCCCTGAGATAGATCGAGGTGTGGGTCTCGATATCCATCATGTACGCGAGGCAGCGCGCCTCGGACTCGGAGACCGGGTGGCTGCGTATGTGCTCCCAGGTCACGCCGGAGAGGTCGACGCGATTGGACGCACGCAGGTACCGGTCGAGGTCGAACTCCTCCATCTCGAGGGGATTCGCAGTCACCCCACGCAAGGATGACCGAACCTCACCGCGACGGGCAATCCGGGTCCCGCCGCCGTCAGGCCACGATCGTCAGATCGCGGCTCGCCTCGTTCAACCGTTCGGCACCCTGCACGGTCACGACGACCTGGTCCTCGATCCGGACGCCGAAGCGCCCCTCCAGGTAGATCCCGGGCTCATCCGAGAAGGTCATGCCCGGCTCGAGCGGTGTCGCGTTGCCCTCCACGATGTATGGGGGCTCGTGGATCTCGAGCCCGATACCGTGTCCGGTCCGGTGGACGAACCGGTCCCCGTAGCCCGCCTCGGTGATCACCGCCCGCGCCGCCCGGTCGACGTCCTGGGCCGAGACGCCCGGCCGCACCGCCTCGAACGCCGCCTGCTGCGCCGCCCGCACGATCGCGTAGACCTCGCGTTGCTCGTCGGTCGGCTCGCCCACGAAGACGGTGCGTGTGATGTCCGAGCAGTAGTCGTCGCGGACCCCGCCGAAGTCCATCACGACGGCGTCGCCGGCTGCGATCCGTCGCTCCCCCGGCTCGTGGTGGCCCGAGGCACCGTTCGGACCCGAGCCCACGATCGTGAAGTCGACGCGCTGGTGGCCGTGCTCGAGGAGCAGACGGTCGAGCTCTGCCGCCAGCTCGGTCTCGCTGCGGCCGGCGAACGGCAGGTCGATCACGTCCGCGAACGCGGCGTCCGCGGCGCTCCCGGCGGCGCGGAGCCGCTCGATCTCCTCGGGGTCCTTGACCGCCCGGAGCAACGGGAGGGCCTCGCCGGCGGCCGCGAAGGAACGGCCGGGTGCCACCCGCTCGAGCGCGAGCAGGTGTGACGCCCAGGTCCGGTCGGTGATCGCGTAACGGCCCGGAGCGAGCATCCCCGCGACGATCGCGTACGGGTCGTCCCGGCCGTCGCGCCAGTCGCGCAGGGTCAGGAGGGCCACCCCCGCCGCCCGCTCGGCCGAGGGGCGCTCGAGCGTCGGAACCACGAGGGTTGGGTCGGTTCCCGCCGACAGCACCAGCAACGTGAGCCGTTCGAGCGGCAACGGCGTGTAGCCGGCGAGGTAGGCGAGGTCGGGACCCGGCGAGATCAGGATCCCCGCGAGCCCCTCGGCCTCGGCCGCCTCGAGGGCGAGGGCGCGGCGAACCGCGTACCGGTCCGCCTTCACAGCTTCATCTGGATCGGTTGGGCAAGGATCTCCACGGTGGCCGGGGTCGTCCCCAGCACCTCGCCGTCGGACTCGATCGGGAGCGGGCGGTCGGCCTCGATCACGAGCTCGCGCTTGACGCGGAACTCCTCGACGTGATCGTGCGGGATGTGCTCGCCCCGGTAGATCTTCGGGATCATCGTGAACGAGTCCGACTTCGGACCCTTGAACACGAGGACGTCGAGCACCGCGTCGCCCGGGTACGAACGGGGCGAGATCTTCATGCCGCCACCGTAGTACTGCCCGTTGCCAACCACCACGAGGAAGGCCGGCCCCTCGTACGTCTTCCGGTCCGCCTGGACGCGCACGTTCGCGAGCTTGAAACGCGGCAGCTCCAGCCAGAAGCCGAAGAAGTACTTGGACTGGCCGAGCCGCGGCGACATGCGATCGGCGCGAGCGGCGACCGCCGCGCCGAGACCGGCCTCGGCGACGTTCACGAAGTAGCGCGTTGCTCGTCCACCCTCCCCAGTGGTGTAGGTCAGCTTGCCGACGTCGAGCGGGTACGTGTTGTCCCCGGCGAGGTGGTAGCAGGCCCGCGTCGCGTCGCCGGGGAGGCCGAACGTCCGCACGAAGTCGCACCCGCTCCCGGCCGCCACGACCCCGAGGACCGCGTCGGGGACGAGCGGCTTGCCCTCGTCGTCGAACATGCCGTTCACGACCTCGTGCACCGTTCCGTCGCCGCCGACCGCGACGACGAACCGCCCGCCAGCCTCGAGGGTCTCCGAGGCGAACCGGGTCGCGTCGCCCGGACCCTCCGTCCTCAGCAACCGGTACGGCAGCCCGCGCGAGCGGAGCGTGCGTTCGAGCTCGGGGACCTCCTCACCCACGCGCCGACGTCCCGCATGCGGGTTCACGATCACGGTTAGCTCGCCGTAGGGGCTCGGCATCGGGCGCATCCTACTTCGAGGCGTCGAGGCGCGATTGGCGGCCTCCGATCAGACCCCGGTGTACGCGACGACCCCGCGGTTGACCGCCGCGCGGGCGCGGCGGACCACGTCCGAGACCCCCTCCGGCGCCACGTCCTCGATCTGACGGAGCAGGTCGAGTACCTGCTTGCAGGTGCGTACGAAGTCCCCAGGCGACATGTCCGTCTCGCGCAGGACGTCCTCGAGCGACTCCCCCTGGGCCCACCGATGGATCGGCGCGGCGAACCCGTCCTCGAGCTCCCGGCAGAGCTCGACCTGGTGCCGGTCCTCGGCCTCGCGCACCCGACGCCAGATCTCCTGGAACCGCCGGTAGCGTTCCACCGAGGCGGGCGTCGGCATCTCGCTGGGCCGAGGGTTCCGCTCACGTGACTCGTAGACGGTGGTCGAGACCACCGCGGCCACCTCCGAGGGCTCCAGACCGTCGAGCAGCCCGTCCGCGAGCGCCTCGGCCATCAGGATGTCGCCCTCGCCGTAGATGCGAGCCAGGGTGCGTCCCTTCGGCTCGATCGCGAACGCGCGCACGTACCCGAGCTCCTCGAGCACCGCGAGGACGCGTTCGAACTGGCGGGCGAGCGTCTCGGTCCGTGTCCGGATGCGGCGATCGAGCCCTCGGATCTGCTGTTCGACCTGCGAGGCCCTGCTCGCCCATCGCTCGTGCTCGGGCCGGTCCGGACAGTCGTGGCACGGGTGTGCCTCCGCCAGGCGCTCGTACCGAGCCGCCTCGCGTTCGACCCGGGCGTCGACGCCGCCGCGGGGCTTCCGTGGAGCCCGGACGTCCAGCGCCACCAGGCGGGCCGCCAGGTCCCGGCGGTACCTGGCGCTCCGGACGCTGCCGGACCGCGGCAGCGGGACCTTGGTCAGGACCGTGGGCGGCTCCTGGAAGTCCCGCAGCCCCAGCCGGAAGAACGCGCGGTCCTGCGCGAGGACGGTCGGCCTCCCCTCCCGGCTCGACAACACCACCGCGAGCCCCCGGCGCCGGGCGCGCGGGACGAAGATCACGTCGCCCGGGCGGAGGGCGGCGAGGCCCTCCCGGATCGACTCGGTGCGCGCCCGTTCGCGGCCCTTGCGGAACTCGTCGCGGACGGCCGCGGCCTTCTCGCGCAGCGCCCAGTACCCGGCGAAGTCACCGAGGTGGCAGCGCATCTGCTCTCGGAACCCGGCGAGCTGCGCCCGGTCGCGTTCGAGCTCTCGCTCGAGGGTCACCACGCCGCGGTCCGCGAGGAACTGCGCGAACGAGGAGTTCAACAGGTGGTGCGCCTCGTCGCGGGTGTAGTTTCGGACGAGGTTCACGGCCATGTTGTACGAGGGTCGGAACGACGACGTGAGCTCGTACGTCCGGGTCGACGCGAGCGACGCGACGCGTTCGAACGCGACGTTACGTTGGACCACGACCACGGCGTGGCCGAGCTCGTCGATGCCCCGTCGGCCCGCTCGCCCGGTCAGCTGCGTGTACTCGCCGGGCGTGAGCAGCTCGTGCCGCTCGCCCTGGAACTTCCACAGGTCCTCGATCACCACCGACCTCGCCGGCATGTTGATCCCGAGCGACAGCGTCTCGGTGGCGAACACGATCTTCACGAGCCCGGCCTCGAACAGCTCCTCCACGGTCTCCTTGAACACCGGGAGCATCCCGGCGTGGTGCGCCGCGATCCCGGCCGCCAGGGCGTCCTGGAAGTCGTAGAAGCCGAGGGTCTTGAGGTCCTCCTCGTCCATCCAGGCGACGCGCATCTCGGCGAACGTCCGGATCCGGGACGCCTCCTCGCTCGTCGTGAGCCGGATCCCGGCACCCATCAGCCACTCGACGCTCCGGTCGCAGCCGGCTCGGCTGAACACGAAGTAGATCGCCGGGAGCAGGCCCTGCTCGGCGAGGACCTCGACCACCTCCTCGCGCCGGGGGACGTAGACGCGGCGATGGCCCTCGCGCGGCCTCGGGATCCGCTGGTGTTGCGCCGTGCCCGAACCCCGGCGGTAGTACGTCTTGTACCGGACCTCCTCGCGATCGAGCGAGACGACGTACGGGTTGGGTGCGGCCTGCCCGCTCTGCTCGACGTGCATCGGATGCAGCTCGCGACCGACCAGGTAGTGGTGCTCCAGCGGCACCGGGCGCTTCTCCTCGATCACCACGCGCGTCACGCCGCGGAGCGTGCCGATCCATTCGCCGAACTCCTCCGCGTTGGAGATCGTGGCCGACAGGCAGACGACCGAGATCGACAGCGGCAGGTGGATCAGCACCTCCTCCCACACCCCGCCCCGATACGGGTCCTGGAGGTAGTGCACCTCGTCCATCACGACCGTCACGAGGTCATCGAGCGCCTCGCTGCGCTCGTACAGCATGTTGCGCAGCACCTCCGTCGTCATGACGACGATCGGCGCGTCGCCGTTGATCGCGTTGTCACCCGTGAGCAGCCCCACCTTCGCCGCCCCCAACCGCGCGACCAGGTCACCGAACTTCTGGTTCGAGAGCGCCTTGAGCGGGGTCGTGTAGAAGCACTTCCGGTCGGCGGCGAGCGCGCGGTCCACCGCGAACTCAGCCACCACCGTCTTGCCCGAACCGGTCGGCGCGGCCACCAGGACGGACTCGCCGCCATGGAGCGCCTCGATCGCGCGCATCTGGAACGCGTCGAGCTCGAACGGGTAGCGTGCCGCGAAGCGCGTGGGATCGATCACGGGACCGAGTCTACGGGCGCCCCGCCCGGAGCCCGGCGCGGATCGTTTCGAGGTCAGCGGAGCCCGGAGGCGGCCAGGTGCTCGAGCAACGCGGCGTCGAAGGCCTCGGGCGCCTCGAGGTTCGACAGGTGCCCGGCCCCCTCGATCGTCTCGAAGCGACCCTGCGGGATCAGACCCGCCATCTCGGCCGAGATCTCGGGGGCGATCATGTGATCGTCGGTCGAGGTCAGCACGAGGGTCGGCACGTCGATCGTCGCGAGGTCGGGGGTCGAGTCCGGGCGTTCGGCCATCCCGAGCGACGCGGCGGCGATCGCCTCCGGCGGCTGCTCCGCGATCCAGTCCCGGACGCGTGCCCGCAGATCCTCCGGTGCGCGATCCGACAGCAGCGCCGGCGGTTCGATCGCGAGGACGTTGCCCTCCGAACGCAGGCGTTCGGCCAGCGCACGCCGAGCGGCCGCGGCCTCGGGAGGATCGGCCACGGCGCGGGTGTTGGCGAGCACGAACCCGATCACGCGGTCGCGGGCCCGCCGCCACAGCTCGAACGCCACGTACCCGCCCATCGAGAGGCCGCACACGACCGCCCGGTCGATGCCTCGCTCCCTCAAGGCCTCGAGCGCTCGTTCGGCGGCCGCGCCCATCGTCAGGACGTTGCCGGCCGACTCCGAGCCCCCGAACCCCGGGAGGTCGGGCGCCGCGACCGCCAGGCCGTCCGGGAGGGCGGCGAGCTGCGGCTCCCACATCCTGGCGTCCACCGGCCAGGCGTGGAGCAGGAGGAGACCGTTGGTCATGAAGCGCCGGTCGGTGCCGGGAGCCCCGGCGCCGGCGGCGCGAACACGCCCGCCTTGGTCTGCGCCTCGACGTAATCGGCGTAGCCGCGGTCGAAGATCTCGGTCGCGGCCTTCAGGATCGCCTTGCTGCGAACCGCCAGCTCGGCGCGGTCGGCGCCCTGGGCGTCGGCCGCGAGCTCGAGCAGCTTCGCGGCCTCGCCGTACAGGGTCATCGCCTGGACGAAGTTGTCCTTCGCGTTGATCACGTGCAGGACGAAGTCCTCGGAGAACCCCTTACCTCGGATCAGCGCCGTCTCGTCGATCGACTGCAGCGCCCCCAGGGCGGTTTGGGCGGAGGTCGCGGCGTCGCCCGCCGTCTGCGTGAGCGCCTTCGGGTCGACCGGCGCGCCCGGCTTCTCCGCCACGAGGGTGTCGACGGCAGTCGAGAGGTCCGTGAACACCTGGTACCCGGCCGGAGGCTGCGCCTGGCCGATCGTCGTGAGCACGGGGTCGACCTGTCCCTGGAACGAGCTCATCGTGGCCCGCATCCGCTGCTCGAGCTCGTCCTGTTCGCTCGAGTTGCGCTCGGCGACGAACCCGGCGACGAGCCCGACGACCACCATGACACCCAGGATGCTGAGGATCACCAGCCAGAACTCGCGCTTGGCGATCAGGCGCTTCTTGACGGGCTGATAGACGGGCTTGGGCCCGCGGGTGACGGCCTTCGCGCTCCGCCCTTTGCTCTTGCCTTTGATCGCCATGCGAGATCCACCTAGCGTTTCAGGAGACGGCCCACGATGATAGCGGCTTCGTAGAACAGCACCATCGGGACCGTCATGGCAAGCATCGTGTACGGGTCCGAGCTCGGCGTGATGATCGCCGCGAAGACCGCGATGAACAGGATCGCCCCCCGCCGCCAGTCCCGCAGCTGCCGGGTCGTCACGGCGCCGGCGAGCAGCAGGAACACGAGCACGATCGGGAACTCGAAGGCGAGCCCGAACGAGAGCGCCACGAGCATCACGAACGTCAGGAACCGGTCGGCGGTCAGCAGCGGCGCGAACTGGCTCCCCGCGAAGCCGAGCAGGAAGTTGAGGGCCTTCGGGAGCGTCCAGTAGGCGACCAGCGCCCCGAGCGCGAACAGGAGGACCGAGGAGGCCACGAACGGGATCGCCATCCTGCGTTCGCGACGGGTGAGGCCGGGCACGATGAAGGCCCAGACCTGGTACAGCACCACCGGCAACGCGAGGAACAGCCCGAGGAAGCCGACCAGCTTCAGCTTGATCAGCAGCGGTTCGAGCGCCCCGGAGAAGAACAGGGCGCAGTCTCGGGTGGCTCGGACGCCGCGGGGAACGTTCCGCCAGTAGTCGCAGTAGGGGTTCAGCAACAGGTCGATCACGCGGTCGAACAGGAACCACCCGAAGATCGCCCCGACCCCGATCGCCGCGATCACGACGAGCAGCCGGTACCGCAGCTCCGAGAGATGGTCGACGAGCGTCATCGTGCCGTCCGGGTCCGGCTCGGAGCGCCGCCGGAGGCGTTCCGGGATCAGCTTCATCATCGACCCGGGGTCAGTCGCTCGCGCGATCGGGCGTGGCCGCCCGTCCGTCCGGTTTGGGTTCAGGGGTCGACGCGGCGGGGCTCGAGTCCGGCGTCGCCGACGGTGCGCCGGCGTCGGCCGGCGCCGTCGATTGCTCCGAGGGTGCGGGCCGCGCTCGCTTCGGCTCCGGGGGTCTCGTCGAGGGCGCGAGATCGATCCGGAAGGAGCGCTGGACCTCCTCCTTGGCGCGCCGGAGCTCCGCCAGGCTCCGCCCCAGCGAACGGGAGATCTCCCGGACCTCGTCGGGCGGCAGCGGTTCGGAGGCGGTGGGGGTGGCGTCCGGCACCGACGGGCCCGGCTCGCCGGTCGTCGTTGCCGACTCGGCGCTCGGGTCCGCGGCGTGAGCATCGGCGGGGCCTCCGGGCCTCACGCGACCCGTCGGACGCGCACCCGAGCGGCCGTTCGGAGGCTCGTCGTCGAGGTTGACCTGGATCGTCCGCTTGACCTCGTCCTGCGCCTTGCGGAGCTCGCGCAGACCCCGCCCGATCGACCGTCCGAGCGCGGGCAGGCGCTGTGGCCCGACCACGATCAGGGCGATCACCAGGATGATCAAGAGCTCCTGCGGACCGATGTTCAGCATCTCGTCCTGCGCTCCAGACGGCGCTCCAGGTCGGCGATCCGGGGGCGAGAGGCCCTCGTGAGGGCCATCGTACTGCCGCCTCGGTTCAGCCGCCGGACCTTGGTCCCCGAGCCATCCTTCGGCTCCGGTCGGAGGCGGCATCCGCGAGCTCGCCGATCTCCCGCGTGAGGGGCCCGACCTCGTCCTGGAACCGGCCCGCCGCGCGGCCGACCACGAACAGGTGCCGGATCAGCGCGATCAGCACGGCGAGGACGGCGATGAGCGACAGGAGCCCGACGACGAGCCAGACGAGCGCGGTCGTGGTCATCGGGTGTCGATGGTAGCGGAGGGGCGGGCCGAGCGAGGTTAGTGCGCGGTGAGGAACTGCTCGATGTAGCGCTCGTCCTCGAGCTTGAAGTGGAAGTCGATCACGTCGTCGATCGAGAACGCGGGTCCCGGGGGCAACGGCCCTCGCGGGTCCTCGCGGAACTCGGCGTCCGGCTCGAACATCTCCGCGGTCCCGCCGGAGGAATGACCGGACACGTCGACGCCGGCCGAGACGAGCAGCGCCACGATCTTGCGGTCCGCGCGCTTCTCGACGGGCTCCATGCAGGTCGGGCAGTCGAATCGGTAGGTGCCCTCACGCCCTCCCCGCACGATCTGCAACAGGATCGATTCGGGGCCCATGTCGACCTCTCCGCAGCGGGGGCATGTCGTCCGGATCGTCGTCATAACACACGCAATATCGGACAGCGGCGGTCGGTGCTTGAGTCCTCGGGCCGAGGAAGGGACCACCCTATCCGTACCGTTCGCGCGTCCGGCCGGCGAGCTCGCGGACGCGTTCGTACAGCCCGGGAGGATCGACCACCTCGACGTCCGGCCACAGACGCAGCAAGAGGCGCTCGAGCCATTCGAGCCTGCCGGCGGGGAGCTCGACCTCCAGGCGGCCGTCCCCGAGCTCCACCTCGCGCGAGGTCTCGTAGTACTCGGCGACCCATCGGGCCTCGGGCCCCAGGCGAACGGTCACACGAACGTCGTCCTCGGCGGGCGTGTACAGGGGCCTGCCCGCGCCCCGGAGGCCCCGCGGCTCGAACCGCTTCCCGGTGGCCGCCGCGGCGTGGATCCGGTCCGCGCGGAACAGGCGCTCGGAGTTCGAGCGGTGGTCCCACGCGGCCACGTACCAGTTCCCGATCGCGAAGAAGACCTCCTCGGGGTCGATCTCGCGCTCGGTGGTCTCGGCCCCCGACGCCGCGTAGTACTCGATCCGCAGCCGCTCCCGCTCCGTGGCAGCGCGTCGGAGCTCGCCGAGCGTGTCCGGCGTCCGTCCGTCTCCCGCCGAGTCCACCCGCTCGGGCAGATCCCCGAGCGTCTCGGGGCCCAACGCGTCCGCCAGCTTCGCGAGCGCGGAGGACAGGGCCGGCGCCTCCTCCAGGCCGGGAGCGCCGGCCAGCACGGTCCCACGCAGGTAGATCGCGAGCGCCTCGCTCCGCGTGAGCCGCAGGGGCCGAGCGAAGTAGTCGGCCATCCCGATCCAGATGCGGCCGTCCTGGATGTCGACGTCGATCAGGTCTCCCGGCCCGTAGGGCGGCAGCCCCGAGACGAACAGCAGGTCCAGGTCGGCCAGCAGCTCGGGTTCGGACATCCCGAACAGGTCCGCGGCCTCGGCGACCCTCGTTCCCTGGTTGCGGACCAGGTACGGGACCACCGTGAGCAGCCGCCGGAGCCGTTGCGACGCCTTCTCGGGGGCCTTGCGGGTCGCGCGCGAACGCCGACCTGCCTCAGGAGGCAAGGATCTCCTCCAGCCGTCCGAGGATCTCGGATCGCAGTTCGGGGGGCTCCGCGACCTCGGCGTCGGGTCCGAACGACAGGATCCACGACATCAGCCCCTCCCCCGGCGACAAGGCGATGCGCACCTCGACCCAGCCGTCCTCCCGGATTCGGACCGCGTCCGCCCCCGCGATCCCCTTCGTCGCCCACCACGCGACCTCCGGCGCGAACGCGACGGTCGCGGTCGTTTCGGCATCGCCCGGACCCCACGGCCCGGCCTGGACGTGGTCGACCGCGCGGAAACCGTCGGGTGGCTCGCTCCCCTCCCCCGCGATCTCGAGCTCGTCCGAGATCCGTGAGAGGCGGAACGAACGGATCTCCGCCCGGTCCAGATCCAGGCCGACGAGGTACCAGTGTCCCCCGCGGACCGCCAGCCCGAACGCATCCACGGTACGGTCCGAGCGCTCGCCTCGTGACGTCCGGTACGCGAAGCGCACACGACGTCCTTCCGCGACCGCCTCGGCGGCCCGGGACAGGTTCGGGTCGGTCTCGCCGGCGAGCGCCGGGGGCCCCAGGCCGGCCAGGATCCCGCGGTCGGCGCCCGAGAGCAGCTTGCGGACGGCCTCCTCCGCCGACACGTCGCCCGCCGAACGCACCGCGACGAACAGCGCCGAGAGCTCCTCCGGCGTGAAGGCGATGTCGGGGAGGTAGTAGCGGTCCTTGTCGATCGTGTATCCGTGCTCGACGTCCCACGCGTCGGTCGAGACCACGTCGATCGGCACCCCGATGTCGCGCAGGACGTCCTTGTCGCGCTCGAACATGCGCTTGGCCGACGACGCGTCCTGATGCCCGTACCCCTCCGCCAGCTTGCTCCGGATCTGGTCGAACGTGAGCGGCGTCCGGGACTCGAGCAGCAGGGCGACGAGGTTCACCAGGCGTTCGAGCGGGTGCATGGCCGCGGCATCATACTTCCGCCATGTCGCCAGGCCCCCCGACAGGGAGCGTGCGCCTGCGTTACGCCACCGTCCGGCGCATCCGGAGCGAGCGTCCGGGCGTGCTCGAGCTCGACGTGGTCGTGGACGACGATCCGGCCGACCCACCGCCCGTCGCCGAGCCCGGGGTCGCGGTGGCGTTCACGCAACTCGTCGGCAGCGTGGAGGTCGGCGATCGCGTCCTGGTGAACACCACGGGGGTCGCGCTCGGTCTCGGGACGGGCGGCTTCCACCTGGTCGTGGCCGTCGACGACCAGACCGCCACCGAGCTCGGCCATCCGGGACGGGTGATGA
This sequence comes from Actinomycetota bacterium, assembly GCA_036505195.1. Lineage (GTDB taxonomy): Bacteria > Actinomycetota > UBA4738 > UBA4738 > HRBIN12 > DASSJM01. The sequence continues at coordinate 12,365 of DASXTX010000183.1, forward strand.
AGGCTCGGTACACGCCGTTGCAGGCGGCGGTGGAGAGCGTCGAGGAGACCGATCGCGAGGCGCTCGAACGCTCCGAAGGCCTGGGCGGCAGGCCGGTCGTGTGCGCGCCGTTGCATTCGATGATCGGACCGATCGCCGCCGGGGCGCGGGCGGCCGGCGCCGAACGGATCGCCTACGTGATGTCCGACGGGGCCGCGCTTCCGGGTCGGCTCTCGAACCTCGTTCCGCGCCTGCGGGTCGCGGGGCTCCTGGACGGGTTCGTGACGAGCGGCCAGGCCTTCGGCGGTGAGCTCGAGGCCGTGACGATCTGGACCGGCGTGCTCGCCGCCGCGGAGCTCGTCGGCGCGGACGTCGTGATCGTGGCCGACGGGCCGGGCAACCTGGGCACCGACACGACGTGGGGCGTGAGCGCGCTCGCGAGCGGCGACGCCCTCAACGCGACGGAGGCGCTCGGCGGGCGCCCCGTGGCGGCGCTGCGCGTCTCGTTCGCCGATGGCCGCGAACGCCACCGCGGGGTGTCGCACCACTCGCTCACGATCCTGGACCGCGTGTGCCGGGTGTCGGCCGACGTCGCCGTGCCGGTCCTCGAGGGACCCGAGCGCGACCTCGTGTGGGACTCGTTGCGCGGGCGACGCCTCGAGGAACGCCACCAGCTGGTCGAGGTGGACGGGCGACCGGCGCTCGACGAGCTCGAGCGCGCGGGGGTCGAGATCGACTCGATGGGCCGGACGGCGTCGGAGGACCCGGCGTTCTCCCTCGCGGCGGGTGCCGCGGGCATCCTTGCGGGCAGGATGGCGGCGGGATCGCGCCGTTGGCGACCGGGCGCCGGCTGAAGCCGGCCTCACCCGCCGTCGCGCGGTGGTCCGTCGGCGCTCGGCCGATGGACCTCGTCACATGTGGGCGATCAGCTGCTCGACGCGCTCGTCCACGCTGCGGAACGGATCCTTGCAGAGCACCGTCCGCTGGGCCTGGTCGTTCAGCTTGAGATGGACCCAATCCACCGTGTAGTCGCGACGCTTCTGCTTGGCGTGACGGATGAAGTCCCCTCGCAGCTTTGCCCGCGTCGTCTGCGGGGGTTCCCGCATGGCCCGCTGGATCTCCTTCTCCGCGACGGCGCGTTCCATCTTGCCCGCGCGCTCGAGCACGTAGTACAGGCCGCGTGTGCGGTTGACGTCGTGGTACGCGAGGTCCAGGAGCGCGACGCGCGGGTGCGAGAGCGGCAGCTGGTGGCGTTTGCGATAGTTCTCGATCAGGCTCTGCTTGGCGACCCAATCGACCTTGCGCACCAGCCGCTCCGGCTCCTGCAGGATCAGGGCGTCGAGCGCCTCGCGCCACTCCTGCAGCAGCTGCTTGGACTGCGGATCGGGACCGCGTCGCTCCAGGAAGCGTTCGGTGCGCTCGTAGTACTCCTCCTGCACCTCGATCGCCGAAAGCTCCCGCCCGTTGGCCAGGCGAACCTTCTTGCGACAGGTCACGTCGTGGCTGATCTCGCGGATCGCCCGGATCGGGTTCTCGAGCGAGAGGTCGCGCATCACCGTGTTCGCCTCGAGCATCCGAAGGACCAGGTCGGTGACGCCCACCTTCATCCAGGAGCTGAACTCCGACATGTTCGAGTCCCCGACGATGACGTGCAGCCGGCGGAACCGCTCGGCGTCCGCGTGAGGCTCGTCGCGCGTGTTGATGATCGGTCTCGAGCGCGTGGTCGCCGACGAGACGCCCTCCCAGATGTGCTCGGCGCGCTGGGCGATGCAGAAGACGGCTCCGCGGGGGCCGTGCAGGACCTTGCCCGCGCCGCACCAGATCTGCCGCGTCACGAAGAACGGGATCAGCAGGTCGGCCATGCGCGCGAACTCGCCCTGTCGGGCCACCAGATAGTTCTCGTGGCACCCGTACGAGTTGCCCGCCGAGTCGGTGTTGTTCTTGAACAGGTAGACCTGCCCGCTGATGCCCTCCTCGTGCAGCCGGACCTCGGCCGCGGCGAGGAGCGCCTCGAGGATCCGCTCTCCCGCCTTGTCGTGCGCCACCAGATCCGAGATCTGGTCGCATTCGGGCGTCGCGTACTCGGGGTGCGAGCCGACGTCCAGGTAGAGCCGGGCGCCGTTCTCGAGGAAGACGTTCGATGAGCGTCCCCAGTGCACGACCCGTCGGAACAGGTACCGGGCCACCTCGTCGGGCGAGAGCCGCCGCTGTCCGCGGAACGTGCAGGTGACGCCGTACTCGTTCTCGAGCCCGAAGATGCGTCGTTCCACGCGTCGAGTGTAGGCCCCGCCCGAACGAAGGCGTGGAACCGCCGGCTCAGCCGGCCAGGATCGTGGCGACCTCGTCCTCTCCAAGGCGGCGGAACTTCCGGCGTTGCGGGCGTGTTCGGTCGAGCACCCCGGCCTCGACCTGCTCGGCCTCGATCTCGCGCCCCTCGGCGGTCGAGAGGGCCCTGACGGCCTGACGCACGGCCGTGGCGAGGTCCCAGCCCGGCTGGTACGCCTCCTGCACCGCGTTGGACAGCTCCTCGGCGTGCCCGCCGATCGCCACGTGGCCGTGCTCGTCCGTGACGGTGCCGTCGAACAGCACGTGGTAGATCTCGTTGCCCCCGTCGCCCTCGCCCGCCTCGCCGACGAGGATCTCGACCTCGTACGGCTTCACCTGTTGCGTGAAGATCGTCGACAACGCCTGCGAATAGGCGTTGGCCAGGTCGCGGGCGCGCACATCGTCGCGTCCGTAGGAGTAGCCGCGGAGGTCCGCGTGCCGGACCCCGCTGATCCGCAGGTCCTCGAACTCGCTGTACTTGCCGACGCCGGCGAACGCGATCCGGTCGTAGATCTCGCTGATCTTGTGGAGCGTCGCGCTTGGGTTCTCGGCGATGAACAGCACGCCGTCCGTGTACTCCAGCCCCACCACCGACTTGCCGCGGGCGATCCCCTTGTGCGCGAAGTCCGACAGGTCCTTGATCCGCTGCTCGGGTGGCACGTACGGCATGAAGCTCACGAGCCGCCTCCCACGACGCGCTCGTACGCGCTCCGGAGCTCGTCCGCGCCGACGCTCTCCGCGCCCTCGGCCGTCACGACGACCACGGTCGGGAATATCCCCCGCGTCGGATCCGGCCCCCCGGTCGCCGCGTCCTCCTGCGAGGCGTCCACCAGGGCCTCCACGGCGACCTCGAGGGCCTCCCCGCGATCGAGGCCGGGGCGCCAGCGCTTCTTGAGCGAGCTCCTCGCGGGCCGGCCACCCGATCCGGTGGCGTGGAAGTCGTCCTCCTCCCACCGGCCGCCGGTCGCGTCGTAGTAGAAGATCCGGCCCTCGTCGCGGCGCTCGTCGACCCCGCCGAACAGCGGCACCACGACGAGCCCCTGGATCGCCATCGGTAGGTTCCCGCGGATCATCTGCGCGAGCCGGTTCGCCTTGCCCTCGAGCGAGAGCCGATCGCCCGTGATCTTCTCGTAGTGCTCGAGCTCGAGCTGGAACAGCTTGACGATCTCGATCGCCTGCCCGGCGGCCCCGGCGATCGCGATCACCGAGAGGTCGTCCGCGGCGAAGACCTTCTCCATCTTCTCGTCGGCGATCGTGAAGCCCTCGGTCGCCCGCCGGTCCCCACCGAACACGACCCCGGTCGCGAACTTCAGCGCCACGACGGTCGTCCCGTGCGGCGACGCGACGTCGGGGGTGGTGATGCCGGCGACGGACGGCAGGGTCTCGGGGCGGTTTCGCCGCACGAGATCGACGAAGCTCGGGTTCGCGCCGATCGGACCGCCCGAGGGTTCGGGCGGGAAGAGCGGACCCTCGGTCATTCGCCGCCCTTCTGGACGTACGACTTGACGAACTCCTCGGCGTTCTCCTCGAGGACGGAGTCGATCTCGTCCAGGATGTCGTCCATCTCCTCCTTGAGCTTCTCGCCCTTGGAGGCGGAGGTCACCTGGCCGGCCTCGTCGTCCGAGCCGCCGCCGGCACGCTTCTGGGTCTTCTTCTGCTCCTGCTCCTGAGGCACCGCCGAGCTCCTTCCGTGAAGGATCGATTCTATCCGGACTCCGCGACAGCACCCATCACCGCCGGCACGGCGTCGCCGAGCTCGCCCTGGGCGCGCCGGTGGGCAGAGCAGTTCGGGTCGGTCGGTCCGGAACGAGTCCGCTACGAGCGGAGCATCTCGACGAGCGCCGCTGCGTCGGGGGCCTGCTCGAACAGCCGGTCGACGTGCTCCCTCGTGCCTCGGAGCGGCTCGCGCATGGGCACGCGTTGCAGGGCTTCGGCCCCCGTGTCGAAGATGATCGAGTCCCACGAGGCCGCGGCGATGGCGTCTGGGTAGCGCGAGATGCAGCGTCCCCGGAAGTAGGCCCTCGTGTCCTCGGGTGGCTCCATGATCGCCCGCTCGACGTCCTCGTCGGAGACGAGTCGCTCGACCTGACCCGTGGCGACCAGTCGGTGGTACAGCCCCTTGTCACGACGCACGTCGTGGTACTGCAGGTCGATCAGCCGCAGCTTGGCGTCCGCCCACTCGAGGCCGTCCCGCTCGCGGTAGCCGTCGAGCAGCCGGTACTTCGCGACCCAGTCCAGCTCGCGGGAGAGCTGCATCGGGTCGTCCTCG
>DASXTX010000184.1:0-12669 GCA_036505195.1 Actinomycetota bacterium
GACCAGGCCCCACCCCTCGTTCGCGATCCCTGCGAGCACCGTGGCCGCCACGCCGCCCCACACGAGGGCGCCGAGCACGAGCGACATCGGCTCGCGCTCGTACAGGTCGAGCAGGTAGATCGCGAGGAACAGCGGGAGCCCATACAGGAGGAGGAGGCCCCACGAAAGCGCCCACCCCGAGGGCGACAACTTCTGGAACAGCTGTTGTTGGGAGACGGTGTAGACGGCGGCGACGACCTCGATCACCGCGAACAACCAGAAGGCGGGCTGCCGCCACTGGAACAGCGGCGTCTGGCGACCCCAGGTGCGAGGCATCCGGACGATCTGCGGCTCGATCGTGAGCCGGCCCGCTCGCCGCTCACTCATCAGGCGATCTCCGCGCGTTCGATCATCGCGTCGATCTCGTCGATCTCGAACTGGAGCTGCCCGGCGGGCGCCCACCCGTTGAAGATCACACCCTGCCCGGTGGGCGACACCACGGCGGTCACCTCGCCCTCGATCGGCGCCTGCACGTCCCCGAACAGGCCCACGTACGCGATCCGGGACCCGGTCAGCCCGGAGGCGAGCCGGACGGGTTCGACCGCCTCGGAGACCCGGAACTGCTCGGCGTCGGGCTCCAGGATGTTGTCCACGTACCGGCCGAGCAGGTCGACGTCGGTCCCGTTGAACGGGAAGGCTGCGACGTCGAGGCTGGTGCTGCCGCTCGTGAGACGGATCCGGTCGGGATCGGTCGACCGGCCGGCGAGCTCCCAGCCGGGGAACGGGGTGACCCGGACCGACGTGCCGACCGCGACGGCCCCGCCACGGACCTCGCCGAGCGCGTCGGAGGTGAGGTAGCCCCCGGAGGTGACCGCGGCCAGCACGGCGGCCAGCGCGATCACCGGGATCCACCGGCGCTGCCGGAGCGGTGGCACCGGCAGCGGGACCGGTTCGGCGCCGGCGCTCACGGGACCACCGAAAGCAGTCGGGTGAACCGCGAGAGCCGGATCGGGTGTCGAACCATGCCTGATACTCGCACGTGCCGGGTCACGATCCGACGGATCACCGAGCGTCCCTGCGGGTGCACGACGTCCGGGAAGCCGAACCGCAACGGTGCGCCCGCGAGCTCGATCAGGTCATACGCGTCGGCCGCGATGACGAGGTGCGGCCGGCGACCACTCGGCCCGTTGGCGACGTCGACCCCGGCACTCGACAGCGTGACCGTCGCCTCGATCGCTGCGTCGGAGGCCGTCAGCCGCACGACCGAGTCTCGGAGGAGGCCGCGGCGATCGGGCTCGGCCTCGAGGTTGGTCTCGATGAGCCGGCCGACGAGGTCGGCCAGCCCGTTCGGCTCGGCGTCGGCGAACCGCACCGTCACGGAGCGACCGAGACCGGGACGGTCACGGCTCCAGGAGGACCTTCGTCGCCTGCTTCGTGTCGAACAGCTCGTAGCCCCTCGGCGCCTCCTCGAGCGGCAGCCGGTGCGAGACGATCGGCCGGGGGTCGAGCCGGCCGGTCTGCACCTCGGCCATCGCGCGCTCCCACCAGGTGTGGACCGGCGTCGTCCCGGCGAACCGGAGCTGCAGCGCGCGGATCCACCACACGCCGATCTGCGCCTGGACGAGCTCGCTCGTGTACACGCCCATCACCACGACGGTGCCGCCCCGCCGCACGATGTCGAGCGAGCGCTCGAACGCCTCGGGCGTCCCGACGGCCTCGATCACGACGTCCGCGCCGCGTCCGTCCGTGTGTTCGAACACCGCGGTCTGCGCGTTGCGCCTCGCGACGTCGATCGGGATCGCCCCCATGCGTCCGGCGAGCGCGAGCCTCGCGGGCTCGAGGTCGAGCGCGAGCACCGAGGACGCGCTCGGGAGCGCCGCCTGCGCGCAGAAGAACCCGACCGGTCCGGCCCCGACGACCGCGACCGTGTCGCCGTCGGTGATGCCGGCCAACCCCGCGGCGTAGACGCCGGTCGTCAGGGTATCGCCGACGAAGAGGGCGCGGTCGTCCTCGAGATCCTCGGGCACGGCAAGGAGGTTGACGTCGGCCACGGGGACGCGGAGCAGCTCGGCCTGCGCCCCGCCGAGGCTCCCGCCGAACATCCCGTAGCCGAGGAAGCCGAAGTCCTCGCAGAGCTGCGTCTGCCCCTTCCGGCAGAACCAGCACGCACCGCACGCGATGTCGAACGAGACGACCACCCGCTGGCCGGGCGCGAACCGCGTGACGGCGGGGCCGACGTGCTCGATCACGCCGATCGCCTCGTGGCCAATCGTGTCGCCGGGCTCGAGCGGCGCCTTGCCGTGATACAGGTGCAGGTCGGACCCGCAGATCGCCGTCAGCCCGACGCGCACGATCGCGTCGTTCGGGTCCTCGATGACCGGATCGGGGACGTCGGCGACCTCGACGCGTTCGACGCCGCGGTAGACGACGGCCCGCATCGGTCAGGCGCTGCCGAGGAACTCGGTCGGCACGAGCGTCGTGAGGCGCACGAGCTCCTTCGCGGCACGAACGTGTCGAACGATGTTGGCCAGATCGCCGCGCAGCTTGAGCTTGCCCTGCACCATCGCCTTGACGGGTTCGAGATCGCCCAGGACCACCTCGCGCCAACGCGAGTACGGCGCCCGGATCCCGTACGCGGATCTCTCGCCCTCGTCGGCGGTGATCATCCGTGCGCCGCGACACTCGCCGTGCCACAGGTCGAGCCAGGCCACGAGATCCTCGGGCACGCCGCGATCGGGCTCGGCCTCCAGGAAGAAGGCGACGTCGCCCTCCCAGTCCTCCGCCGCCTCGCCGTACTCATGGGAACCGTTGATGAGGCCCCGATACCGCGTCAGCCATTCGTCGCTCGGGAACAGCGCCATCGGTCCTCCTTACTTCAACCCGTAGATCAGCACGATGCCGATCACGTTGAAGGTGACGTGGGCGGCCATCGGAGCCACGATCGTCCCGCGCCGCTCGTAGAGGAAGCACAGGGCGATACCGGTGACGAACATCACGACCATGAGCAGCGCCGCGTCGATCGCCGAACCGGGGATGAAGTGGATCAGCCCGAAGCCGATCGCCGAGCCCACCGCCCCCACCCAGAACCCGTGCCGGTCGCGCAGGGACCGGAACAGCACGCCTCGGAAGAACAGCTCCTCGCCGATCGGGGCGATCACGATCGCGTAGACGATCGTCAGCGCGATCCCGATCGCAGGGAGGTGTTCGCCCACCTGCTCGGGGGCCTCGACGTGCTCACCGCTGACCGTCTGCAGCAGGAACGTCAGGAGGCCGCCGACGACGATCACCATCACGGGGTACAGGCCGAGGCCGAACAGGACGCCCGAGCCGATCTCCTTGCCCCAGGTTCCTCGTTGAGGCAACCGCATCACCTCGAGCCATCCCTTGTGGTACAGCGAGAGCCACAGGATCAGGACGCTCAGGATCACGACCGCCGCGAGGACCGAGATGACCATGTTGGTGAGATCCGTTTCCGGCTCCATCAGCCGGAGGACCGGCAACGTCGCGAGCCCGGCGACCAGGAACGCGACGATGTAGACGCCGAGCGCCTCGAACCAGCTCCAGGTCGCCTTCGGCCTCAGGTCGCCGGTCAGGTCGAGGGTGTCGGGACGCGGGGGCATCACCTCGGCCGGGTGGAGGCCGTCGGGACGGGGCGGGATCTGCGGCTGGCTGCTCACGGCTCCCCCATCTTCCCGGCTTCGGACAGGAGCGACACGCCCAGGAGCCCGCCCAGGCCCAGCCCGAACGCGAACCCGGCCGCCGCCGGCCCGGAGTCGTTCACGAGGTAGGCGACGACGCCGGCCAGCAACGTCACCAGGATCGCGTCCCTCCACGCGGGGCTCCGCTGCAGGCTCGGGCGCAGCGCGGCCGGCGGTCGGAGCACCGCCGCGATCGCGATCGGAAGGCCGACCACCGGGATCAGCGCGAACGGGTTCCGGGCGATGAGGTCGAACCCTACCCGGAGCCGGTCCCCGATCTTCTCGACCACGCCGCCGAGCCCGCCCGCCTGCTGCTCGAACCTCGTGACGTGCGTCTCCAACGGCGAGATCGCGTGGGCCGCGAGGATCAGGGCCGTGCCGAGGAGCGTCACGGCGACGAACACCCCGAGGCCCTTCCACGGGCCGAACCGCTCACGTTCGCGGATCGCCAGCCAAAGGCCGGCCGCCGCGAACAACGACACCCCACCGCCGAGGTTCGCGCCGAGGTAGGGCAGCCCGGCGAACAGCGCGACGCCCACGAGCAGGCCGAAGCCGGCGGCGGTCCGGAGCCGCTGTGCGATCCACAGGGACGCGCCGATCAGGAGACCGATGAAGACGTTCGGCAGGCCGTAGAAGCGGCCCCCGTCGAGCTCGGAGCCTCCGACGAACGGGGTGAGCGCGGCCGTCCAGCTGAGGATCGCCTCGACGGCGAAGTACGCGAGGACGGCGATCCCGATCCCGGCCGGGATCAGCAGCACGTCCCGATGCTCGAGCGGCGCGAACGCAAGCGTGCCGAACACCGTCACCAGTGCGACGAACGGAATCACCGTCGCGTACGTGAGCTCGGGCAGATGGCCGGCGGCGAGCAAGCCGGTCGCGAGCGCGGCGACGGAGAGGCACCCCCACCCGAAGACCCGACGAGGCATCTGCGGCACACGGCGCCCGAGCGCGAGGATCGCGATCGCGCCGAGCCCCACGATCGCGAGGTAGATGCCACCGGCCGTTCCGATCGGGACGTACATCCTGCGTTGGGCGAGATAGCGCTCGTGGAGCTCGAACGGCGGAGGCCCCGGGATGATCTCGATGGGAAATCCGACCTTCGCCTCCGAAGGCGGCCGATGGATGAACTCGGAGACCGTCGACCGGATGTCCCTATCGATCACGACCCCGGATCGTCGAGTGGAGTCGGACGTCACCGAGCCGGGGGTACCCGTATCAGGGAACAGCTCGTCGGGGGCGCCTGCCGCCACGACGATCGGATGCAGCTCGTCCTTGGCCGCTCTCATCGCCGCGGACGTCTCGAGACTCGTCACGATGACGAGGAGGCGCCCCTGGGGCGAGGCCTGCACGATCCGAGCGATCTCTTCCGCGACCCCATCCACGCCGCCGAACGCCCTCGGCGGAAGGAAGAATTCCTGGAAGGGTCCGCTCGGCGGCGAGGATCGCCCGACACCGCCGGGCCGTGCGGGTAGCGAGGCCTGGTAGACGAGGAGTCCGGCACCCCCTGCCCGAGCGAGCGATGCGATCTCGGGGGTCGCGAGCAACTCTTCGAACGAGACCCCGGTAACACGGAACAGCATCGCCACCGGATCGCCGGGGTCAACGGCCGCGCTCGCGGGCGAACACAGGAACAACGACGCGACCACGCCGGCGAGCGCGCCGAGACGCGCGCGGGTCACTGGAGGGCGGGTGAGCGTGCGCGCTCGCGACGGACGACGGCGCCGAGCGCCGTCAGCTTGGCCTCGAGGTCCTGATAGCCGCGGTCGACGTGGTACATGTCCTCGATCTCGGTCACGCCGTCGGCCATCAGGGCCGCGATCACCATCGCGGCGCCGGCGCGGATGTCGAGCGCTCGCACGGGCGCGGCCGAGAGTCGGTCGACGCCGCGGATCACGGCGTGATGGCCCTCGGTGCGGATATCCGCGCCCATCCGGTTCAGCTCGTCCACGAACATGAACCGGCCCTCGAACACGTTCTCGGTCACGATGCTCGTCCCCTCCGCCGACGCCAGGAGCGCCATCATCTGCGGCTGCAGGTCGGTCGGGAACCCGGGGTACGGGAGCGTCACCAGATCGACACACCGGGCGCGCGAAGCCATCGAGATCGCCACCCCACCGTCGGTCGCCAGCACGTCGGCGCCGGAGTCCGCGAGCTTGGACAGGACCAGGTCCATGTGGTCGGCCCGGGCGCCCGAGAGCACCAGGCGCCCGCCCGCCGAGCAGACGGCCATCGCGTAGGTGCCCGCCTCCACCCGGTCCGGGATCACCGTGTGGTCGACCGGCGCGAACCCCTCCACGCCCTGGATCTCGATCGTGGGTGTGCCGACCCCGTCGATCCGCGCGCCCATCCCACGCAGGAAGTCGGCGAGGTCGACGAGCTCGGGCTCGCGCGCGGCGTTCTCGATCACGGTCGTCCCCCGAGCGGCGACGGCGGCCATCAGGACGTTCTCGGTGGCACCGACGCTCGGGAAGTCGAGGTTCACGACCGCGCCGCGGAGACCGGACGCCTCGCCGACCAGGAACCCGTGCTCCGAGGTGAACCGGGCGCCCATCTTCTCGAGCCCGCGGATGTGGAGGTCGATCGCGCGCGATCCGATGTTGCACCCGCCGGGCATCGCGACCCTCGCACTCCCGAACCTCGCGAGCAGCGGCCCGAGCACCAGGATCGAGGCTCGCATCCGGCTGACGAGCTCGTACGGCGTGTCGACCGATCGCACCTCCGTCGTGTCCAGGACCAGCGCGTCGCCTTTCCACGCGCAGCCGACGCCGAGGTGCTCGAGCACCTCGACCATCGTGATGCAGTCCTGGATGCGCGGGACATTCCGAACCATCGAGCGGCCGTCCGACAGCACCACCGCGGCCATGAGCTTGAGCGCGGAGTTCTTGGCGCCGGCGATCTCGACGCTCCCCTCGAGCGGCGTCCCCCCGGTCACGAGCAGGCGATCCATCAGGTCTCCATCCTAGGTCCGGGCGTGCTCGGGACCCTTCAGGCCCCGGGTTCCTCTCGGATCCCGGAACACTGGTTCCCCGGGACCCGCGAGGCTACTCGTCGAGGCCCGTGCGGGCCAGCGCCTTCGCGAGCTCGGCACGCACGCCCGCGTCGTCGCCCTGAGCGAGCCGTGCCTGCGCCTGCTCGACCCGTGCCTGCGCGGCCGAGCGATCGATCTCGTCGGACAGCTCGGCGAACGAGGCAAGGACGTCGACGCGGGTCGAGTCCTCGGTGTTGGTGACGTGGAGGAACCCGCCGTCGACGACCGCCTCCTCCCAGCGACCGTCCTCGAGCTGGATCTTGATCCGCGCGATCGAGAGCCGGATCAGGAGCGGGGCGTGCCCCGCGAGGATCCCGACCATCCCGTCGGTGCCGCGCGCGATCACCATCTGCGCCGGGCCGGCCCAGACCTCGCGCTCGGGCGTGACGAGATGGACGTCGAGCGCCATCTACGCGGCCTGCTCCATCTTCTTCGCCGCCTCGACGGCCTCCTCGATCCCGCCGACGAGCAGGAAAGCCTGCTCGGGCAGGTGATCGTACTCGCCCTCGCACAGTCCCTTGAACGACGTGATCGTCTCGGCGACCGGCGTGTACTTGCCGGGGATCCCGGTGAACTGCTCGGCGACGAAGAACGGCTGCGACAGGAACAGCTGGATCCGCCTCGCGCGGGCGACGATGACCCTGTCCTCCTCGGACAGCTCGTCCACGCCGAGGATCGCGATGATGTCCTGCAGGTCCTTGTAGCGCTGCAGGATCTCCTGGACGCGGCGGGCCGTGTCGTAGTGGTCCTGCCCGACGTAGCGCGCGTCGAGGATGCGGCTGGTCGAGTCCAGCGGGTCCACCGCCGGGTAGATCCCGAGCGACGCGATGTCCCGTGAGAGCACCGTGGTCGCGTCCAGGTGCGCGAACGCGGTGTGCGGCGCCGGGTCGGTGATGTCGTCGGCCGGCACGTAGATCGCCTGGAGCGACGTGATCGAACGGCCCTTCGTCGACGTGATCCGCTCCTGCAGGTCGCCCATCTCGTCGGCGAGCGTGGGCTGGTAACCGACGGCGCTCGGCATGCGGCCGAGCAGCGTGGAGACCTCCGACCCCGCCTGCGTGAACCGGAAGATGTTGTCGACGAACAGCAGCACATCCTTGCGCTCGACGTCGCGGAAGTACTCGGCCATCGTGAGCGCCGACAGGGCCACCCGGAGCCGGACGCCCGGCGGCTCGTCCATCTGCCCGAACACGAGCGCCGTGTTCTTGATGACGCCGGACTCGGTCATCTCCAGGAAGAGGTCGTTGCCCTCGCGGGTCCGCTCGCCGACCCCGGCGAACACCGAGACGCCGCCGTGCTGCTGTGCCTGGCGGCGGATCATCTCCTGGATGATGACGGTCTTGCCCACCCCGGCGCCGCCGAACATCCCGATCTTGCCGCCCTGCACGTAGGGCTCGAGCAGGTCGATGACCTTGATGCCGGTCTCGAGCATCACCTGCTTGGGCTCGAGCTCATCGAAGGGCGGCGGCTGGCGGTGGATCGGCCAACGGTCGGCCGCGTGGATCTGGTCCGGCGAGGTATCGAGCGGCTCGCCGAGCACGTTGTAGACGTGCCCGAGGACACCCTCGCCCACCGGCACGCTGATCGGCGAGCCGGTGTTCTCCACGGGTGACCCCCGGACCATGCCGTCGGTCGGCTTCAGGGCGATCGTGCGGACCATCCCGTCGCCGATGTGCTGGGCCACCTCGCACGTGATCGACTCCGTCTGCCCTTCAAGGCGCACGTCGATCCGCAGCGCGGTGTGGATCTCGGGCAGCCCGTCGGGTGGGAACTCGACGTCGACCACGGGGCCGATCACCCGTGCCACCCGGCCGTGTGCAAGCTCTTGCTCAGCCATGGCTCGCTCCCTTCGGGGCCAGGGCCTCGGCCCCGCCCACGATCTCCATGATCTCGGTCGTGATCTCGTCCTGCCGAGCACGGTTGGCCTGCCGGGTCAGCACCTTGATGAGCTCGTCCGCGTTGTCGGTCGCGGCCGCCATCGCGCGCTGACGGGCGGCGTTCTCCGAGGCGGCGGACTCGAGCAGCGCGAAGTAGATCTTCGTGATGACGTACTGCGGGAGCAGGTCGTCCAGGATCTCCGCGGGCTCGGGCTCGAAGATGTACTCGGGGCTCGGCTCGCCCTGGACGTCGGCCACGACCTCCTCCGGCGCGATCGGCAGGAACCGCTTGTCGGTGGCTCGGAACGTGAACGCCGAGCGGAAGTCCGTGTAGACCGTGTGGAGCTCGTCGATGCGCCCCGAGCCGAAGTCCTCGATCATCCGGGCCCCGATCTCCTCGGCGGCATCGTAGCGCGGCACCTCGGAAAACCCCGACCACGACGCCTCGGGCGCCACGCCTCGGAACCGGAAGTACCCGATCGCCTTCTTCCCCGTCAGGTACAGGACGGGTTCGAGCCCCCGGGATCGCACACGGCGGAGCAGGCCCTCGGCCCGCTTGAGCAGGTTCGCGTTGAACGCGCCGGCCAGCCCCCGGTCGCTGGTCATGACGAGCACGCCGGCGTGCGACGGGGCCTCGCGCTCCTCGAGCAACGGGTGGACCATCGAGCCCGTCTGCCGGGCCACGTCCTCCATCGCCGCGGTGAGCAGGTCCGCGTAGGGCCGCGCCTCCATCACGCGCTGCTGCGCCTTCACGATCCGCGACGCAGCGATCAGCTCCATCGCGCGGGTGATCTTCATCGTCGACTGGACCGAACGGATCCGCCGGCGGACGACGCGGAGCTGCGCGCCCACGGAGCGCTAGCCGCCCGAGCCCGGGGGCTCGTCCTCGTCGTCGGCCGAAGAGAGGCGGTCCCAGCCGACGTCCGGCTTGACCGGGTCCCTCGGCGCCCCCTGACCGACGCCGGCCTCGCTCCCGGCGCCCGCATCCGACGACACGAACGCCTGCCTGAAGTCCTCGAGCGCATCCTTGAGCGTGGCCTCGGCCGCATCCGAGAGCTCACCCGTGTCCCGGATCTGATCCAGGACGTTGGTCCGGGCGGCCAGGTGCTCGATGAACTCGTCGACGAACCGCTTGGCGTCCTCGACCGGCAGGGCGTCCAGGTACCCGCCGGTGCCGACCCAGATCGCGACGACCTGCCGCTCGACCGGCACGGGCCGGTACTGCGGCTGCTTGAGGATCTCGACGACGCGGGCACCCCGCGCGAGCTGCTTCTGCGACTCTTTGTCCAGCTCGGAGCCGAACTGCGCGAACGCCTCGAGCGCCCGGTACTGCGCCATCGCGATGCGCAGGGTCCCGGCGATCTTCTTCATCGCCTTGATCTGCGCGTTCCCGCCGACGCGCGACACGGAGGTGCCGACGTTGATCGCGGGGCGCACGCCCGCGAAGAACAGGTCGGGCTCGAGGTAGATCTGGCCGTCGGTGATCGAGATCACGTTGGTCGGGATGTAGGCGGACACGTCGCCCGCCTGCGTCTCGATGATCGGGAGCGCGGTGAGCGAGCCGCCGCCGAGCTTGTCGCTGAGCTTGGCGGCGCGCTCGAGCAGGCGGCTGTGGTTGTAGAAGACGTCACCGGGGTACGCCTCGCGGCCCGGCGGCCGGCGCAGGAGGAGCGAGAGCTGGCGGTAAGACGCCGCCTGCTTCGACAGGTCGTCGTAGATGCAGAGCGTGTGGCGGTTCTGCTTGTACATGAAGTACTCGGCCATGGCGCAGCCCGCGTACGGCGCGATGTACTGCATCGGCGCCGGGTCGTTCGCCGTGGCGCTGACAACAATCGTGTAGTCCATGGCGCCGTTCTCGCGCAGGGTCTCGACGATGCCCGCGACCGTGGACGCCTTGAGGCCGATGGCGACGTAGACGCAGATGACGTCGCCGCCCTTCTGGTTGATGATGGCGTCGGTGGCGACCGAGGTCTTGCCCGTCTCGCGGTCGCCGATGATCAGCTCGCGCTGGCCGCGGCCGATCGGGATCATCCCGTCGATCGCCTTGATGCCGGTCATCAGCGGCTCTCGCACCGGCTGCCGGTCGGCGATGCCGGGCGCCTTCCCCTCCATCGGCATGACGTCGGTCGTCTCGATCGGCCCCTTGCCGTCGATGGGTTGCGAGAGCGGGTTCACCACGCGCCCGATGAGGGCCTCCCCGGCGGGCACTGAGAGGACGCGGCCCGTGCGCTTCACGGTCTGCCCCTCGCGGATGTCGAGGTAGTCGCCGAGGATGACGACGCCGACCGAGTCCTCCTCGAGGTTCAAGGCGAGGCCGAACGACCCGTTCTCGAACTCGACCATCTCGCTCGCCATCGCCTTTTCGAGGCCGTAGACGCGCGCGATGCCGTCGCCGACCTCGAGCACGGTGCCGACCTCGTCAATCCGGAGGTCGACGTCGAAGGATTCGATCTGCTGGCGGATGATCGAGCTGATCTCGTCGGTCCTGATCTGCATAGGTTCCTATCCCCGTCCCTGGGTGGCGGCGAGGCTTCGCCGCATGTCCTGGAGACCCCGGCGGACCGTCCCATCGAGGACGGAGTCGCCGAGGCTGACCCGGATGCCGCCGAGGACCTCCGGATCGACCCGTTCGGTGAGGACGACGGTCTTCTTCGTCTGCTGCTCCAGCGCGGCGCGCAACGCCTCGGCCAGATCGGCGTCCATCTTCTTGGCCGTCGTCACGCTGGCCTGGACGCGCCCCTCGTGCCGGTCGCGGTAGTGGTCGAATTCCTCGACGACGTTGTCGAGGAGCGGCTCCCGCCGTTTGTCGACGAGGAGCAGGAGGAGCCCGAGGACCGGCCGCCCCACCTTGCCCTCGAACGCCAACTTGAAGATCCGCCGCTTGTCCTCGCGGCGGACCTGCGGCATAAGGAAGAACGCCCGCAACTGCGGGTCGAGCCCGCCGATCGCCGCGTGCACGGCGTGCAGGTCGTCGTAGATCGGTCCCACGGCCTGCTCCTCGACACCGATGTCGAAGAGCGCCTTGGCGTAGACGCGGGCGGCCGCGTGCGAGACGTTCATCAGTTGCTCGCGACCTCCTCGACCGCCCATCGCCCGCTGGCCACCTCTTCGACCACCTCACGCGCCAGGCGCCGGTGGTCCTCGTCCCGCAGCTCCCGCTTGAGGAGGCGGGCGGACGCCTCGAGGGTCAGCTCGACCGTGGCCCGCTTCAGCTCGTCGATTGCCCTGGCCACCTCGAGGCCGATCTCCTTCTTGGCCCGTTCCCGCTGCTCGGCAATCTCCTGTTGGGTGGCGCTCAGCATGTCGTTCTTCACGTTCTCGGCCGCGGCGCGGGCCTCGGCGATGAACTTCTGCCCCTCCTTGCGCGCCTCCTCGAGGATCTGCTCCTGCTTCTCCACCAGCTCCCGGGCCCGGGCCTCGGCCTCCTCGGCCTTCTTGAGCCCCTCCGCGATCCGGAGCTCGCGCGCCTCCATCGAGGCCGCGATCGAGGGCCAGGCGATCTTCTTCAGGATGAGGAAGGTGACCCCGAAGGCCACCCAGGCCCACAGGGCCGTGGCGAAGTTGAGGTCGGTGAAGCTGGGGTCCTTCTCGGCCTCTGCGGCGAGGAGCAACCAGCGCATGGCTAGGCCGGGCCGCCGGCCGTGCCCTGGACGAGCAGGCAGACGACGACCGCGAAGAGGGCCACGCCCTCGATGAAGGCCGCGGTGATGATCGTGACGCCGCGGACGTCGTCGGCGGCCTCGGGCTGGCGGGCGATCGACTCGGTGGCGCTCGAGGCGATGCGGCCGATCCCCATCCCGGCCCCGATCGCCGCGAGCCCGGCCCCGAGGCCCGCGCCCATGAGGCCCAACCCCCAGTTCTGTTCCGATTGTGCGGCCTGGGCGAGCACGAGTGCGAGAAGTGAACGCATGGGTTCTCCTGACTCCTTTTCTAGTGTTCCTCGGCCACGGCCAGGCTCGTGAAGATGGCCGTGAGCACGGTGAAGATATAGGCCTGGATGAGTGCTACCAGCACCTCGAACAACATGATGAAGAGGATGAAGGCGAACGCAGCCACGGTCGACGGGACGCCGATGAGCCCCTTGTTG
>DASXTX010000185.1:0-3023 GCA_036505195.1 Actinomycetota bacterium
CGATCTTCGTCAGACCGCTGTCTTCGCGCCCGGCGGATCGAACGGTCTCACCGCCTATGTGGCGAGAGGCGTGTTGTGGGTCGACGATCTCCTCGGTGGCTACTACTGTGCCGATGCCTCAAGCGGTGCCCTGCTCGGCCATGTCGGCATCAAGCATTCGCCCTCCGGGATCAGCAACATCGTGTGGGTCCCTTCCGGCCTCTACGTCGGTGTTGATGGGCTCGCTCGGATACGCACCCGCCCCGACTGCTCCAGCGGATGAACGGTGCACTCGCCGTGAACGTCGCGCTGATCGTGGGGATTGCGTTCACGGACCGGCCGTTGAGGTCCACCTCGGAGCCTGAACGAGGTACGGGCTACTCGGGCCCACGGCTTGACGACCGATGCCTCGAGCAGCTCCTCGCGTACGAACGGATCGGCGGCGATGACGCGCTCGGCCGCCTCGTGCGAGTCGACCTCCAAGGTGATCAGGCCGCCCGACCTGTCGGCGAACGGCCCGCCCAGGTACCCGGGCGGAGCGGTCGTGTGCCAGTAGGCGGCGTGCTTCGGCGCGACCGTGGATCCGGTCCGGCTGGTCCTTCATCCAGTACAGGAACGCGACCCTCATCGCAGCCCCCGGATACTGACAGAACCGGTCAGACTGCGGGGATGCCGACGCGCCCACCCGACGAGGTGGAGGCGCCGAGCTGATGGTCGACGGCTCCGGTTGAAAGCGGGCGGGTGGCACCAGCTGACGTGACCTCCGCGCCAAGATGGGGGGTTGGGGCTGACGCCCGCGAGAACGAAGCCACAGGCTCCGTTCCGATCGGGCCCGAATCAAAGCACCGGGGCAGATGATGGTCGGTGCTCTCTCCGTCGGCCGACCTGTGCCATCCAATGACACGTCCTTCGGTCCCACTGAGTAGGACATCGAGTCGCCGTCCTACCGAGGCCTTCGCGAAGGTCGCGCACGCGTTGAACCGGGCTCGCGGGAGTCGACCCCGAACACATGATCCGTGACGGTCCCGTGTACGCCGCGTGGCCTATGCGGGGCCAGGCGACGTCCTGAGCTCGGAACATGGCCTCTGACCTCCGTAGTCCCAACGGGATTCGAACCCGTGTGTCCACCTTGAGATGGTGGTACGGGCACGCACGAGATGCGGCTCGTTGGACGAAACCCCTGCTCAGGGGCCACATGGGTATCAGCCCGTATCGGTCCGTGCTATTCCTCGTGCGGCACGTCTGCGGCACGCCCGCGGTACCCGGCTCAACCTCAGCCGCACCGACTCCGATGGTGGGTCGGTAGCCGAGGATCAGGATCGGGAGTGGCGAGAGTGAAGAAGCCATCCGCGTTCGAGGCCTTTGCGGACAACATCGCCGATGCGAGGTCATTGGTCGCCCTCGCGATGGCTCTCTGACGAACTCGCGGAAGCGAAAGATGAGGACCGAACTCAGAGACAAAGTTGGCACAGCATTGGGCGTATCCACCTCCGCTCGGAATCAGCTGGACTGCGCCGAAAGCGATCATCTGTTCGTCGTCTTCATGCCCGGCTCGTCGCTCAGTCGCGACCATATGTCCGAGGATTCGCTTCAACCGCTGCTCCGCCAAGCCATCGTTGCGACGTCGGCTGCTGTCGAGACCTATATCGCCGACCGCGTGATGGAATTGGCCGGAGCCGCGCTTCGGGCACGCCCACGGCCCACTCGGCTCGATGAGTTCACGCTTACGTTCGGCGACTGGTTTAGCATCAGCGAGAAGTACCCCAAGAGGAAGGGTTGGGGAATCCGACGCGTACTTGAGGAACACGTTCGGCGAGAGGCAAGTCCAGCGGCCTCCCAAGTCGGTGTGGTCTTCGCCGTTGTTGGCCAAGAGAAAGTGCTGTCACGCGTCGATACCGCCCGGAAGGTAGGTGAGGGCACATCTGCGAGGGAGCTTGATCGTCTTTACCGACGGCGAAACCTCATTGCCCACGCAAGCGATCGCTCTGGCCGCAGCCGAGCAGAAATCAAACGAGCTGACGTCGAAGCCATGCTCACATCGGCGGAAGAGATCGTTGCAGCACTCGATAAGGTCGTTCGCTAGGCTCCCGGCCATGCGGCCTAACGCCCCTGATGTGGACCTCCAGCTCTAGCCGAGGAACTCGAGCCGCTCCCGGGAGCCGATCGTCATGATCGCCTGCAGCGCGGCCGAGTCCTCCGCAGACAGCCCGAAGCCCTCGAGGGGATCGTCCAGGTACAGCCCCGTCGGCGAGCGCCAACCCGGCGTGACGATCGGCCAGACGTCCACGCCGACGAAGGTGAGGTCTCGCTGGGAGAGCTTGTCCCGGCCGCCGTTCAGGGCGTGGAGCTTGAGATGCCAGTAGGCGCACGGCGCCGATGGATCGGAGCGGTAGGCATCCGGGGCCAGCGGCTCGATGGTGTCCAACGACGGCACGCCGGCAAGTGTATGACGGCGTCAACAAGCTCGACGATCAACTGCCGCCAGCCACTCGTCGAGGGATAGCATCCCAGTGGCGCGCGAGAGTTCGTGAATGTACCTGGAGGAACGCCAGGCCCAGTCAAGCGAGGTCGGGGAGGCGAGCCGGGTGGATCCAGCCTCAAGCCTTCGGCTTGCGATTCATGCCCACATTGACAAAGGTCACGACCAGCGCAAGAACAAGAGCGACGACTGTGACACCGACCCACGATTGGTCGATCCACTCGATCCGGAAGCTGGCGAAGATCACCAGCGCCACACCGAACACCACCACGAAGGTCACCAGTCTCGACATGGAGGCAATGTACCTCACCATCAAGGGCGTATGAGCGCTTACCTGCGCGAGTGTTCGGGAATGTCGCTTTACGGGTGCGGAACTCACCTGCCGGAGTCAGGACGTCGGCCAGAATGTCCCGGGATCAGAAGCGGTAGCTACTGGCCCGTCCCGAAGCTGCGCAGCTTGGGCGCGACCATCAGGGGCCAGGCTAGGTTCGGAGTGACAGGACGATCGCGCCGTCCGCTCCCGCGACTACCTCGCGCAGCGCTTGTGCCGCCTGTTCGAGCGGAC
>DASXTX010000186.1:0-6423 GCA_036505195.1 Actinomycetota bacterium
CAGCCCGCGCTGTAAAAATTGGCGGACGACGTCCGCCCGAACGTTGGGCTCGGACGTTAGGATTCCGCCTCCCCTACGGGCCGGAACTCGCCACAAAATGGACGCGGCCGCCACAACGGCCCTACAGGCTTCGACTTGGCCGACGTCCTCGAACTCGCGCACGAGCCTATTCGCCGGTGGCCGCCGGGCCCGAGAGCGCCGCCGTGATCTGGGCGAACTGCTCGCGCCAGGGCCTCGCGAAGTTCATGCGGATCGGCTTGCCGCCGGCGGGCCGGTGGTACCGAAACCAGCTCCACGTGCTCGCGGGCGTGGCGTCGGTGATCGATACGCCTGACCGCAGATCCGACCAGGCGAACCCCGTCGGACGAGCGGTCCGGAATGACCCCTTCAGGAAGATCACGCGGCGGTCGGTAACCCAGACGAAGTAGTAGCGCACGTTCGCCACGACCATCCCCACCAGCCCGAAGAGCCCCGTGAGCCAGAGCGGGTTCGGGCCGCTTGCCCCGTAGGCGCCGGAGACGAGCTGCTCCCCCGGCTCGAGATGCTGCTGCACGGCCTCGGCGTACTGCTGTCGGACCTTCTCCTTGCGCACGGCCATGGCTACTACTCCTCCCTCTCCGAGCACCCGGTGGACGAGTGGGCGGACGATAGGCCTACCACCTCATGCGTCGCTTCGGGGTCAGCCGGTGCGAGGTCCCAGATCATCGGGGGCGGCCAGTCTCTCGCTCCGGATGCGGAACTCCTCCGCATCGATCTCGCCTCGCGCGTACCGTTCGCGGAGGATTCGGTCCGCTTCGTTGTCTCGCGGCTTGCGTGTAAGGCGGGCGACAAGCCAGATTCCAAAGCCCAGGAGCGTGGCCCAGAATAAGGTCAATCCGATCCACATCGCCCAAATCTGTCCGTCGGTCATCGAATGCATCATCGCGACCTCCTCCTCCCTCATGGCATGTGGGCTCTAGCACGCTCCACGATGTCGGCCTTCAAGCGTTCGAGTTCGTTGATCTCGAACCCTTCTGCTCGCAAGTAGTCCAGTGGCTCCCGCCCGTTTCCGCCGTTCATTCATGCGACCATTCTTAGCTGCCGGTCGCGGAAGCTATTGACTCGCGCATCGCCGAAGTGGCGCTTGGCGTGGGAGTCGAGCGAGTTCGTGACGGCGGGGCGCCAAAGGTCTGGCGCCATAGGCGCCTCAGCTGTCGGCCGCCGACAAAGCCGCACCGAGCCGCGATCGCCTCGATCGTCAGGTCCGGATCATGCATCAGGGTCTTGGCTAGCTCCAGGCGCGCGCGGGTCCGGAATTCGTGGATCGAGAGGCCTGTCGACTCCCGGAAGGCTCGGGTGAGGTTGCGCACGCTCATGTGGGCGATCGAGGCGAGTTCGGGTAAACGGGCCCGTTCCGAGGGGTGGGCGAGGACCCAGTCTTGGACCGCGTGAACGCCGACGTTCAAATGCGTTCGATAGTCGAGGTAGATGCTCTGTTGGCGGTGGTACGCATCCCGGCGTAGATACACAACCAACTCGCGTGCCACCATCGCCGTCACGAATGGGCCCAGATCTCGCTCGATCAAGGCCAGGGCCAGGTCGATCCCAGAGGCGAAGCCAGCGCTCGTCATGACCCGTCCATCCTCGACGAACAGTCGCTCGCCGAGGACCCTGGCGGCGGGGTACCGGGCCTGCAGCTCGGCGGCGAGTTTCCAATGCGTCGTGCACTGGCGCCCGTCCAGCAACCCGGCCTCCCCGAGAGCGAACGCCCCGGTGCACACCGAACATACCAACGCTCCTCTCGCATGCGCGGCGCCCAGCCAATCGGTAGCAGCTCGAGGCAGGCTGACGGTCCGCACCGAGTAGCCTGGAACCAGGACTACGTCCGTGTGGCAAACCGCCCCGAGCGGATCCAGTCCGGCCACCTGGAGCCCCTGCGTCGTGCGGATCGTCGGCGTCAGTGCGTACTGATGAAACTCGTAGGCGGCGCCATGAGCGGTCGCCTGATCGAAGGCTTGCATGGGGCCCGCAAGGTCCAGGATCTCGCAGTCGTCGAAAAGGACGAAGATCACCCGACGGCTCAGCACCAGACGACCTCCGGTTCCGGGTACGAGACGCTCGCGCGATTGGCACGGCGGGGGCCACCTGAGAACGGACATAGCCCCCGGCCTTGGCAATCAACAGCGGTGACCTCCTCGATCCTTGCGTCGGCCAGATCAGGCATGCCATTTCTCCCTTGCCACTCAAGATGGTGTACGGGAAGGAAGTTCACGCGAGATCGGGCGCCGGCGGGCCGTTCTTCGGACATTTTGGGCCAACGACACGTAGCTCCTGGAGTCGGTGAAAACCATGAGGTCCGCTCCTGACGAGCGAGATTGGACTGCGGCGAGCGCGCGGGTCATCCCGACGACAGCGCGGGGAGTGGGATCGTGGCACGCTTAGGCCTTCCTGTTGACTTCGACCTTCCCGACTCGGACGCGGCCCTGGCCGCGAGTGAGCTATGCGCCGAAGTGTCCCCTCGCTTTCTCAGGAACCACGCGATGCGAACCTACGGTTGGGCCTGCCTTCTGGCCGTGATCGACGATGTGGAATTCGATCGAGAACTGCTGTGCGTCGCCTCGCTCTTGCACGACGTGGGACTGACGGATCGGTTCAGGGGACCGCGCTGTTTCGAGGTGGAGAGCGCCGCCGCGGCCGTGGAGTTCGCCCATGCTCGTGGATGGGGACGTGCACGCTGCGCGGAACTCCGGCATGTGATCCGACTGCACATGCAGCCACTAGTCACACCGAAGGAGGGTGCGGAGGCGTACCTCCTGTCGGAGGCCGCAGCCTGCGACGTCACTGGAACTCGTTACGAGGATCTGCCGCGAAAGCCCCGCGACCGAATCCTTTCATTGGCGAGCCGAGAGGGATTCAAGCAGGGGTTCACCCAGTTGTTCCTCGAAGAAGCTCAACGGAAGCCTGGCTGCATGGCCGATGTCTACATGCGGCAGGGGCTCGTCGAGAGGATCGGGACGGCGCCGTTTCCTGATTGGTGAGCGCGGATGAAAGCTCGCTGTCGAGGCTGGGCGCAGGCCTCGTAGCCCCCACGATCTGACCCTGACCGTACCAACATGTGCCGACGGCGACGGGAGAGCTCTCGAGCCTTGAGACGCTTCGTGAAGGGAACCGAATTCGGCTTCTGCTGAGTTCGACGAGGTGGCGGTCACACTCGGACAGCATTTGGACGCATCCGGACGTACGCCGTGCGTGACCGCCCCTGCAGATCACTATGGGACGTAGAAGAGATGAGGACGAGCAATCTGAAGATCGGATGGCTCCTCGATCCGTTTACACGGGTGGCCCACACCTCAGTTGGGGGCCATAGACATCGGCCCGACCGCCGGATGGGAGCACGGCGCAAGGATGAGCCAGCTTGCGGTACGAGAGTCGATTCCACGCCGGGGTCGAGGTCTAGAAGGGGGGCTCGAGTGATTTCCAAGCGAAAGGCAAGGGTGCTTGCGGTGGTCGGCGTGCTGGCCATTGTGGCCGCGGGGTGTGGGGGAGGCGGGCCCAGCAAGGCCAGTCCCACGGGAGCGGTGACGAAGGGGGGCACGTACCGGACGGCGACTGAGGACTTCGGGTTCACGGGGGGCTTCGACCCCACCGGCGAGTACCTGGGATCCGCCTTGGCACTCTACTCGCAACTCCTGCTGCGCAACCTAGTGACCTATACGCACACGGCCGGAACGGCGGGCGACAAGATCCTTCCCGACGCCGCGTCGAGCTGGGAGACGTCTGCGGACGGCCTGACGTGGACGTTTCACCTGAAGAGCGGCATCAAGTTCGGGCCGCCGCTCAACAGGGACGTGACGTCCAAGGACTTCGCGTTCGCCTTCCAGCGCATCAACACGAAGAGCCTCGCCGCGCAGTACGGCTTCTACTACGCCGGCACCATCAAGGGGCTCACCGGGACCGCGAAATCCCAGAAGCAGCCGATCTCGGGGATTCAGACGCCCGACGACTCCACGATCATCTTTACCCTCACGAAGCCCACCGGGGACTTCCTGTACCGGGTTTCGATGCCCGCCGCGGCGGCCATGCCGCCGGAGGTGGCCGGGTGCTTCGACAAAGTCGGCGACTACGGCCGGTATGTGATCTCCTCGGGCCCGTACATGATCAAGGGCGAGGACGCGCTCGATACGTCTTCGTGCAGCACCCTGAAGCCCATCTCCGGCTACGACCCGGACAAGTTCATGGTCCTGGTGCGGAACCCGGCGTACGACCCCAGCACCGACAGCACACGGGACCGGGAGAACAACGTCGACGGTGTGGTCATCACCATCGACACCAATACCACCGACATCTACAACAAGATCCAGTCCGGCGATCTGGACGGCAACGGCTATCCGGCCGGCGAGCCGCCCGCAACGATCCTGAGCCAGTACCTGACGAACCCGGACCTCAAGGACCGGCTGAACGTCAACTCGGGCGACCGGACCTGGTACATCACGATGAACCTCCTCACCCCGCCCTTCGACGACATCCACGTCCGCAAGGCCGTCAACTTCGTGATCGACAAATCGGCCGTCCAGAAGGCCTGGGGCGGCCCGTCGCACGGGCGGATCGCTACGTCGATCGAGCCGCCGACCGTGCTCCCCACGACGGCCGACTTCGACCCCTACCCCACCCCGAACAACCAGGGCGACGTATCGGCGGCCATGAACGAGATGAAGCAATCGAAGTACGACACGAACCAGGACGGCAAGTGCGACGCCAGCGTGTGCAACGACGTCCTGATGGTCAACCGGGACATCCAGCCGTGGACCGACATGGGCCCGACCGTCCAGTCGAACTTGGCGGAGATCGGCATCAACGTGAAGGTGCGCGAGCTGGACACCAGCACCGCGTACACCACAATCAATACGGTGGATAACCTGATCCCGATCGCGGCCAACGCCGGGTGGGGGAAGGACTATGCCGACCCGTCCACGTTTGCAGTCCTGTTCCTGAGCTCCGGCATAATCTGCACCGGCCAGGTCAACTACTCCGAGATCGGCATGACGGAGGCCCAGGCCAGGGAATGCGGGCCCAAGGTCCTGGCTGCCTGGAACGCCGTGACCGACAACGGCGCAAACCCGCTTCCCTCGATGGATGCCAAGGCGAACGAGTGCTACGCGCTAGATGGACAGGACCGCACGAACTGCTGGACCGACTTCGACAAGACCGTGATGAATGACGTCGTCCCGTGGGTCCCATACCTGTGGGCCAACGCGATCAACATCAACGCGAGCACGGTGACCAGGTTCGAGTTCGACCAGTTCAGCGGAGTGGTCTCCTACACCCACATCGCCGTCAACAACGGCATCGACCCGAACACGGTGCCGGTTGGCTAAGGAAGAGGAACCGAGGAAGGAACTCGTCGGGCTGCCCGGCTGAGGCCGGGCGGCCCGTGTTCCGCCTTCGAGGCGCCGGGACTCAAGTGGAAAGGAGCCACGGCCGCGGCGCTCACATCGGCTCCCTTCCCGCCTCGAAGGACTGGGTCCGAGATCACCTATGATCAAGTGTCATTCGATACGCGCCCAACGAAGATCTAGAATGGGAGCGATCTGGAAGTGAAGCTTCCACACACCTCACATATCACCTCGGTCAATCCCGGTCCCCTCCTGTCCTGAATCTCGGCTCGGTTCTCTACGAGAATCCGGCCACCTTAGCGTTCTGTGCGCACCAGTCTTGGCCGGGCTTGGCCAGAGGAGCAATGCACAAGCACTAACGACTTGGTACGTGATAGACGGGGTTGATCGAGGGATCCCGCAGAGATGAGCAGAACGGCATGATCATGCCGGAATCCGGATGCTCACGGCACCTGGGCTGGGTGGTCTGCTTATCGAAGTCCAGGCCCGATTTCTACTCCGAGAAGCCAGCTTGACCTCCCTGGTAGAAAGTTGGTAGAAAGTTCTGCCGACCCCTCGCTCCGACAGCGGCCAAACATGGCGACTGACCTGCTATTCCGTTCGTCGCGGGGACGGGATTTGAACCCGTGACCTCTGGGTTATGAGATCAGCCATTCCAGGTCGTGTCAGAGCGTCTTCGCTGCTCACAGGTCATCTGAGGATCTGCGAGGTCGTCTCAGATCGTCTCAGTCGGGCAAAAGTTGAGGCAAAAGTGCTACGCTTGGTGTACACATGGGATCGAGCCAGGTCGGCGTTCGGGAGCTTCGCCAGAACCTGTCGAAGTACCTGCGCCGGGTGGCGTCCGGGGAACGCCTGGAGGTGACGGAGCGGGGGATGCCGGTTGCAGTCCTCGCTCCCCTGTCCGAGTCCTCCTCAGCCCTTCAGCGACTCGTCAGCTCGGGACGGGCGCGACCGCCCCAGGGCGACCTCCTCGACCTTGCTTCGCCAAGGGGGCCCGTCACGACGAAGGCGACCGACGCGCTCCGGGAGCTTCGTGAGGATCGGCGGTAGT
>DASXTX010000187.1:0-1636 GCA_036505195.1 Actinomycetota bacterium
AGCTGCGTTCCGCCGCCTCCTTCGCGAGGAGCCGGAGCTCGCGCTCAAGCTCCTCGAGGGCATGGCCAGGCGCACGCGCAAGATCCTCGACGCTCCCTCGATCTAGGCCGCTGTGCCCCTATCCACGTGTCTGCTCAGCGCACGACCCGGTCCACCGGGATCGCATGAACCCCCGCGTAGTGGCGGGAGAAGGGCCTGAGTCGACGGATGGTCTCGTCCAGGTCGAGCAGGTCGTCTCGCTTGGACGCTCGGCCTCTCAGTGACTCCACCATCGCATGCACCGATAGGAGAAGGTTGGACCCATCCTATCGATGCCCGCTCCACGTAGACAAGGAGGCAAAAGCCCGAGATCACTGAGGCCCACGGTATTGGAGCAAGGCCACACGCAGTTGCGGAGCAGGCCCGCCGAGCCTATCTGGAGCGTGTCGTCCAGGTGCTCTCGACGTTCCGGACCAGCCACTCGTCGTACTGTGCGGCCGATAGCCATCTTTGAACACGCCAGGACTTCGTGCGTGTCACTGGGGGCGGCGACGTCAACGAGCCGCCGGGTCAGGTGCGAATGTTGATCTGTCCCCCCGCATCGCCGGACGCAGAGAAGAGCGTCTGCGAGTCGATTGTGGTGCCCGGCTTGTAGACCCACAGCTCGAAGCGATCGCGACCGCCCATGCTCGCGCCGTCGACAATCGCGGCCACGAATGGGAAGTCGCCGTACCTGCCCTGTATCGACGCGACGCCACCCAGGTAGGCGGTGTCCGCGTCCGCCACTGCGAGCCACGAGAGCTGCTTGCTCTGCAGCTTGAACCGGCTGCCGTACGAGAACGTGAGGCCGCCCGCCGGGGTCACCGACGAGGACGTCTTGTATTTGGCCGTGAATCCGAAGGAGGCCTTCTGAACGCCGTCGATGCCGGGCAGGCTGTCGCTGGAATCGGACGTTGAACCGCCGGGCACGATCCATCCCGTTCCGTCCGTTGAGCCCGCCGACGGGTCGTAGGAGACGAAGGGGACGGACGATTTGGTGATCAACCCGGACTTGTCGCGAGCCGACACGTGAACCTCGAAGAGGTCGGGCGACGCTGGGACGAACGATGCCGTGAACGTCGATCCGGACGCCGACATCTCTCCGCTCGCCACGGCGCCTGACGTGGTGCCGTTGACCGCGAAATCCACCGACTGCACTCCTGAGCCCGCGTCGCTGACGACCGCCGAGACCGAGACGTCGTCGCCCACGGGGGCCACCGTAGGCGAAACGGTAACGCTCCCGATCGTCGGAGGCAGATCGACCAGGTACGTCGCCGATGCCGTGACCGAGTTTATTCCCCCGTTGTCCCTCGCCGTGCATTCGAGGTCGTTCCTGCCCTCGGGGAGCTTGGCGACCCCCTTCACCGACGATCCCACCCGCCAGGTGATCCAGGCGGTCAGGGGCAGCCACGAGCCGTTGTTCGTGCACTCGATGGACGGCCACGGTCGGTCATCGGTGGCAAAGACGTAGACGGACCCGCCCCAGCTGGGGGCCATCCACTCGGTGGACGAAGGCTCCGGCCGGAACTCGAGGGTCGGAGGCGAGGTGTCCGGCGGTGGAGGGGGTGGAATCTCCGACGGGGGTGGTGGCTCCGAGCCTGGAACCGCACCCCATGTC
>DASXTX010000188.1:0-6900 GCA_036505195.1 Actinomycetota bacterium
GGGTGCCGCGATCGTCGGATCGAGCCCCACCGAGATCCGGAAGGTGATCGACACCCAAGCGGGGAGCGCGCCGAACATCGGCGCGTCGTCTTCGTACCGGCGGGCCGTCAGCCGGGTGCCGGACGGCGCGAGCACGTTCTACCTGGACGTGGGGGCGATGGTGTCGAGGTTCGGGTCGCAACTCCCACCCGACGTCGCCTCGAACATCGAGCCGTTCAAGACCGTGGTCCAGGGGACCAGCAGCTCGTCTTCCCTGACCACCTACCGGCTCTTCATCGAGATCCGGTAAAAGCGGGTCCAGCCAGGCGGCGAGCCGCCGGACGGCCTCGCCCTCAGCCCCGTAGCTCGACGCCGTTCTCGTCGGCTCGAACGATGGCGAGGTCGTCGGTCCGCAGGGCTGACTCGGCCGTCACGACCACGGGGATCGTGGTGCCGAAGAGCTCGCGGGCCACGATCGCGCCGAGCGCGAGGATCGGGTCGGCCTCGCCCAGGACGATCGCCGAGGGTGCGGTGCCGGCGCGGATCGCCTCGGCGAGCACGCTCGAGGACGAGCTCGAGCCGCGTCCCGACGGCATCACCAGGATCCGCCCGGCCACGTTCGCCCCGTGCTGCGGGTGGCGGACGTCGACGATGTCGCCGGTGGCCGGGTCGATACCGCCCCAGAACGAGAGCGGCTCGTCGAGGACGAGCGCCGGCCCCTCGGCCGTCCCGGCGACGAGGGTTCGGGCCTCAGGCATCCGCCCACAGCGTCTCGTCGAGCAGGACCCGCCCGGCCAACGCCGACCGGACGCACTCCTCGAGCCCCCCGATCACCACGCCGACACTGAGGTTCGCCGGTGCGTACCAGGCCCACTTCGCGGAGTCGGTCATGACGGAGCCGTTCACCTCGTCCATGACGGGCGAGATGTAGGTGCAGGTGTCGGAGACGACCCGAACACCCAGCGACTCGAGCCGTGGCACGACCCCTCGACTCTCAGCCTCGGTCAGCACCTCTCGTCCGACGTTCACGTACAGGGGTACCGCGACCTTGTCCGTCCCAAGGAGCCCGGCGAGGCGTTCGAGCTCGGCGAGCGAGGCGTGCGGTGTCCCCACGCTGACCGCGCCGAGCCGTTCGGGGGCGTGGGTGTTCAGTTCATCCCGGGACGCCCGAAGTCGGGCCGTCGTCACCCGGAGCTCGCGAACCTCCTCGCCCCCGGTCGCGGCCTCCAGCGTCGGCGCCTCCGGTGTGACGCCGACCGCGTGGACCATCGCCACCGAGCCCGAGGAGGCGGCCGCGGCTCCGAGCGCCTTCATCCGGTCCTCCGATGTGTCCGCGGGCAGGCCGACGATCGCGGCGACCTCGCTCCCGGCCTCGCGGCCGAGCACGTGCCCGAGCACCGGGTACAGCGCGTCCGAGTCGAGCAGACGCTCAGAGATCCCGTCGAGCGTCACCACGAGACCTGCCCGGCGTGCCTCGTCGCGATGCAGCCCGGCGAACGGCACCCGGCCCGTCAACGCGGCGCAGATGTCGATGAAGTCCCCGTACCGGTCGGTCCGAGCGCCGAGCACCGAGTTGCAGAACACGATCGCGTTGGATTCGGCCCACGCGACGTGCTGCCCGAACGCCGGACGTTCCGGCAGTTGGTACGGCGCGCAGGTCCATGTCGGCCGGCAGCCCATCGCGACGTACGCGTCCATCTGTCGACGGGCGTTCGCGGCCATCCCCGGGTCGCCGCGGTACCGGTCGGGGTGCAGCAGGTCGAGGGCGCCGACGTTCAGGGTGGTGGGCACCGTGACCCGGGCGCCGCCCGCGAGCAGGCGCTCGGCGAACTCGAGCCCCGCGATCCCGTGGTACAGGCACCCGTCGACGTGCGCAGAGGCCACGTCGATCAACCGCCCGGCGCCGGAGACGCCGGCCATCTCGACGACGATGCGCATCGCGAGCGCGGCGGCCTCGCCCCGCTCGCCGCGCAGGAAGGACCGGTCGCTCTCGGTGAGCTCGACCGGCACCGAGAGCCCTAGGCCGTGGCCGCCCGTTCGAAGATCGGGAGCGCCCGCTCCGTCATCTCGTCGTTCGCGGTGATCGAGATGCGGAAGCGCCCGGGCATCTCGACGACGGTCCCGGGCAAGACGAACACCTTGTCCTGGGCGAGTCGCTCGACGAACGCGACGTCGTCCGGGTCGGGACTCGTCGGCAGGAGGTAGAACGTGCCCTCGGGCGAGTGGAGGTCGTAGCCGTAGGAGCGGAGCGCCTCCACGACGCGGTCCCGGCGCCGCTGCAGGGCCTTGACGTCCACGCTCATCCCCTCGAGATCGCCCATCGCGCGTTGCAGGACGTTGGTCGGGGCCGCGTGCCCTCCGTACGTGAGCTGGCCGAGCTGCAGCGCCTCGCGCAACTCGGGGCGGTCGGGCATCTCGGGCGGCAGGGCGATGTACCCGACCCGCTGCCCGGGTGTGAGCAGCTGCTTGGCGTAGGTGTAGACCAGGAACGAGTTCGCGTAGGACTCGGTCGGGCTCGTGAACGATCGGTCGTCGAAGACGATCCGCGAGTACGCCTCGTCCGAGATCAGGTAGATCGGGTGCCCGATCCGCTCGGAGCCGGCGGTCAGCACATCGGCCAGGGCCCGCAGGGTCTCGGGTGGGTAGATCTTGCCGCTCGGGTTGTTGGGCGAGTTCACGAGGATAGCCGAGGTGCGCTCGGTGATCGCCGCCTCGATCGCGTCCAGGTCGAGATCCCACGTCTCGTAGTTGACGGGTACTCGGACCGGGTGCGCCGCTCCGCCCAGGATGATCGCCTCGTAGAAGAACCACGGCGGCGTGAGGAAGATCACCTCGTCGCCGGGGTCGGTGACCGTTCGGATGCACAGGTTGAGCCCGGCGAACGCGCCGTCGGTCACAAGGATGTCGTCAGCCTCGAAGTCCACGCCGCGTCGTTCGCGGAGACCGGCCGCGGCGGCCTCCCGTGCGTACGGCTCGTTGAACTTGTACGCGTACCAGTCCTTGTCCTGCGGCACCGTCCAGCGCTGCAGCGATTCGACGTACTCGGGGAGCACCATCTCCTGCGGGTTGCCGGCGACGAAGTCGCAGTTCTCCGGGTCGGCGGGGTCGCGGTTCGCGTAGGGGCTCTCGTAGAAGAAGCGCCGGAGCGGCTCCTCGATCTCCAGGATCCGCTGCAGGCTCTGCGACAGACGGTGTGGCATCGCGATCCTCCGTCCCATCTCTTGGCGTATCTCGTGGATGGCCCGCGCGTGCGTGGTCCGCCCGTGGCCGTGCGCCGAACCCTATCACCGGGCGTGTGAGCTACCAGGTGACGGCGGGCATCCCCCCGGGATCCGCGGCGTCGTACGCGGTCGCGCCGAACCGCGCGAGGTCCGTGCCCGCGAGCTCGGCGATGTACGAGGAGGGGAGCACCGCCGCGAACGACCGTTCGCGCAGCCGGTCCCGCCGGACCGCCGCCGGGCGGATGTACGGGCCGATGTTGTCGCCGTAGCGGTAGTCGGCGAGGAACGCCGCCACGTCCTCCGCGGACAGGCCCGAGTCCGTGAGCGCCTTCGGATTCAGGTAGACCTCGGACGGCGCGACCATCTGGACCAGCCCGAACACGCTGGTCCCGAACTCCGCGTTCAGATCCTCCTCGAGCTGGATCGGGTCGATCCGCACGCCGCCGTTCGCGTCGATCTCGGGGCACTGGCCGTGGTCGGCCGTCACGATCAGCACGCTCCGGCCGTCCCCGAATCGCTCGGCCAGCAGGTCGGCGAGCCGGCCGATCTCCTGGTCGACGGCGCCGAGCACCTCGGCCTGGCGCGGGTCGTCCATGTTGTAGACGTGTCCCGCGTAGTCGGGCGCCTTGAAGTTGAGGTACAGGAGGTCCGCGACCTCGTCGTGCCCGATCGGCTCGGAGTCGAAGGTGGCGCGGATCAGCTCGCCCTGGTAGTGCACGACCGGCGGGAAGCAGCACATCGCCTTCTTGCCGGTGGGGTCGTACGGGGACGGCGCGGGCGGCTCCCACCCGGCGCTCAGCTCGTCGAGCCGTTCGAGCCCGGGGGTCGTCGTCGGGAGGCGGTAGAGACCCGGGTGATGCGGCTGCCACCCGCCGCCGCCGTCCTCGTCCCAGAAGACACCGACCGGGGCCTCGCCCATCGGGCGCCCGCCCCGGCCGAGCATCCCGACGTGCCACACCTGGTAGCCGATCTCTCCGACCCACGCCCGGTCCTCGGTCCACTCGGTCCACCGGTCGGCGAGCGTGGGTTCGAGCAGGAAGGTCGGGTCGATGTTCCCGGCCTCTCCCCACGCCTTCACCGGCCCGCCGCCCCGCCGAACGTTGTGCCCGGTGATCCCGTGCGTGCGGGGGAAGGCGCCCGTGCCGATCGTGGCGTGGGTCGAGGCCGTGACGGCGGGGAACGAGCCCGAGATCGCGTTGCGGTACGTCGCGCCCTCTCGCATGAGCCGCGCGAGGTTCGGCCACGCGTCGGGCCAGCGCCGGAGGACGTTCCAGCCGCCGCCGTCGATCACGAGCGTGACGACGACCCGCGGCTGCACCGGCGGCGTGACCGACGGGATCCCCGGGAGCGTCACCCCGTCCACCGCCCGGAACTCGTCGAACCCGATCAGCCGCGCGGTCGTGGGCGCGAGATCCGCCAGCGTGACGCGCTCGGTGTGGCCCTGCGGCTCGATGCGGCCAGGCGACCAGACAACGATCGGGACGCGCTCGCCGTACATCCACGTGACCGCGTGGCTGGAGCGCGGGTCGTTCGGCGCGAGCGATAACGATTCCTGCGGATAGTTCGAGCTCGAGTAGGGCGTGACCAGCAGCTGCAAATCGCCCAGGCGCCCGGCGTTGTACGACCGGGTGACCAGCTCGAGGTACTCGGAGCCCAGGTCCGAGGCCATCGCCTCGAGCGCCGGACGAGGGTCGGGCCGGGTGAGTCGCCGCACGAGGGCGCCTGCAGCGCTTCCCGCCGCCACCGCCGCGAGACCGAGCCCGCCCATCAGCGCCAGGAAGCGCCGGCGATCCGGGTCCTCGGGGACGCCGGCTCGGATCCCGAACAGACAGGCCCCGAGGACCAGGAGGCCCGCGAGCGAGCCGGCGATCAGGCTCCCCGTCGCCACGAGCACAAGGGCGACGACGCCGCCCGTGAGCGCGAGCAGCACGAGCACACGTCGGGAACGCATCGATGGTCGAATCATCCCAGACGGGTTCGGCCCCGTCGGAGGTGGGGTTCGCCTTACGCGCGCTTGCGAGGCAGGTCCAGGAACGGCAGGGGGACGACGGTCGCCGCCACCTTGCCCCGCTCGCCCTCGACGCTCCACTCGACCGAGACCCGGGTCCCCGGCTCGGCGAGCCGGGGCGGCAGCGAACCGAACCCCACCATCCTCTTGATCGTCGGGCCCCAGGTCACGCTCGTCGCGCGACCGACCTGCTGCCCGTCCTTGTAGACGGGGACCGGGTCACGGTGGACCAGGGCCGAGACCATCGGTGGCAGGTCGTGCCGGGCGTACATCGCCTCGATCCCGGTCCACTCGAGGTCGAGTCCGACGAGGCGCCGATCGGGCCCACCCCGGGCGCGTTCGAGCTCGAGCGCGCGCTTGCCGACGAACGAGGGCTTCGCGAGGTCGACGAACCCGCCGAGGCCGATCTCGAACGGCGAGTAGTGCTGCTCGGGGCTGATGGCGTGACGGGCGCTCGTGTACTCGGCCTCGATCAGGATCAGGCCGGCCTCGACGCGCGCGACGTCGAGCGCGCGGATGCCGGCGGGACGGATGCCGTGCGGCTCGCCGGCCTCCCACAGCGCATCCCACACCTCCGTCGCCGACCCGGCGTCGACCCAGATCTCGTAGCCGAGGTCACCGGTGTACCCGGTGCGCGAGACGTGGACGTCGACGCCCGCGATCTCGGCGCGGCGCCGGCCGAAGTAACGGAGGTCGGCCCAGTCCCCGCGTGTGGCGCCCTCGAGGACGTCGCGCGAGCGGGGGCCCTGCAGGGCAACGGCCGCGATCTGCTCGGACACGTCGTCGATCCGCACGTCGAGCCCGGCCGCGTTCATCGTGAACCACCGGTAGCAGGGGTCGGCCGCCGTCCAGAAGAACTCCTGCTCGCCGCGGCGGGCGACGGTCCCGTCGTCGACCACCTTGCCGTCCTCGTTGCACCACGGCGTGTAGACGACGCGGTCGACCGCGAGCTTCGAGACGTCGCGCGTCACGACGCGATCGACCAGACGCGCGGCGTCGGGCCCGGTGATCTCGTACTTGTACAAGGGGGTGACGTCGATCAGCGCGGCCTGCTCGCGGATCGCGTTGTACTCGATGTCGTGGAAGTCGGCGTAGACGGCGGCCGCGAAGTAGCCCGACCACTCGCCCCAGGCCATCGTGGAGTTCAGCGCCGAGGTGCGGGGGTGGAACGCCGTGCCGACGCTCAACGGGGATCTCCTCGATGGCTCGTGACCGCCGTAGCCTAGCGGCGCCGCTCGGACGGGGGCTGACCTGCAGTCAAGGGGTGGTTGGTCCGCCCCGCACCTCGCCCCTACGATGGCGGCCGTGGCGAACCGGTACGACGCCGTCATCATCGGGGGAGGACACAACGGCCTCACGGCGGCCGCGTACCTGGCCCGCGCCGGACGCACCGTCCTCGTGCTCGAACGCCGGCACGTGCTGGGCGGCGCGGCGGTCACCGAGGAGGTCTTCCCGGGGTTCCGTTTCAGCGAGTTCTCCTACGTCGTCTCGCTGCTCCGTCCGGAGATCATCCGCGAGCTCGACCTCCCCAAGCACGGCCTCGAGATCCTCCCGCTCGACGGCACGATCACCCCGCTCGACGAGGACTCCCTGTGGCGGGTGAACGACCACGGCAGGACGATCCGCGAGCTCCGCCGGTGGTCCAAAAGCGACGCCGAGGCCTACGAGGAGTACGGGCTGCTGATGGCCGAC
>DASXTX010000189.1:0-26949 GCA_036505195.1 Actinomycetota bacterium
CGATGGGTACTGCAGGAGGCGTGCATGCAGGCTCGGCGGCTGCAGGAGCGGTACGTGATGGACCCGCCGCTGCAGATGGCGGTCAACCTGTCCGCGCGACAGCTGCAGCGCCCGGAGATCGTCGGCGAGATCGCGGAGACCTTGATGCAGACCCAGCTCGACCCGAGCAGCCTGGTCTTGGAGATCACCGAGTCCGTGATGATGCAGGACATGGACCTGTCGATCCAGCGCCTGGCGGAACTCAAAGAGCTCGGCGTGCAGTTGGCGGTCGACGACTTCGGCACCGGGTACTCGAGCCTGAACTACATCCGCCGGTTCCCGGTCGACATCTTGAAGGTGGACAAGTCCTTCGTCGACGGCGTCAACGAGGGCGGCGAGGAATCGGCGCTCACGGCCGCCATCATCGAGCTCGCGGGGATCCTGCGGCTGCGTCCGGTGGCCGAGGGTATCGAGCGGGCCGACCAGCTCGAGAAGCTGCTCGCCCTCCAATGCGACCTGGGCCAGGGGTACTACTTCGCCAAGCCGCTCCCCCTCGAAGCGGTGGACGAGCTCCTCACCACGCGCCAGACGCTCGAGAACCGGGAGACCGAGCTCTCCTCCTGAGCACGCGAGGAGGGTTGCCCACGCCAGCGGCTACGCCTCCCACGGCGGCGGGAACGGGTAGGGCTACAGCTCGACGCGGTACCGAACCGTCGGACGCATCTCGCAGTCGACACGCTCGCTCGTCACGGTCCCGTCGTTCGTCCACCCGGCGGCCTCGTAGAAACGCCGAGCGCGCACGTTCGTCTCGAGCACCCACAGGGTGGCCGTCCGGAACCCCCGGGAGCGCAGATCCTCGACGGCGTGCTCGAACAGCCGTCGTCCCGTCCCGGTCCCGAGCCGCTCCGGGTCGATGTAGATCGCGTACAGCTCGGCCGTGCGCTCGCCGGCGTCGGCGTCCTCGCTCGGCCCGGTGACCGCGAACCCGACCGGCCCCGCGCCCTCCTCGACGACCCACGTGGTCCAGCCGGCACGCGGTTCCTCGAGGCTCCGCCGGTGTTGGTCGAGGCGATCCTCCACCGCGAGGGCGTCGAGAAAGTCGTCGGTCAGCTGACCCCGGTACGCGGCCTGCCACGATCGAACATGGATCTCGGCGATCGCCCGCGCGTCCTCGGGCGCGGCCTCGCGGATCCCTGACGGCATGCCGCTCAGGGTACCGCCGGGGGCGATGCAACCTCGTCGTCATCCCGCGGGTGGAGCAGTCCGAACAGGTACCCGTCGACGAGCGCCTCCCAGGACGCCTCGATGATGTTCTCGGAGACGCCGACGGTGGTCCACTCCCGCTGGCCGTTCGACGTGTCGATGAGGACGCGCACCACCG
Source organism: Actinomycetota bacterium (assembly GCA_036505195.1). Classification (GTDB taxonomy): domain Bacteria; phylum Actinomycetota; class UBA4738; order UBA4738; family HRBIN12; genus DASSJM01. The sequence goes on from DASXTX010000189.1 coordinate 1,361, forward strand.
CGCCCGTCCCGGTCGTCTCGTCCAGCACACGCACCCGGAAGTCCTCGAGCGTGATGTGCTCGAGCTCGGGGTAGTCGTTCGCGAGCGCCTTGCGGAGCGCGTTGTCGAGCGCGCCGACGGGTCCCTGGCCCTCCGCGCTCTCGATGTGCCGGGTCCCCTTCGTGACGACCTTGACCGTCGCCTCGGCGAGCGGCGGCTCGTCGTCGCCGACTCGCTCCTCGACATGGACCCGGTAGCTGTCGATCTCGAAGAACGGTTGCCGCCAGCCGTCCGCCCGGCGCATCATCAACTCGAGCGACGCGTCGGCGACCTCGAACGTATACCCGCGCGCCTCGCGATCCTTCAGATCCAGCAGCAGACGGCCGCCGCCCTCGGCGCCGAGCTCGATTCCGAACTCCTCGGCCTTCATCCGGATCGTCGCCGCACCCCCGAGGTCGCTCGCCACGACGCCGCGGCGGTTGCCCACCGTCGAGGGTTCCACGTGCTCGTACGCCCGGGACACGCGTTCGATGCCGCTCGCGTGCAGACCGGCCTTGTGCGTGAAGGCGTACCGGCCCGCGTAGGGCTGTCGCGAGTCGGGGGCGACGTTCGCGACCTCGGCCACGTAGTGCGCCACCTCGGTGAGCCGTTCCAGCGACCCGTCGGGCAGGCACTCGGCGCCCATCTTCAGGACGAGGTTCGCGGCGATCGGGATCAGGTCGGCGTTCCCGGTCCGTTCGCCGTACCCGTTCACGACACCCTGGACCTGGAAGACACCCTGCTCCACGGCGATCAGCGAGTTCGCGACGGCGCATCCCGCGTCGTTGTGCACGTGGATCCCGAGCGGGGTGCGCACCGCCTCGCGGACATCGGCCACGACCCGCGCCACCTCGTGCGGCAGCATGCCGCCGTTCGTGTCGCACAGGACCAATCGCTCGGCCCCGGCCTCCTCGGCCGAAGCCAGGACGCGCAGCGCGAACGCGGGATCGCTCCGGTAGCCGTCGAAGAAGTGCTCGGCGTCGAAGAACACCCGGCGCCCCTGTCCGCGGAGGAACGCGATCGAGTCGCGGACCATGGCCACACCCTCGTCCAGATCCGTCCGGAGCGCCTCGGTCACGTGGAGGTCCCACGCCTTACCCACCAGGCAGACCACCTCGGTCCCCGCGTCGAGCAGGTCCCGGAGCACGGCGCTCCGACCCGGCGACTCCCCCACCTTCCGCGTCATCCCGAACGCCGTCAGCGTCGCGTGCTTGAGCGTCTCGCTCGTCGCGAGCCGGAAGAACTCGGTCTCGCGCGGGTTCGCACCGGGCCAGCCGCCCTCCACGAACGGGACGCCGAGCTGGTCGAGCTTGTGGAGGATCCGGAGCCGGTCCTCGATCGAGTACGAGAAGCCGGTCCCCTGCGCGCCGTCGCGCAGGGTGGTGTCGTACAGCTCGACCCGGAGCGGCTCGCTCACGCCGAAGCCCCCTCGACGACGAGGTCGCCGACCTCTCGGGTCGAGAAGCCCATCGCGCCGGCACGCATCGAGTGCAGCTTCGAGCACGCGAACCGGATGCCGGCGGTCACGGCTGCCGCCGCCTCCGTCTTGCCCAGCTGCGCGAGCAACATCTGTAACGCGCCGATCGCGGCGAGCGGGTTGATCGTCCCCTTGCCGGTGTGGTCGGGCGCCGTGCCGCCGATCGGCTCGAACATGCTCATCCCGGCGGGGTTGATGTTGCCCCCCGCCGCGACGCCCATCCCTCCCTGGATCATCGCGCCCAGGTCCGTGATGATGTCGCCGAACATGTTGTCGGTGACGATCACGTCGAACCGCGAGGGCTGATCGAGCAGGTAGATGCACGCCGCGTCCACGTGGACGTAGTCCCGTTCGACGTCGGGGAACTCCGCCCCGACCTCGTCGACCACGCGCTGATAGAGGTCGCCGGCGTAGGTGAGCACGTTGGTCTTGTGGACCAACGTCAGCTTGCGCCTGCGTCCGGGGCTCATCGCGAGCTCGAACGCGTACCGGACGATCCGCTCGACGCCGTGCCGGGTGTTGATCGACTCCTGCACGGCCACCTCGTGGGGCGTCCCCTTGCGGTGGAAGCCCCCGGCGCCCGTGTAGAGGCCCTCGGAGTTCTCGCGGACGACGACCATGTTCACGTCGTCCTCGCCGTGCGAGGGCACCAGGGTCTCCACGCCCGGATACCGCACGATCGGTCGGAGGTTCACGTACTGGTCGAGCTCGAACCGGATGCGCAGCAGCAGGTCGCGTTCGAGAATGCCGGGGCGCACACGGGGGTCACCCACGGCGCCGAGCAGCACGGCGTCCATCGTGCGCAGGCGCTCGAGCTCCTCGTCGGGCAGCGCCTCGCCGGTGCGCAGGTACCGTTCGGCACCCAGGTCGAACTCGACGAGCTCCGCCCCGACGTCGAGCGTCTCCAACACCTTCAGGGCTTCGCCGACGACCTCGGGGCCGGTCCCGTCCCCCCGGATCACCCCGACGGTGGGCGTCCTCACGGCGTGACCTTCTCGGCGTCTTCGGCTTCGGCCTCGAGGTTCGCCATCAGCATCGCGCGGTTGACCGCGGCGAGGTAGGCGCGCGCGCTCGCCTCGACCACGTCCGTCGCGACACCCCGGCCCGTCACCCGGCGTCCGAGCGCGTCCAGCTGCACGACGACGTCGCCTAACGCGTCCGTGCCGCCGGTGACCGCCGAAACGTTGAACGAGACGAGCCGGCCCTCGACCCCCGACGCCCGCTGGATCGCGCCCATCGCGGCGTCGATCATCCCGTCGCCCATCGCGGACTCCTCGATCATCTCCTCGCCCCGGCGGAGCCGAACGCTGGCCGTCGGCGACAGCGCGGTTCCGCCGCCCACCTGGAGCGCCTCGAGCACGAACACGTCCTCGGCGGCCGCCCCGAGCTCCTCGGAGACGATCGCCGCGAGGTCCTGGTCCGTCAGCTGGATCTTCCGGTCGGCGAGCTCCTTGAAGCGCGCGAAGGCGCGGTTGAGGTGGTCCTCGTCGAGCTCGATCCCGATCTTCTCGAGCGCGTCCGCGAAGGCGTGCCGGCCCGAGTGCTTGCCGAGGACGAGCTGGTTGCCCTCCAGACCGATCTCGAGCGGGTCCATGATCTCGTAGGTCGCTCGATTCGCCAGCACGCCGTGCTGGTGGATCCCGCTCTCGTGCGCGAACGCCGACGAGCCGACCACCGCCTTGTTGGGCTGGACGCCGTACCCCGTCGTCATGCTCACCAGGCGCGACGTGCGGACGATCTCCTTGAGGTTCAGCCCGTGCGAGACGCCGAGCGCCTCACGACGCGTCCGGACGATCATCGCGAGCTCCTCGAGCGAGCAGTTGCCGGCCCGCTCGCCGATCCCGTTCACGGCCACCTCGACCTGCCTCGCGCCGTTCACGATCCCGGCCAGCGAGTTCGCCACGGCGAGCCCGAGGTCGTTGTGGCAATGCGTCGAGATCACGATGTGGTCGGGAACCGCCTCGCGCACCGTGCGGACCAGCTCGCCGAACTCGTGGGGCATCGCGTAGCCGACCGTGTCGGGCACGTTGATCGTCGTGGCGCCGGCGTCGACGGCGACGCGGAAACACTCGAGCAGGAAATCGAGCTCGGTGCGGGTGGCGTCCTGCGCGCTGAACTCCACGTCCTCGGTGAAGCCGACGGCGAGCTTGACGCCCTCGCGGATCGCGTCCAGGACCTGCCCGTTGCTCATCCGGAGCATGTCCGTCATGTGGATGTCGCTGGTCGAGATGAACGTATGGATGCGCCAGCGTTCGGCCCCGCCGAGCGCCTCGGCCGCCCTGGTGATGTCGCCGGGCACGACGCGGGCGAGCGCCGCGATCACCGGGCCCTTGACGCTGGACGCGATCTCGCTGACCGCCTCGAACTCGCCCTCGCTCGAGACGGGGAAGCCCGCCTCGATCACGTCGACCTCGAGACGGGCCAGCTGCTCCGCGATCTCGACCTTCTCGGCCCGGGTGAGCGCGATCCCGGGTGCCTGTTCGCCGTCGCGCAGCGTGGTGTCGAAGATCCGGACTACGTCGGGGTCATTGGCGTTCGCCATCGGGGACTCCTTCATTCCGCATTCCCGTCCACCCGCTTCTCCTCGGAGTGGAGCCAGGACATCATCGGACGCAGCTCGCGGCCCACCCGCTCGAGCTCCGAGCCGCGGGCCTCGCGGCGCATGGCGAGGAAGTGGGGGAAGCCGGCGCCGGCCTCCCCCAGCCACTCCTCCGCGAAGGTGCCGTCCTGGATCTCCGCCAGGACCTGGCGCATGCGATCGCGCACGCCCTCGTCGACGATCCGGGGTCCGCTCATATAGTCGCCCCACTCGGCCGTGTCCGAGATCGAGTACCGCATCCACGACAGGCCGCCCTCGTAGATCAGGTCGACGATCAGCTTGAGCTCGTGCAGGCACTCGAAGTAGGCGATCTCGGGCTGGTAGCCGGCCCGCACCAGCGTGTCGAACCCGGCCTCGACGAGCGTCGAGATCCCGCCGCACAGCACGGACTGCTCGCCGAACAGGTCGGTCTCGGTCTCCTCCTTGAAGGTGGTCTGGATGATGCCGGCCCGGGCGGCTCCGATCCCCGCGCCGTACGCGAGCGCGCGCTGCAGCGCGGTGCCCGTCGCGTCCTGCTGGACCGCGACGAGTGCTGGCGTGCCGATCCCCTCCTCGTACGTCCGGCGGACCAGGTGACCCGGTCCCTTGGGGGCGATCATCGTCACGTCCACGTCGGAAGGCGGCTGCACGGTCCCGAAATGCACCGAGAACCCATGCGCGAACATCAGCATGTCGCCCGCCTTCAGGTTCGGCCCGATATCCGCGGCATACACGGCGCCGTGCGCCGTATCGGGGAGCACCACCATGATCACGTCGGCCTCGGCCACGGCGTCGGCGGTCGGCCGCACCGGCAGGCCCGCCTCCTCGGCCCTGGACCAGGAGCCCGAACCCTCGCGGAGTCCGACCCGGACATCGTGGCCGGAATCCCTCAGGTTCTGCGCGTGCGCGTGACCCTGGCTCCCGAAGCCCAGGACTGCGATCCGTTGCCCCGCAAGGACCGACGGATCGGCTTCCGCATCGTGGTAGATCGTCGCCATCGGTCCCGTACCACCTTTCCGGTCACGTGCCGGTCGGGGCGTCGGTCAGACGCCGCCCCCGGTCCACTCCTGCTCGCTCCCGGCGACCGCCCGGAGCCGCGCGGAGCGCTCCTTGATCCCCCGGTCGCCCCTCGCGAGCGCGATCCGTCCGGTGCGCGAGAGCTCGACGATGCCGAAGTCGCGCAGGAGCTCGAGCAGCGCCTCGAGCTTGACCGGCGTGCCCGTGCCCTCGATCGTGATCGTCCGATGGGTCACGTCGAGCACGCGAACGCGGAAGACGTCGCAGATCTCGAGGATGCGGGCCCGCGCATCGCCCTCGCCCTTGACCTTCACGAGCATCAGCTCGCGCTCGACCGCGTCGCCCGGCTCGTGCTCCAGGATCTTGATCACGTTCACGAGCTTGTTGAGCTGCTTCGTGACCTGCTCGAGCGGCTTGGTGTCCACCTGCACGACGATCGTCATCCGCGACAGGCCGGCGTCGTCGGTCGGTCCGACGGCGAGCGAGTCGATGTTGAACCCCCGCGCGGCGAACAGACCGGCGACGCGGGTCAGAACGCCCGGCTTGTCCTCGACCAGCACCGAGATGGTGTGGAGGCTCATGCGACCGGCGCCTCGGCCGGGTCGTTCGTCGGCCGCAGGCCCTCGGGCCCGACGATGATGTCGTCGTTGCTCGCGCCGGCCGGGACCATCGGGAAGCACATCTCCTTCGAGTCCACGCGGAAATCGATCACCACGCTCCGGTCCTCGATCGAGAGAGCCTTGTCGATCACCGCGTCCACCTCGTCGGGGTGCTCGGCGCGCAGGCCCACGCAGCCGTACGCCTCGGCGAGCTTCACGTAGTCCGGCACGTCGTAGGACAGGTACACCTGCGAGTACCGCTCCTCGTAGAACAGCTCCTGCCACTGCCGAACCATCCCCAGGTGCGCGTTGTTGATGATCGCCGTCACGAACGGGATGCTCTCGGCCGTGGAGGTCGCGAGCTCCTGGCTGGTCATCTGGAAGCATCCGTCCCCGTCGATCGCGATCACGCGGCGGTCCGGCCGGCCGGCCTTGGCGCCCAGCGCCGCCGGCACCGCGAACCCCATCGTCCCGAGCCCCCCGGAGTTCACCCACGTCCGCGGCTCGCTGAACCGCCAGAACTGCGACGCCCACATCTGGTGCTGCCCCACGCCCGCGACGACGATCGCGTCGCCCTTCGTGTGCTCGTAGAGCCGCTCGATGCAGAACTGCGGCTTGAGCGGCCCGTCGGCCGGCTGGTCGTAGCGGTAGGGGTACGTCCGCTTCCACTCGTCGAGCTGGGCGAGCCATGCCCTTCGATCCGGCACCCCGCCCGCCTCGTCCTGCAGACGTCGCAGCTCGGTGTGGAGCTTCGCGATCACGTCCTTGCAGTCGCCGACGATCGGCACGTCGGCCGCCCGGTTCTTGCCGATCTCGGCCGGGTCGACGTCGACGTGGATGATCTTCGCGCCCTTCGCGAACGAGGACAGCTGGCCGGTCACGCGGTCGTCGAACCGCGAACCGAGCGCCACCAGCAGGTCGGCCTTCTGCATCGCGGTCACGGCCGTATACCCGCCGTGCATCCCCGGCATCCCGAGCGCGAGCTCGTGCGTGTCGGGGAACGCGCCGCGCGCCATCAGCGTGGTCGTGACCGGGAGCCTCCCGTCGTTCGCGAGCTTCAGGAGCTCCTGGTGCGCCTCGGCCTTGATGACGCCGCCGCCCACGTACAGGACCGGGCGTTCGGACTCCATGATCATCGTGGCGGCCGAACGCACCTGCCTGAGGTTGCCCTTGGTGGTCGGCCGGTAGCCGGGGAGGTCGACGGAGTCGGGCCAGCTCCAGGTGGACTCCTGCAGCTGGACGTCCTTCGGGATGTCGACGAGCACGGGCCCCGGCCGGCCGGTCCGGGCGATGTGGAACGCCTCGCGGATCGTGACGGCCAGCTCGTTCGCGTCCTTGACCAGGAAGTTGTGCTTGGTGATGGGCATCGTGATGCCGGTGATGTCGGCCTCCTGGAAGGCGTCGTTGCCGACGACCGGCGTCGGGACCTGCCCGGTGATCGCGACCATCGGGACCGAGTCCATCTTCGCGTCGGCGAGCGCCGTCACGAGGTTGCACCCTCCCGGGCCCGAGGTGGCGATCGCAACCCCCACCTTCCCGGTGGCCCACGCGTACCCCTCGGCGGCGTGGCCGGCGCCCTGCTCGTGACGGCACAGGACGTGGCGGACCTTCGAGTCGATCAGCGGGTCGTACGCGGGCAGGATCGCCCCGCCGGGGATCCCGAACGCGAGGTCGACGCCCTCACCCTCGAGCGAGCGGAACAGCGCCTGCGCGCCCGTCACCTTCATGGGGCGGCGACCTCCGCCCGACGCTCGTCCCGTTCCTCGACCGGCCCGGTCTCGACGCGGCGGACCGTGCAGCCCAGCCGGTGCGCGAGATTCCGGGTCGCCCGTTCGAACTCCCAGGGGGTCCAGTCACGACGACGCGTCGTCATGCCGGCGTCGTCCATCCCGCCGCCGAAATCGAAGCCCGCGTCCAGGTACGCGACCTCCTCACCGAAGAACCGGTCGAACTGGGGCCGGTCCGCGGCGTCGGTGACATCGACCGTCACCTGTCCGGGACCCTCCCACAGAACGTTCGCGACCGTCCTGCCGCCTCGCTCGAACTCGTAGCGCATCTCGATCACCCTTCCCCGTTCTCTTGGCCCGTTCTCTTGGCCTGTTCTCTGTGGCCTGTTCTCTTGGCCTCGTCGGTCGTCTCGATCGGTGCGAACCGGGGTACAAAAAGCCCCTCGCTGGGCGAGGGGCATCTGGCGCGGGTCCCGGGCCTGTCTCGGCCCGGCCGCGCCTACGCGATAAGTACGAGGGCTCGCGGCCCCGTCTTCTCCCTGATGAACATGGTCGGGCCAGTGTACGGGCGTGGGTTCCCCTGTCAACCCACCGGTTGGGTGACCCGCGCAGGAACAATCAGCCGACACGCCGTAGTCGTTCGGAACCGCTCAGCCTTGACCGGAAACGATCACCCCGGCTAGCGTCACGCGCCGTGGGCCCCGATCCGCAGCTCGATGCCGTGATCGCGGCCGTGCCGGAGTGGCGGGGGCACGAGCCGACGATCACCCCCATCGAGGCCGGCCGGACCAACCGCAACTATCGAGTCGAGGTGGGCTCCGCGACGTTCTTCCTCCGGCTCTCGCACGAGGACACCGCGCTGCTCGGCATCGACCGCGTGGCCGAGTACGAAGCCGCGCTCGCCGCCGCGGCCTCCGGGGTCGGGCCCGAGGTCGTCGCCCACCTGCCCGAACACGGGTGTCTGATCACGGCCTGGGTGGCGGGTGAGCCGCTCGCCGAGGGCGACATGGAGCAGGAGTCGGTGCTCGCCGACGTCGCGCGCGTCGTCTCGACGATCCACGCGGGGCCCGCCCTCCCGGCGACCTTCGACGCGTTCCGTATCGTCGAGGCGTACCGGCGCGTGTCCGTGGAGCGCGGCGTCCCGATCCCCGAGGCCTACGGACCCGCCCACGCTCACGCCGAACGGATCGAGGCCGCGTTCTCCCGTGCGCCCGTCCGGGCGCGCCCGTGCCATAACGACCTGCTGTCGGACAACTTCCTCAGGGGGACCGACGGCTTCTGGCTCGTCGACTACGAGTACTCGGGCATGGGCGACCCCTTCTTCGACCTGGGCAACCTCTCGATCAACAACGGACTCTCGGAGGCGTCGCAGGAGACGCTGCTCCGACTGACGTTCGGCGAGCCCACCCAGGCGCATCGCGCACGCCTGCAGCTGATGCGGATCATGTCCGACTACCGCGAGGCGATGTGGGGCGTGATCCAGCAGGGCCTGTCCACGCTCGACATCGACTACGTCGCCTACGCGGACCGGCACTTCGAGCGGCTCTTGCGTTCGATGGCGGACGAACGGTTCGAGCGCTGGCTGGAGCAGGCCGCCGAGGCGATCTGACGTGCCGTCTGACGTGCCATCCGAGGTGACGGACGATCGCGCCCGGGTCGTGGTCGTCGGCGGCGGCGTCGCCGGGACCAGCATCGCGTACCACCTCACCAAGCTCGGGTGGAACGACGTCCTGCTGCTCGACCGCTCCGAACTGACGAGCGGCTCCACGTTCCACTCGGCGGGCCTGGTCGCCCAGCTCCGGAACTCGGTGAGCCACACGCGGATGATGATGGACGGCGTCGAGCTGTACCCGAAGCTCGAGGAGGAGACCGGCGTCGATCCCGGATGGCACGAGGTGGGGACGCTGCACCTCGCTTCCTCCCCGTACCGGCTCGAGGCGCTGGCCCGGCAGGCCGGCTGGGCCAAGAGCTTCGGCCTGCCCGTCGAGATCGTCTCGGCCCAAGAGGCGCTCGAACGGTTCCCCCTGCTCGACGTCTCGAACGTGCTGGGGGCGCAGTTCGTCCCGACGGACGGCCACCTGGATCCCACCGGGCTGACGATGGCCTTCGCCGAGGGCGCCAAACGCGGTGGCGCGAGGATCCGCACCGGCGTCCGCGTCCAGGAGGTCGGCGTTCGCGACGGGCGGGTGACCGGCGTCGTCACCGACCACGGCGCGATCGAGGCGGAGGTCGTCGTGAACGCCGCAGGGATCTGGGCCCACGAGCTCGGGCGGCTCGGCGGTGTCGAGATCCCCGTGGTGCCGATGGAGCACCAGTACCTGATCACGCGGCCGATCGACGGCGTCACGGCGAGCTTTCCGACCCTGCGCGACCCCGACAACCTCGTGTACGTGCGCGAGGAGGTCGGCGGTCTGGTGGTCGGCGGGTACGAGCGCAACCCGGACCCCTGGCACGTCGACACGGCGATCCCGCAGGACTTCAACCACCGGCTGCTGCGGGAGAAGTGGGAGCGGTTCGAGCCGATCGCGGAGGGTGCGTTCAACCTGATCCCCGCCCTGCGTACCACCGAGATCAACCGCTTCATCAACGGTCCCGAGGCGTTCACGCCGGACGACGACTTCATCCTGGGCGAGACCGAGGTCCGGGGCTTCTTCGTGGCGGCGGGCTTCTGCGCCCACGGCATCACCGGAGGGGCGGGCGTCGGGCGGTACACCGCCGAATGGATCGTCGACGGTGAGCCGTCGATGGATCTGTCGAAGATGGACGTGCGTCGGTTCGGGGCGCACTACCGGAGCCGGCGATACGCGCTCGCGCGCGCCCACGAGATCTACGCGAAGCACTACGACGTGAAGTACCCGGGCGAGGACTACCAGGCGGGCCGGCCGCTCAAGGTCTCACCCACCTACGCGCGGCTCGAGGCGCTCGGCGCGGAGTTCGGCGAGAAGGCCGGCTGGGAGCGCGCGAACTGGTTCCGCTCGAACGAGGATCCCGCGTACGACTCGCTGCGGCCGCGAGGGTGGGCCGGCGAGCACTGGTCGACCGCGATCGTGGCCGAGCACACGGCGACGCGCGAGCGCGCCGGGTTGTTCGACGAGACGAGCTTCGCCAAGCTCGAGGTCTCGGGTCCGCAGGCGTGTGCGTTCCTCCAGCGGATCTGCGCGAACGACGTCGACGTGGCGCAAGGCCGCGTCGTCTACACGCAGATGCTCAACCATCGCGGCGGCATCCAGTGCGACCTCACGGTGACCCGCCTGTCACCGGAGCGGTTCCGGATCGTGACCGGCACGGCCTCGGGGAGCCTCGACCTCGCGTGGATCGCCGGGCGGCTCGACGGCTCCGAAGACGTCGAGGTGCGCGACGTGACCTCGAGCCTCGCGTGCCTCGGGCTGTGGGGCCCGCGCGCGCGAGAGATCCTGACCTCCGTCTGCCCGGACGACCTGTCCCGCGAGGGCTTCCCGTTCATGGCGTCGCGCGAGGTCACGGTGGGCGATGTCCCGTGCCGCGCGCTCCGCGTGACCTACGTCGGCGAGCTCGGATGGGAGCTCTACGCACCGTCGGAGCTCGGCGCGACGCTGTGGGACACCCTGATCGAGGCGGGCGCGCCGCACGGGATGCTCCCGGCCGGCTATCGAGCGATCGACTCGCTCCGGCTCGAGAAGGGCTATCGCGCCTGGGGCTCGGACGTGACCCCCGACGACTCGCCGGTCGAGGCGGGACTGGCGTTCGCCGTGGCGTCGGGCAAGGACTTCCTGGGCAGGGAGGCGCTCGAGCGGGTCCGCGCCGAGGGGGTGCGACGCAGGCTGGCCTGCCTGGTGCTGGCGGACCCGCGCTCCTCGACGCTCGGGAACGAACCCGTGCGCGCCGAGGGCGACGTCGTCGCGCGGGTGACCTCGGGCGGCATCGGCTTCACGGTCGGCGCCAGCATCGCGTACGCGTACCTGCCCACGGACCTCGCGGTGACCGGGAGGGCCGTCGAGGTCGAGGTCTTCGGCGAGTGGATCGGGGCCGACGTCGCCGACGAACCGCTCTACGATCCGAAGGGCGAACGCATCAAAGCCTAGACGACGAAGACGCACCCGTTCCAATAGGCCTCGACGCGCTTGGTCCGCCAGCCCCGGACGTCGAGGTGGAGTGCATCGGGCGACTGCAGGCCTCCGGAATCGAACCACAGCTCGAATCCATGGGACCCCTCCACGGGTTCGAACGCCCTCCCCGGTGGCGGGTGGCTGGCCGTGTGAAGGTACGTGACCCCCTGGCAGCACCGCTGCCGGTCCGGCCACACGAAGAGGCGGCCGCCACGTGCTCGAACCAGCGCCGCCGCCTCGACCGTCGAGCGGACCTCCATGCGGACCTCCGATGTCCGACGCTCCCTCGATTATCTGCCCGGCGGCGGTATGTCGTCGCCGACGAACACCGAGCCGTTCCAGTAGGCCTCGAGGCGCTGGGTGCCGCTGCGCCAGCCCTTGCGATCGAAATGCAGTTCCTCGGGCTCGTCCATGTTGCCGAAGTCGTAGTGGAGCACGAAGTCGTCCTGCTCGATCCGCTTGAATCGATGCGGGCGCCGCGAGGCGCGGGTGAACTTCGTACGGCGGCTGGACCGGGGCGGTTCGCAATGGGCCTCGAGCCACACGTACGATCCGACGATCCCGCGGTGGGGGTCGAGCCACACCCATACCGAACCGCCGTGCTCGCCGATATAGGCCGCGGCCCTGGGACTCGTCACGATCTTCATCGGCGCCGATGATGGCACGGGACGTGCGGAGGGGCGGCCCCCCGGCCGCCCCTCACTCTGTGCCGTCAGCCCGAGACGATGCCTTGGAGGTCTTCGTCGGTGGGAGCCACCACCGCCTCGTACGGCTTCTTGCGTTGCACGGCGAAGTAGTAGATCGCGCCCACGATGATGACCACCGCGAACACGGTCCAGATCACCGGGATCTTGTTGAGGAAGTCGATCTTGAAGTCGACGAGCTGCTCGCCCTCGACGAAGTAGTCGGTCTGGATCGGCTTGGGGTCCGCGAAGATCCGGAGGTAGTTGGCGCCGGACGCGTTCGGGTCGAACGCCGACGACGCCGAAGACGGAGTGAGGAAGTTCAGCAGCATCGCGAGACCCCACACGATCGCGACGAGGTTGACCACCTTGCCCCACCTGCCGAGCGAGAACGGGGCCCGTGTCTTGGGCCACCCCCTCACCCGCGCCCGCATGAACGCGAGGTTCCCCAGCAGGTAGCTGAAGTAGATCGAGGCGGTCGCCCCGACCGCGATCGTGCTCGCTCCCGCGAACTGGATGAAGGGGACCGCCGAGAGCCCCCCGATGATCACGCACGTCCACACGGGCGTGTGGAGCCGCGGGTTGACCTTGGCCATGACCTTGGAGAACGGCAGCTGATCGTCCCTGGCCATCCCGAACGCGAGTCGGATGGTCGACGTCAGGATCGCCATGCAGCAGACGAAGATCGACGCCGCCACGACCAGCAGGTAGAGGGAGGAAAGGGCCGACGAGAGCACCTCGCCGATGATCACCGGCGGGCTCGCGAACCCGGCGACCGCCTCGCCCATGTCCGGCACGGCGATCAGGACGCCCCACAGGAAGACGGCGCCGATGATGAAGGCGCCGATCACGGAGGCGAGGACCGCCTTCGGCCCCTCCTGCCTGGGGTTGTGCGTCTCCTCGGCGAGCGTGGACGCCGTGTCGAACCCGTAGATCACGTACAGGCTCATGAACATCGCGACGAGGAAGAACGACAGGCTGAACGGTGCCGGGAACTCGAAGATGTTCCCTGTCGCGCCCGAGCTGAAGATGACGCCGAACCCCTGGTTGTTGTGCGCGACCGCCAGCAGGACCGCGAAGACGACCATCCCCAGGACTTCGAAGAACACGCCGGTGTTGTTGACGATGGCGACGATCTTCACGCCGTAGATATTCAAGACCGTGATCAGGAACAGCGTGATCAACGCCGTCACGACCTGGTCGGTACTGCCGAGGTTCGTGTTGAGGGTCCAGCCGAACATCTGGTTCAGCATCGGCAGGAGCGCGAGCGGCAGCGTCGCGCAGACCGACGCCACGGTTAAGATCCCGGCGATCAGATAGAACCAGCCGGTGAACCACGCGTAGCCCCTCCCGGACAGGTACTTCGTCCACTGGTAGACGGAGCCCGCGACGGGGAAGTGGCTGGAGAGCTCGGCGAAGTTCAGGGCGACGACGAACTGCATGAGCGCGACAACCGGCCACGTCCAGAACAGGTACGCGCCCATCGCCGCCATCCCGAGGAAGAACAGCGTGAAGATCCCGGTCGACGGCGAGATGTAGCTGAACGCGACCGCGAAGGAGCTGAACGTGTGGAGCTCGCGCTTGAGCTCCTGCTTGTAGCCGAACTTCCCGAGGTCGGCGGAGTCTCGGGCCGACTGCTCGTTCACATCCATCCGGTTCCCCCCTTCTCTCCGAACGTCACCCGCTGCGGGAGACGGCCGAGGCCCGTTCGGCCGCAACGATGACCTCGATGCCGGCTTCGGTCAAACGCTGCCGGTACGCTTCGGAACAACCCTCGTCGACCACCAGCGCGTCGACCTCCTCGAGCGGGGCGATCACGAAGTCGGCCACGGTCCCGATCTTCGAGTGGTCGGCCACGACCAGCACCCGGCCCCGCGTCTGCTCGATCATCACGCGCGCGATCTCGGCCTCGGCCGCGACCGGCGTGGTGAGCCCCGAGCCGACGCCGATGCCCTCGACGCCGATGAACGCCTTCGTCGCGTGGGTGCGCCGGAGGGCCTCGGTCGCGAACGGCCCGACAACCGAGTTGCTCGGTGCTCGATAGTGGCCGCCAAGCAGCAGCAGCTCCACGTCTCGATCGGCCGCTTCGAGCGCGATCCCGACGTGGTTCGTGGCGACCTTGAGCCCGGTGGCACGCAGGTGCCGGAACACCTGCAGCGTGGTCGTCCCCCCGTTCAGGTAGAGGGCGTCCCCCGGCTCGACCAGCGCGGCCGCGGCGGCCCCGATCAGGCGCTTCTCGATCGGATTCGTCGAAGCCGCGTCCCGGTAGGCCGGTTCGGACCGCACCCACTGGGTGGCGACCGCGCCGCCGTGCGTGCGCTCGAGTATCCCCCGTCGTTCCAGCACCTCGAGGTCGCGCCGGATCGTCACCTCGGAGACACCGAGGTGCTCCGACAGTGCCGAGACGCGCACGACCCGCTCCTCCCTGAGGAGCTCATGGATCCGGCGGTGTCGTTCCGCCGGCAGCGGCTGCTCCACCTCGAACCGACCCTCCGCTCGACGACCGGATCGAGCGAGTCTGTCCCTTCCGGCTCCGCGGACGCAAACCCTGGGCGCTGCGTGTCGAGCGGTGCGATGAGGGCGCGTCGGCGCAGATCATGCACGTCGGGCCGTACGCGCGGGAAGCCCGACGGTCGACATGCTGCGCGCCGGCATCGCCGAGACACTGCGGCATGACACTTGGTTGGTCCCACCGATCCCAGAAACGCTTGCGCGACACGCCTCATCCGTTCGACGTGTGACGAGAATCACATCCAACAGATGACGAGAATCACATCCAACGAACGCCCTACGGTTGCTACCGTACGTGGGCGGGTGTCCGCCTGAAAGGAAGAACACCGTACGTGGTACATCTACGCGTGGGCATCCTGGAGGACGACGACGTTCTGCGTCGCGGAATCGTCGCGATCCTCAGCGAACAGGGCTGCTCGTGCATCGTTTTCGATGGTGCACGAGACGTGTCGCCCGAGGCAGCAGGCGCCACAACCACTCTGGACGTCGCCGTGGTCTGCTCGAAATCCGCTCGCGATCTCGAACTCCCGTGTCCCGTCATCCTGCTCACCACACCCATGCTCTTCGGTCAGGCGAGTCGCCACGTGACCTCGAGGGTGATGGCAACGCTTCCTCACGATGGCCTGACCAGTGACCAACTCGTCGCAAGCGTCAGGGCCGCCGCCGCCGGTCTTCGGGTCGAAGACGCCAGCTCGGGCTCGGCCTTCGAACCGGTGCTGGATCTCCGGCGGGTCGAGGTCTTGAGGCTTCTGGCGACCGGAGCGACCACCCGGGCGATCGCCCGGGAACTCCAGTTGTCCGAGCGAACCGTGAAGACGCTCGTTCACGACATCCAGCTGTCCCTCGGCACGAGCACGAGGGCTCAGGCCGCCGCGGCGGCCGTTCGCCTCGGCCTCATCTGAATCTGCCCTTAGGGGTGCCCAAATGGGCGTTCCGTTGCCCACGAGGCCGGTCCGATGTGGCGGGGTGATGGTCCCACTTTTCCCCAAGGATTGGGACCGACGCTGGTGTGGAAACCGACGCCGGCGAGTGGAATGACCAGTGAGACCCCACCGGCGCGACCCCGCGGACCGAACGGAGGTGGTGGTTCGATTTCGCCGGCGGTGGGGTGCCGAACGAAGAGGAAGGAGACAGTGATGAGGAGAGGCATGAAGGCCGCCGTCGTTGCGGCCGTGACCCTCGCCATGCTCGTCGTCGGATCGAGCGCGGCGCTGGCCGGCGCTCCCAAGTTCCACTCGGCGACCTCGTCGGTCAACAACGATGGCGCGCTGGTCGTGAGCTTCGACGAGCGAGGCCTGGGCAACGAGAACATCGACTACACGCTGACGGCGGACGCAACCGCCCTGTACGCCTGCATCAACGGCGGCGGGAAGCACCCGCAGGCCGCCAACAAGGAGTCGTTCGAGGGTGCGGTGTCAGGGGGCGGTTCGTTCGAGCCGAAGAACGGCAGGATCGTGGAGAGCCTGACCGCCGGTCCGCTGCCGGCACCAGAGTTCACCTGCCCGAATGGCCAGAGGCGCGTCCTCGCGGCCGTGACCTACACGAACATCGTGCTGACCGACACCACGAACGGCGTCAGCACGGACGTCCCCGACGCGTCGCGGGTGTTCTTCGACGTGTAGATCGACCCTGAACGGGTCGCACCACGACGCACCGAAAGGAGAGGAGGCGGGCCCCGAGCCCGCCTCCTCTCGCATGTGCGGCCCGGAACCGCTCAGGTCGACGCGAACTGGACGGTCACCAGGTGACGGCGCCCCTGGAGGCCGAACCGACGAGCTTCGCGTATTTCGCGAGCGCCCCACTCGCGTAGCGCGGTTCGGGCTGCTGCCACGCGGCTCGCCGTCGATCGAACTCGTCGTCTTCCACCTGCAGATCGATCCTGCGGTTCGCTGCGTCGATCGCGATCGCGTCGCCCTCGCGCACCAGCGCGATCGGGCCGCCGACGAATGCCTCCGGCGCGACGTGGCCGACGCTGTACCCCTTCGACGCGCCGCTGAACCGCCCGTCGGTGATCAAGCCCACCTCCGCCCCCAGGCCCGCACCCGCTACCGCCGCCGTCACCGCGAGCATCTCAGGCATCCCCGGGGATCCCTTCGGGCCCTCGTACCGGATCACGATGACGTCGCCCGCGACGATCGAGCCGCTCGTGACCGCCTCGAACGCCTCCTGCTCGGAGTCGAACGGCCGCGCACGCCCGCGGAACTCGAGCGACGCGGCCCCGGCGATCTTCATCACCGAGCCCTCGGGCGCCAGCGACCCGTAGAGGATCGCCGTGCCGCCCTCCGGGTGGATCGGCTCCGAGAACGGCCGGACGACCGTCCCGTCGGGTGCGGGTGGCCCGACCTCCTCGAGGTTCTCCGCGATCGTCTTGCCCGTCACGGTGAGGGCGTCGCCGTTCAGCAGACCGGCTTCGAGGAGCTCCTTCATCACGACCGGCACCCCGCCGACGCGGTCGAGATCCTGCATCACGAACTTCCCCGCCGGGCGCACGTCGACGAGATGCGGCACGGACCGGCTGATGCGGTCGAAGTCGTCGAGCTCGAGCTCCACCCCAGCCTCGTGCGCAATCGCCAGCAGGTGCAGCACGGCGTTCGTCGATCCGGCCAGCGCCATCACGACGGCGATCGCGTTCGCGAACGCGTCCTTGGTCAGGATGTCCCGCGGCCGGATGCCCGACCTCAGCAGCTTCGTCAGCGCGAGGCCCGACTCCCGCGCGAACACCTCACGGCGGTAGTCGACGGCCGGCGGGCTGGCGCTGCCGGGCAGCGACATACCGAGCGCCTCCCCGGCCGCGGCCATCGTGTTCGCGGTGTACATGCCGGCGCACGAGCCGGTGGTCGGGCACGCCGCGCGCTCGATGCCGAGGAGTTCGGCGTCGTCGATCGAGCCCTTCGCGTGCGCCCCCACCGCCTCGAAGACGTCCTGGATCGTGATGTCGCGGCCCTCGTACGTCCCGGCGAGGATCGTGCCCCCATACAGGTAGACCGAGGGCAGGTTGAGCCGGGCCATCGCCATGAGCATCCCCGGCTCGGACTTGTCGCACCCCGCGATGCCCACGAGCCCGTCGAGCCTCTCGGCGTGCATCACGAGCTCGACCGAGTCGGCGATCACGTCGCGGCTGATCAGCGACGCCTTCATCCCCTCGTGCCCCATCGCGATGCCGTCGGAGACCGCGATCGTCGTGAACTCCATCGGGACCGCATCTCCCTGGCGGACGCCTTCCTTCGCGAGCACGGCGAGCTTGCCGAGGTGGTAGTTGCACGGAGTCACCTCGTTCCACGACGAAGCCACGCCCACCTGCGGCTTGTCGAAGTCCTCCTCGGAGAAGCCGACGGCTCGGAGCATCGCGCGCGCGGGGGCGCGTTCGGGCCCATCGGTGACCATGTGCGATCGGGGGCGATCGACCATCGCGATGTCCTCCTGAAGAACCTGGCCACGAGACCTGGCCAAGAGCCGTGGCCAAGAGCCGTGGCCAAGAGGCGAGGCCAAGAGACGTGGCCAAGAGACGTGGAAGGATGGGTTCGCACGATACCGCAGGGCCGACGGGCGAGGCCAAGGAAGCAGGATCACGCAGGAGGGACGCGATGCCACGCACCGATGCACCCCGCCCGGCCGAACGTTCGTGGTGGCTCGAGGAGGCGCTCGCGCTGCCGGAGTTCGCCGGGCCGGAGGCGCCGCCTCTCCGGCGCGACACGACCGCAGATGTCGTGATCCTCGGCGGCGGGTACACGGGCATGTGGACCGCGTGGTTCCTGAAGGAGCGGCAACCGGACCTCGACGTAGTGCTGCTCGAAACCGACATCTGTGGAGGCGGTCCGAGCGGCCGCAACGGCGGGTTCTGCGACGGGTGGTGGGAGAAGATCCGCGACGTCCGCGACACGTACGGCGACGGCGACGCCATGGAGCTGCTGATGACGTGCGGTCGCGCGCCGACCGAGATCGGCACCTGGTGCCGGGCGAACGGCGTCGACGCCTGGTTCCGTCACGGCGGCGACCTCGCGGTCGCGACGAACGAGCGGCACGAGGGGGCCTGGGAGGGGTCGCTGGAGGCCGCGCGCGCGCTGGGCGTCGAGGACGAGTATCAGATCCTCACCGCCGGCGAGGTCCAGCAGCGGTGCGCGTCCCCGCGGTTCGGAAGCGGGGTGCTGATCGCCGACGCCGCGACCGTCCACCCCGCGAGGTTGGCCCGGGGCCTCCGGCGCCTGCTGATCGAGAACGGCGTCCGGATCTTCGAACGTACGACGGTCACGCGGCTGGGCATGGGTGCGCGGGTGACGGCGGAGACGCCGGGCGGCTCGGTGCGGGCGGGCGACGCCGTGGTCGGCCTCGGCGCCTGGGCGACCTGGTGGAGGTCGTTCAGGCCGCTGCTGACGCTGCGCGGTTCGTACATGGTCGTCACGGCGCCGGCACCCGACCGGCTCGAGGACCTCGGCTGGACCGGAGGCGAGGCGATCCGGGACCTGCGATCGTCGATCCACTACGCGCGGACCACGCCCGACGGCCGGATCGCGCTCGGGCTCGGCGGCCTGCAGCCGAACCTCGCCAGCCGGATCGACAATCGGTACGACTACGAGCCGAGGTATGCCCGACGCGTGGCCGACGACCTGTATCGGATGTTCCCGAGCTTCGACGGCGTGCCGATCGACGCCGCGTGGGGTGGCCCGATCAACGTGAGCGGCTTCACGATGCCGTTCTTCGGGACGATCGGCCGGGGCAACGTCCACT
Source organism: Actinomycetota bacterium (assembly GCA_036505195.1). GTDB lineage: Bacteria > Actinomycetota > UBA4738 > UBA4738 > HRBIN12 > DASSJM01. Next base: position 20,781 of record DASXTX010000189.1, read on the forward strand.
ACGGTCTCGGCTACACCGGCAACGGTGTCGGCCCGACGCACCTGGCGGGCAAGATCCTCGCCGCACTGGCCATGCACGCGGAGGACGGCTTCACGCGCCTCGCGGTCGTGACCCGGACCCCCAAGCGGTTCCCGCCGGAGCCGTTCCGCTCACCCGGCGCGTTCATCGTGAACGCCGCGATCCGCCGCAAGGACGACCGCGAGGACGCGGGGCGGCGCGTCGGCGCCCTCACGGGGGCGATCGCTCGGCTCCCGCGCCGGTTGGGCTACAAGCTGGGACCCCGTTGACGGACCTCGGCATCCCTCGACCCGCGCGGCGGAGCTGGTGGCTCGAGGAGGCGCTCGCGCTGCCCGAGTTCGCCGGACCCGAGACGTCCCCGCTCGAGCGGGACGTCACCGCCGATGTCGTGATCCTCGGCGGCGGGTACACCGGGATGTGGACCGCGTGGTTCCTCAAGGAGCGCGAACCTGCTCTGGACGTGGTGCTCCTCGAGCGCGACATCTGCGGCGGTGGGCCGAGCGGCCGCAACGGTGGGTTCGTCAACGGGCTGTACGACGAAGCCGGCCTGCTGCTCGAGCGTCACGGCGAAGGGGGGAGGCGGACGATCGAGGCGGCCGCGCGGTCGATCGACGAGGTCGGCGCGTGGTGCGAGGACGCCGGGGTCGACGCCTGGTACGAGCCGTCGGGCGACCTGGGCGTCTCGACGAATCCGGCGCACGACGCGTCGGTCCGAGAGACCGTGTCGGAGGCGGAGCGTCTGGGGCTCGCCGACGTGTACCAGCCGTTGTCCGAGGACGAGGTCCGCGAGCGCTTCGACTCGCCCGTCGTTCGGACGGGCTTCCGGGTCAGCCATGCCGCGACCGTGCACCCGGCCCGGCTCGCGCGGGGGCTGCGGCGCCTGCTCGTCGAGCGAGGCGTCCGGATCTTCGAGGGCACGCCCGTCGTGCGGTTCGACGCCCGCCGGCCGGCGGCCGAGACACCGTCCGGCGTGGTCCGGGCCGGACGCGCGATCGTCGCCCTGAACGCGTGGGCGCGGGCGCTGCGGGCCTTCCGGCGATCGCTGCTCTTCCGCGGCACGTACATCGTGATGAGCGCCCCCGTCCCCGAGCGCCTCGAGGCGATTCGCTGGACTGGCGGCGAGGGCGTCTACGACCTGCGGACCTCGCTCCACTACCTGCGGCCGACGCGCGACGGACGCATCGCGTTCGGCGGCTCGAGCCTCCGGGTTACCGGCCGGGGCGCCGATTCGCCCAGCTACGGCTACGACGAGCGCTCCGCCTCGGCGCTCGTGCGCGATTTCCGCCGGTGGTTCCCCGCGTTCGACGGCGTGCCGCTCGAGACCGCGTGGGGCGGCCCGATCGACGTGGCCGGCCTGCACCTGCCGTTCTTCGGCACGCTGCCGGGCGGGGCCACGCACTACGGGCTCGGGTTCACCGGCAACGGGGTCGGCCCCTGCCACCTCGGCGGGAAGATCCTCTCGGGGCTCGCTCTCGGGGTGGAGGACGAGGCGACGAGGCTCCCGATCTCGGACGGCGACCACAGGCGCTTCCCGCCGGAACCGATCTTCTCGATCGGGGAGCGCGTCGTCGGCCACGCGATCTTCCGGCGCGACGACCGCCTGGATGCGGGGCGCACCCCGGGACGGCTGACCGACCTCCTCGCTCGCCTGCCGAGACGCGTGGGGTACATGCTGGGGCCGTGAACGGATCCACGCCGGCGCTGGAGGTCGCGCGGCTGACGAAGTCCTACGGTCGTTCGCGCGGCGTGGTCGACCTGACGTTCTCGGTGGAACGAGGGGAGATCTTCGGGTACCTCGGTCCCAACGGCGCGGGCAAGACGACCACGATCCGGACCATCCTCGACTTCATCCGACCGACCGGCGGCCGGGCGGCCGTCCTCGGTCTGGACGCTCGCCGCGACGCGGTCGAGATCCACCGGCGCATCGGCTACCTGCCGGGCGAGTTCGGGCTCTACGAGCGGTTCACCGGGCTCGAGCAGCTCACGTACGTCGGCTCGCTGAGGGGCGGAGTGGAGGAACGATCCGTCCGCGACCTGGCCGATCGGTTCGACCTCGATCTCGGCATCCGCATCGCGTCGCTGTCCCACGGGAACAAACAGAAGGTCGGGTTGATCCAGGCGTTCATGCATCGCCCCGAGGTCCTGATCCTCGACGAGCCGACCCAGGGGCTGGACCCGCTGATGCAGCAGGAGTTCTACCGGGTCCTCCACGAGACCCGTGAGCGCGGGGGCACGGTCTTCCTGTCGTCCCACGTGATGCCCGAGGTGGAGCACGTGTGCGACCGGGTCGGCATCATCCGCGACGGTCGCCTCGCCGCCGTCGAGGAGATCGCCGACCTGAAGGGCAAGGCGCTCAAGATGATCGAGGTGCGGATGGCGTCGCCCGTCCCGGCCCCGGCGTTCGAACACGTGCCGGGCGTGCGCGAGGTCGTCGCGTTCGGCGACCGGCTCCGGATCACCCTCGCGGGACCGATCGACCCCGTCGTCAAGGCGTTGGCGCGGTACGAGGTCCTCGATCTCCAGAGCCGCGAACCCAGCCTCGAGGAGATCTTCCTGACCTTCTACGCCGGTCCCGAGGACCAAGCTGGGTAGCGTCTTCTCGAAGACCCTCGTGGAACAACGGCGCGCGTTGACCTGGTGGGCGATGGGCCTCGTCGCGGCCTGTCTCCTGACGACGGCCTTCTACCCGAGCATCCACGAGAACGCCGCGTCGTTCGAGCGGCTGCTGGACTCGCTCCCGGAGGGGCTCCGCAAGGCGTTCGGCGAGGACTTCGCGTCCCCCGCCGGGTACCTGCAGGCGCGCCTGTTCTCGATCTTCGCGCCGGTGCTGTTCCTGATCTTCGCGATCGGCGCCGGCTCCCGCGCGATCGCCGGCGAGGAGGAGCATGAGACCCTCGACCTGCTGCTCTCGACCCCCGTCCCGCGTCGGCGGGTCCTCTTCGACAAGGCGTTCGCGATGCTCGCGGCGACGGTCGGGCTCGGCGTCGTGCTCGTCCTCGCGATCGCCCTGTCGGGACCGCCGTTCGAGATCGCCGTCTCGACGGCGAACATCGCGGCGGCCGTGGGCGACTGCGTCCTGCTCTCGATCGCGTTCGGCTCGATCGCCCTCGCCGTGGGAGCGGGCACGGGACGCCGGTCGGTCGCGATCGGGCTCACGGCGGGGATCGCCGCGGGCTCGTACCTCATCGACGTCCTCGCGCTCTCGGTCGACGGTCTCGGCTGGCTCCAACGCCTCTCGCCGTTCTTCTTCTACCGGGAGTCCGACCCGATCGCGCACGGGCTCGATCCTTGGGATGCGGCCGTGCTCGCCGCGATCGCGATCGTCGCGACGGGGATCGCCGTGGCGGCCTTCGACCGGCGCGATCTCGTCGCCTGATCGACCACGTCCGTCCTCGGGATCTCTAGGGGACGGCGAAGGGCTCGTACCCCGTTGCGACCGTCGGCCAGGGCCGGACGCCCTCGAACGCCGCGCCGAACTCCAGCACGAGGTCGTCACGGTAGCGCGGCCCGACGATCTCGAGACCGAACGGGAGACCGTTCGAGCACGCCCCGGCCGGCACGCTGAGCGCCGGGTGGCCGCTCAGGTTGAACTCGCCGGCGTTGTAGCCCTCCGGGCCGGCCGAGCGATCGGTGCCGGGGAGCGTCCCGTCCGCGAGCCATCCCTGGTACCCGTGGGTCGGCAGGACGAGCACGGTGTCGTCGTCGAGGAGGCGGTCGAGGTCCTCCGTGTAGACGAACCGCCGGTGTCGTGCGGCCAGGTAGTCGTCGAGCGTGAACCCCAGCGCGCGCTCCATCTCCGACCGGAACGCCGCGCTGAACTCGGCGAGGTGCGCCTGGACCCACGATCGGCCGAGGAACTGGAGCTCCTCGACCGTCACGGTGACGTACCAGTCGTCGCGCGACTCGCCGCCGGTGACGCCCGCCGTGGGGAACAGCGACGACGTGGGGATCTCCTCGACGGTGAGACCCAGGTCCCGTTCGATCGCGGCGAGCGCCGCGCGGAACGGCTCGTCCACCTCCGGCGGCAGCGGCCCGAAGTCCCGAGAGCGCGGCGTCGCCAGGACGCGCCTCGGCATCCCGCCGCCGTATTGCCACACGGGCGCCGCGGACGGATCGCCCCTCGCCGGCCCGCGCATCACATGCAGCAGCAGCTTCGCGTCCTCGACGCCCGGCGCGAGCGGTCCCTGGGTCGAGGCCTCGAGCCACGACGGGATCGGACGCCGCCCGATCAGGCCCGCGGTGGGCTTGAGACCGGCGAGCCCGCAGAACGACGCCGGCGTCCGGATCGACCCCCCGCCATCGGTCCCGGTCGCGAGCGGAACCAGGCCCGCCGCCAGGGCCGCGCCGGAGCCGCCGGAGGAGCCGCCCGGCGACCACTCGAGCCCCCACGGGTTGAGTGTCGGTCCGAAGACGTCGTTGTCGGTCCATCCCTGGAACGCGAACTCGGGGATATTCGTCCTGCCGAGCACGATCGCGCCCGCCGCGACCATCCGCTCCACCGTGATCTCGCTCCGCTCGGCGGGTGGGCGTTCGAGCATCGTCCGCGAGCCGAAGTTCGTGACCTTGCCGCCCACGTCGGTGTTGGCCTTGACGAGCAACGGCAGGCCGGCGAGCGGACCCTCGGCGCCGCGCCGGTCGAGCGTCCTCGCCGCCGCGAGCGCCTCCTCCGGCCAGACCGCCGTGACCGCGTTCAGCGCAGGGTCGAGGCGTTCGATCCGTGCGATCGACTCCTGCACGAGCTCGACCGCCGAGAGCCGGCGTTCGCGGACGGCCTGGGCGAGCTGCGTCAGCATCTAGCGGCCGAGGTTCTTGATGCGCCCGACGAACTCGCCGCGCTTGTGGTCGCGCAGGATCACCGAGGCGGCGTTCCGCCCGGGGACCCCCATCACGCCACCGCCCGGATGGGTGCCCGAGCCGCACAGGTACATCCCGGCGACCGGCGTCCGGTAGTCCCCGTGCCCGGGGATCGGGCGGAAGCTGAACAGTTGGTCCGGCGTGAGCTCGCCCTGCATGATGTTCCCGCCGATCAGGCCGAACCGTTCCTCGATGTCCCTCGGCGTGAGCACCTCGAGGTGCTCGACCGCCGACTCGAGCGAAGGCGCGAACTCGCCCAGCGCCTTCAGCACCCGGGCCGCGTAGTCGTCGCGGCCGCCCTCGTCCCACGATCCCTCGGCCAGCTCGTACGGGCCGTACTGGCTGAACGCGAGCATCAGGTGCCTGCCCTTCGGGGCGAGCCCCTCGGGTTCGTGCGCCGTGGGGAACACCACCTCGACGTACGGGTGCTCGCTCATCCGGCCGAACTTGGCGTCGTCCCACGCGCGCTCGAGGTACTCGATCGACGGCGAGACGGCGACGAGGCCCTTGTGCAGGTCGCCCTCCTGGTCCCATGCGGGGAACGCCGGCAGCTCGGAGAGCGCGACGTTCAGCTTGACCGAGCCCGAGCGCGTCCGGTACCGCTTCACGTCGTGGACGACGTCGCCCGGCAGCCGCTCCTCGCCGATCAGCGACAGGTACGTCGTGACCGGGTGCGCGCACGAGACGACGCGCTGCGCTCGGACCAGCGAACCGTCCGCGAGCGCGACCCCCACCGCCCGGCCGCTCGCGTTGATCGCGACCCGGTCGACCTCGGCGTCGGTTCGGATCTCGGCGCCCGCGGCCTCGGCGGACCGAGCCATCGCCGCCGAGATCCCGCCCATACCGCCCTTCGCCCATCCCCACGCGCCGGCGTGACCGTCCACCTCGCCGATCCAGTGATGCATCAGGACGTAGGCCGAGCCCGGTGTCATCGGCCCACACCACGCGCCGATGATCGCCTGGGTCGCGAGCGCGCCCTTGACCCGTTCGTCCTCGAACCACTCGTCGAGGAAGTCCGCCGCGCTCATCGTGAAGAGCCGTACGGTCTCGTGGAGATCGCGACCGCTCCACTTGCGGAAGCGCCCGGCCGTGGCCGCCCACTTCGGGAGATCGCGCAGGTTCATGTTTGGCGGCACGACGAACAGCAGGTCCTTCAGCAACCGCGCGACACGATCGAAGTATCGGTCGAACGCCACGTACGCGACGGCGTCTCGCTCGCTGAACCGACCGATCGCGGCGGCGTCGCGCTGGACGTCGCCCCACAGCGTGAGCGACGTCCCGTCCGGGAACGGCACGA
>DASXTX010000190.1:0-2604 GCA_036505195.1 Actinomycetota bacterium
CTCCTCGGTGATGACCGCCTTCAGCTTCCAGTCCTGGTCCTGCTCGAATGCCTTCATGAACTCGTCGGTCACGCGGACCGAGTTGTTCGCGTTCTGGTACTGGATCGAGTAGGCGTCGCGGCCGTCCAGGTCCATGTCGAACCCGGCGTCCCGGAGGGCGCGCGCCTTCTGCTCCTCGCGCGCCTTGCACCAGATGAAGTCGCTGACGTCGGGATGATCGACGTCCAGGATCACCATCTTGGCCGCCCGCCGCGTCTTGCCGCCGGACTTGATCGTCCCCGCCGAGGCGTCGGCGCCGCGCATGAAGCTCACCGGCCCGCTGGCGGTGCCACCGCCGGCGAGCGGCTCCCGGCTCGAGCGGATCCTGCTCAGGTTGATCCCCGAGCCCGAACCGCCCTTGAAGATCGTCCCTTCCTCGACGTACCAGTTGAGGATCGAGCTCATCGTGTCGTCGACCGCGAGGATGAAGCACGCGCTGCACTGCTGCGGCGTGTCGGGCACGCCCACGTTGAACCACACCGGCGAGTTGAACGCCGCCTTCTGCGTCACGAGCAGGTGCGAGAGCTCGTCCGAGAAGACCTTCGCGTCCTCGTCGCTCGCGAAGTAGCGGCCCTTGCGTCCCCAGCCTGTGATCGTGTCGACGACGCGCCCGACGAGCTGGCGGACGCTCGACTCGCGTTGCGGCGTGCCGAGTGGGCCGCGGAAGTACTTCTGGGCGACGATGTTGGTGGCGTTCTGCGACCAGGTGGCCGGGAACTCGACGTCCCGCTGCTCGAAGGCGTTGCCGCCCTCCTTGTAGTTGGGGATGACGGCGTCGCGCGTCTCCCACTCGATCTCCTCGAACGGATGGACGCCGTCGCGCGTGAAGTAGCGCTTGAAGGTCAGCCCCTTCCGGATCACCCGGACGTCTCCCTCTTTGGTGGCCACCGGCACCTCCTCGTCGATCGGTTCCCGGCCAGTCTTTCCACGGGTGGGGAAGGAACATGTGGAGAACTACAGGCGTGTGATTCTGCACCCGCCGGTCGACGCAGTCAAGCGTTCGATCAAGGATATCTTGTGGTCGGGTCGAGTGGCATCCACAAGATGTAGTGGTTCAACGCGAGCGAGCCTTGGACTCCTTCTTCTGGAGCAGGAGGCCGAATTCGCGCTCGAAGTCGCCGATCTCCTGGAAGTCCTTGTAGACGCTCGCGAACCGCACGTAGGCCACCTGGTCGAGCCGCTGAAGGTTCGCCAGCACCTCGAGCCCGATCTGCTGCGAGGTGATCTTGGGGCCCTTGCGGCGCAGGCGCTCCTCGATCCTCGCCACGAGCGCGGCGAACTGCTCGTCGGTGAAGGGGCGGTTGACCAGGGCCTTCCGAATCCCCGACACCATCTTCTCCCGGTCCCAGGGCTCGCTCGTCCCGTCCCGCTTGACGACCACCAGGGCCAGCTGCTCCACACGCTCGTAGGTGGTGTACCGGCGTCCGCAGGACAGGCACTGGCGCCGGCGCCGGATCGCGTCGCCGCGTTCGGCAGGCCGGGAGTCCACGACCTTGTCCTGGTCATGGCCGCACCATGGACACCGCATCGCTATTACCCCAACATCTAGTGGACCGAGGCACCGTAGCCGCGAGATGTTGGGTGCGTCAAGGACGACGGCGGGCGAGGTGCGTTCGGAGCGCCTCCAGACGCTCGTCCCACTCGCCACCGACGTCGGCCATCCAGCGCATGGCCTCGGTCATCGGACGCGGCGTGAGCCGGAACCGAGCCCCGCGACCTCGGGCGTCGGATGCGACGAGACCGGCCTCCTCGAGCGCCTCAAGATGCTTGGTCACGGCCTGCCGGGTCACCGGGAGGCGGCCCGCCAGCTCGGTCACGGTGCTCGGGCCATCCTCGGACAGGCTGCGGATCACGGCCCGACGCGTCGGATCCGAGAGCGCCGAGAACACCTCGTTCACGTGACGATCGCCGCTCATGCCCCCAGCCCCGCCGTGGCGAGTGGTACCGGCTCCTCGGTGACCGTCAGGCGTGTGCCTTCGGGGTCGGCCTCCAGGACGAACGTCACCCGCGTGGCTCCCCCGACCTCGAGCGATACACCCGCCCCGGCAAGCCGCCGCCAGCGGAACGACAAGATCCTGCCCGGCTCGGCGGCCTCGACCATCCCCCGCCGGGTCGATCCCTGCTCACGAAGGACGATTGCCCCGCCCGGCTCCGGCTCGAGCTCGACCACCTCGCCCAGCCAGGCCGACAGCTCTTCGGGCGTCGTGAGCGTGGCCCACACCTCGTCGCGGCCGGCCGGGAGCACCACCGACCTCGTGACCCGTTCGTCGCGCACCTCGGCATCCTACGCAACCGAAGGGTTGCCGACACTTCGCCACACGGTTACCATCGAACTCGGCAACCCACCGGTTGCCGAGACGTCGTCGATCGAACGAGGAGGTTCCCGATGACCTACCGATCCGGACCGCTCGTCCCCACCGTCGTCGAGGAGAGCGCGCGGGGCGAGCGAGCCTTCGACATCTACTCCCGGCTCCTTCGCGAGCGGATCGTGTTCCTCGGCGAGCCGATCGACGACCCGGTCGCGAACACCACCGTCGCGCAGCTCCTGTTCCTGGATTCGGTCGA
>DASXTX010000191.1:0-4878 GCA_036505195.1 Actinomycetota bacterium
CCTCATGGTGTCGTCCGACAGCCCGATCGCGACGTTGATCAGCATCGCGCCCACGAGGTCGGCGAGAAGGGTCGCGCCGAAGAACGACACCCACAGGGACGGCCACCCCTCGGGAAGCGCCGATCGAGAAACAGCGAAGAAGACGACCGCGAGGAGGGTCGTGCACGAACGCTGCGCGACGTTGAAGGTCAGTCGGAGCGGCTTCTGCCGGCGGTGGATCGCGAGCGCGATCGCGACGCCAACCGTCTGGGCGAGCACGAGTCCACCCGGGGTCGCGAACGCCAGTCCGAACACGAGGGGGATCTCCGCCAGGGAGAAGGTCTGCGCGTGTCGCGCGATGCGGATGTGCATCACGAACACCTCCGCGACGAAGAAGGAGACGGCGAGCACCCACAGCGGGAGGGACGGTCCGCCTTCGAACGGCGGTTCCACGCCTCGCACCCCGAACCACAGCGCGACGCTCACGGCGAAGAGCGCCGTCGTGAGGGTCCACACGCTGGCCGCATGCGAACGCAGGCGACCGAGCATCTAGTCGCCCCAGATCGTGCTGGCCCAGGAACCGGAGGACAGGGCCGAGGGAGCGTCGTCCGCGCCCCACGAGCCTGCCGACCAGCCGGATCCACTCCACGTGCGAGCGGACCACGTCCTTCCGCTCCACGTCCTGGCCGACCATGCCGAACCGCTCCAGGTGCGAGCGGACCACGTACGCGCGCTCCAGCTCGAGCCGCACCAGCAGTCTCCCGACCACGTCCTGGCGGTCCAATCCCCCCCGGACCAACTCGTACCATCCCAGCTGCTCGCCGCCCAGGTCGCCGCGTCCCAGGTATCGCCGAAGATCGTCTGCTCCCCCTCGAGGACGGTGCCGTCGTCCTCGGTGACGACGGAGCCGCGGGCGAGCTGGAGGGACCCCAGCCCGGTCGATCGGGGCCACGTCTGCACGGCGTCCGCGACCGTCGAGAGCTTGGCCTCCCTAGCGCGGTGGAGGTTGATGAGGCCCGCGCCCTGCGCGACGGGGTCCGTGTTGGGGAGCGGCACCGCGGTCTGCATGAGCAGGGCCTTCACCTGATCGGGGGTGAGCTCGGGGTGCTGCTCCAGGATCGTCGCCACGGCACCGGACACGATGGCGGCCGCCTGGGACGAGCCGCTGCCCTTGATGAACCTGGTCGCCCCGACGCGGGCGCCCGGGTTCGCCTCGTCGACGAAGCTCCCGGGATCGCGAAGGCTGACGATCGACTTGCCGGGGGCGACGAGGTCGGGATGCCGGAGCGTGTTGCCACGCGATTGCCAGGACGGGATGACATCGTCCTTGGGGTCATCCGTCCCCCTGGTGTCGTCGCCACCGACCGCGATCACGTAGGGGTCGTACGCCGGGTTGTTGAGCTGCGGCGTGCCGAAGCCGGAGTTGCCCGCCGCGACGACCACCACGATCCCGTGGAGCCACGCGACCTCGGCCGCGTACGCCAGCGGGTCGAGCTGGTAGTCCTGCGTGCCGTCGGTCCCGAAGGACAGATTGAGGACGCGGATGTTCAGCCCATCGCTGTTGCGGTGCTGCACGATCCAATCGATCGCGGCGATGACCTGCGACACGTCGGTCGCGCCGTCGCTGGCTGCGACCTTGATCGAGACGATGCGAGCGCCGGGAGCGGCGCCGACGAAGTAGTGATCGACTTCCTCATCCTCCTTGCCCGGCGGGATGGCGGGATCGCGTCCCGCGATCAGACCCGCCATGTGGGTGCCGTGGCCATAGGTGTCGATGTCGGTCAGGTTCGGAGCCTGCGAGTCGAACGAGAGGTCGGGGCCGTTGACCACCTGCAGGTCGATGCCCGGCAGGGGGGCGACGCCCGAGTCGATCAGCGCGACGTCGACGCCTTCGCCCGTCCAACCCCGCTGCCACATCTCGTACAGCTTCGTGTTCTTGGCCACCTTCAGCCAGGAACCGGGATGCTTGTTCGGATCGATGCCGTCGACGTTGCCGAGCAACCGGACCGAGGCATCCGGGGTGACGGAGACGATCTCCGGCGATCTGTCCAATCCGGTGATCTCGCCGATCGGAACCTCTGCGGCGAACCCGTCGATGATCGAGATGCGGCGACCCACCGTTCCGCCCGCGTCGAGGACGAGGCCTTCGGCGACGTCGACGGATCCGGTCTGTCCCCGAACGATGACCGGTACGAGGTGGTCCGGCGCTGCCGTCGCCGCAGCGGGAGGGACGATCAGGGCGCCGAGCAGGAGCGATACCGCCAGCGCACCCACGAGACCAGGGTGACGCGTGGCGGCGTCCATGGTGCGGCACGGTCGCGGCGTTCGACTCCCGGGCCTCTTTCTTCGCTTCCCCTCGGTGTCCATGGTCCCCTCCGTCCTCGGAGCTTCATCCTGGGGGACACGATGTAGGTCGTGCATCCGACGGATAGTCGTTTCTGCTGCCGGCGGCCCCGTACGAACGGCGACCGCTCCGAGGTCGGTGGGGGAGGCCTTTCGACCTAATGGGCGCGTGCCGGGCCGGGTTGAGGCTCCGGGCGAGATCTGAGGGCAGCGGACCGTTCGAGGTGGCCGTGGGCGGCGCCACAACCATCCCTCGTACCGATCGTTCCTAACCCTGCGTAGGCGAGGCCATTGGGTCGTCCGCGTGGACCACGAGCCACGGGATGATCGAGTAGGGGATCACCGTGACGAAGAGCGGCCAGCTCGAATCCACGGCGCTCGCCAACCCGATGAGTCCGAACCCGATCAGGAACAGGACGACCATCGCCGCGAACCGTCGTCGCTCGCTCACGGCAGCATCCTAGCGGTTCGCGCCCCTCGATCGGATCGCGATAGGATCGCGTGCCGCGCCGGGCGGGCTCGGATGAGCCGGGACCGACCCAGGAACGCAGCTAGGAACGCAGCCAGGAACGCGGCAGGACCGAGCCGGGAACGGAGGAGGAGCAGCAGGTGGCAGCCCCAAGCGTCGCGGACAACCTCGCCAACGTGCCGATCTTCTCCGGTTGCTCCAAGCGGGAGCTCGGGATCATCGCCCGGGCGTCCAAGGAGGTCTCGCACAAGGAAGGAACCGTGATCGCCCGCGAAGGCGAGCGCGGGATCGGCCTGTTCCTGATCCTGGACGGCCAGTGCAAGGTCACGATCGGCGGCAAGACCAAGGCGCGCCTGGGAGCCGGCGACTTCTTCGGGGAGGTCGCCCTGCTCGACGGCGGCCCCCGGACCGCGACCGTGACGGCCCTCTCGCCGGTCCGCCTCGTCGGCATCACCGGCTGGGTCTTCCGCGGCCTGCTGATGGAGCACCCGACGATCGCCCTCAAGACGCTGGAGGCCGTGGCCGGGCGCCTGCGCTCGGTCTCGAAGGAGCCCGTGTAGTCCACCCGCACGGGCGGAGGCCATGACCGAGGTCCCCGACGAGGTCCGCGCGCTCGCGGCAGAACGCGACGAGCGCCGCCGGGCCAAGGACTTCGCCGCCGCGGACGCGCTCCGCGATCGCATCGCACGGCTCGGCTTCTCGGTGATCGACGGTCCGGATGGAGTGTCGCTCGAACCACTCGCCGTCGCCGAACCCCGCCGCATCGCCGCGCACGACGTCGAGAGCCTGCTCGACGAGCCCGCGACCGCCGACGTCAGCGTGCATTGGGTCGTCGAGGGATGGCCCGAGGACGTCGCGCGGGCGCTCGCGGGCTTCCGCGCGAACGTGGGAGGCCGCGACGTACGGTACGTCGTCGCGGACGTCACCGAGACGGAGCCCTCGTCCTACGGGTCGGACGTCGAGGTCCTCGCGCTCGAGACCGGGACGGGATGGGGCGCCGCCCTGAACGCGGGGCTCAGGCGTTCGCGTGGCCGGTCCGTGCTCGTGATGGACGGATCGGTCGAACCGACCGGGGATGTGTTCGCGCCGCTCGAGGCCGCGCTCGAAGACCCGAGCGTCGGCGTCTGCGGGCCGTTCGGGATCTCGACCGAGGACCTGCGTGAGTTCCACGAGAGCGACGGACCCGAGGTCGATGCGATCGAGGGGTACCTGATGGCGTTCCGCAGGGACGTGATCCGCGACGTCGGGTTGTTCGACGAGAAGTTCCGCTGGTACAGGACGGCCGACATCGAATGCTCGTTCCGGATCAAGGACGCCGGCCTCCGCGCCGTGCGGGTCGACGGGCCGGTCGTCAAGCATGAGCACCGGATGTACCACGCGACCTCAGAGGCCGAACGCGAGAGGCTCTCCAAGCGTAACTACTACCGGTTCCTCGAGCGGTTCCGGGACCGCTACGACCTGCTCGTGCGGCCGCCGGCGGACGGTTAGGAGGGGCGCGGCTGCAGGACGATGTCCGGCCCCTTCGAGCCGGGTGCCGCCCCGTCGTCGTTCCGTCGGATCTGGGCCTCGAGCTCCTCCGGCGTGGGGATCGGCTTGCTCCCATCGAAGTACGCCTGCAGGTCCGGCCCGTCGATCACCTCGTTCACGATCAGGATCTTCGAGAGCTGCTCGAGGAGCCCTCGGTAACGTGTGAGCACCTCGGTGGCGCGATCGTGGGCCTCGTTCACGAGCCGGGCGGTCTCCTCGTCGATCAGCGCCGCCAGGTCGTCCGAGAGCTCGGGGGAGCTGCCCGGGTACAGGAACCCGGCGCCCGGGCGGAACCCGTCGTGCCCGAACGACACCGGGCCGATCTTCGGGCTCATGCCGTACTCGGTCACCATGGCCCGGGAGATCTCGGTGGCGCGCTCGAGGTCGTTCTGCGCGCCGGTTGAGACGACCAGGTCGAACAGGATCTCCTCCGCCGTGCGCCCGCCGAGGAGCACCGCGAGCCGGTCCTTGAGCTCGGGCTCGGTGAGCAGGTACCGATCCTCGAGCGGTCGCTGCATCGTCATCCCCAGCGCCGCCGCGCCGCGCGGGATGATCGAGAC
>DASXTX010000192.1:0-11365 GCA_036505195.1 Actinomycetota bacterium
GATCAGCACCGGCTGGCCCTCGAGCGTCTGCACGAGGTTGGGCTTCAGCGCGTCCTTCATGATCACGGCCATCGCGCCGGCGACCTGGAGCTGCTCGGCGGTGACCGGCTCGCCGTCCGTCGTCGAGGCGACGACGATCCGTCCCAGACGAGCGCGGAGGTCGGCCAGATCGGAGGACAGCGCCAGCACGGCCATCACCTCGGACGCGGCGGTGATGACGAACCCGTTCTCGCGCGGGACGCCGTGCATCTTCCCGCCGAGCCCGATGACCGTGTACCGCAGCTCGCGCGCGTTGACGTCGAGCGTCCGAGGCCACGTGATGCTGGTGAGGTCGATCCCGAGCGGGTTCCCGAAGTACAGCGACGCGTCGAGCGCCGACGCCAGCAGGTTGTGGGCCGCGGTGACCGCGTGGAAGTCGCCGTTGAAATGGAGGTTGATGTCCTCCATCGGGACGACCTGCGCGTAGCCGCCGCCGGTGCCTCCGCCCTTGATCCCGAACACCGGTCCCATCGACGGCTCACGGAGGCAGAGCAGGACGTCCTTGCCGATCTTCCCCATGCCCTGCGTGAGCGAGATCGACGTCGTGGTCTTGCCCTCGCCGGCCTTCGTCGGTGTGATCGCCGTCGTGATGACCAGCTTGCCGTCGGGCCGGTCGGCCAGACGGTCGAGGATCGACAGGTCGACCTTCGCGCGGTACCGGCCGAAGGGTTCGAGGACGTCGTCGGGGATCCCGGCCGACGAGGCGATCTCCGTGATGGGCCGGAGCTCCGCTTCCTGCGCGATCTCGAGTCCGCTCTTCACCGGCAGCCTCCGTCGTGCTTCAGCTTCGTTGGCTTCGTCGTTGGCATCGTCTTTGGGGGGTGGATCGCTGGACCGTCCGCGGAGGATATACACACGTCCCGCGCAGGGGAAATCGAACGCGACCGGCGTGTGGCCGGTGCGATACTCGGTCGATGGACCTGCCGTCGTTCCTGCGGATGTATCCGCCGTTCGACGATCTCGACGACGAGCGCCTCGGCGACGTCGTGCGCCACACGCACATAGAGTTCTTCCCCGAAGGCACGGTCATCCTGCAGGAGTCGGGCGAACCGGCCCGGTTCCTGTACGTCGTGCGGCGGGGCGCCGTCGCGGTCCTCGAGGAGGGCGAGATCGTCGACATCCAGGGGGAGGGCGAGGTCTTCGGCTTCGTCTCGCTGCTGACCGGGGCGAGCCCGCTGGTCACGGTCCGGGCCCACGAGGACGTGATCTGCTACCTGATCGATCGGGAGATCGGCGAGGAGATCATGAACTCCCGCCGAGGCATGGTGTTCCTCGCCTCCGCGTTCCGGCGCCGCGATGTGCGGGCCCTCGAGCACGTCGCTCGTACCGCCGTCGACGATCGCCGGGAGCCCGTCGCCGCGCTCGTCCGTCGCCGGGCGCTCTCGCTGCCGGCGAACGCGTCGATCCGGCAGGCCGCCGAGATGATGGCGAACGAGCGCGAGGGGTTCGTCCTGCTCGAGGGGGTGGGGGAACAGGGCCTAGCGATCGTGACCGACCGCGACCTCCGCTCGCGTGTGCTCGCCGAGGGACGGGATCCGGCGGCCCCGGCCGCGGAGGTGGCCTCGTCACCCGTGGTGTCGGTGCCGAGCCAAGCGACGGTCGCCGAGGTCACGGCGCTGATGCTCGAGCGCGGCGTGCATCACGTTCCCGTGGTGGACGGTGACGGCGGATTCGTCGGCGTCGTGACGGACATCGACCTGCTGGCCGCGGAGCAGCACCGTGCGTTCGGTCTCAAGAAGGACATCGAGCTCGCACCCGATCGCGCGTCGGCGATCGAAGCGTTCCGGTCGCTGCCCGAGGTGGCGTGCCGGCTCGTCGAGGCGAGCGTCGAGCCGCTCGAGATCGCGCACATCGTCGCGGTCACGATCGACGCGTTGACCGTTCGCCTGTTGGAGGTGGCCCGGGCGAAGCTCGGCGACCCGCCGTGCCCCTGGGCGTGGCTCGCGCTCGGGAGCGAAGCCCGACAGGAGCAGGGACTGTTCACCGACCAGGACAACGCGCTCATCTTCGACGCCGTCGCCGTCGGCGAGGTCGAGGCGGACGCCTACTTCGGGGAGCTCGGGGCGTTCGTGAACGACGGGCTCGAGGAGGCGGGGATCCCCAAGTGCCGGGCCGGCGTCATCGCGGGCAACCGTGACTGGCGAGGCACGGTGCGGACGTGGCAGGACCGCTTCCACGGCTGGATCGAGGACCCCGGGCGGGTCGGCAGCGCGTTCACCGGCATCGCCATCGACTACCGGTCGGTGGCGGGGCCGCTGGACGCACGCCTCCATCTCGACGAGATCATCCGCTCCGCCAGGGAGCAACACGACTTCATCCGGCATCTGGGCGCCCATGCCGTCTCGTCGCGCCCGCCGAAGGGACTGCTCAGGGACGGCGTCGTGCAGCGCAAGGGGACGACGGGACGGCTCGACGTAAAGGCCGTGGGGATCGGGCTGATCACGAATATCGCCCGGCTCCTGGCCGTGATGTCCGGCCTGACCGAGAACCGAACGACGCTCCGGTTGCGCGACACGACGGCCCTCGGATGGTTGACCGAGGACGAGAGCCAGGGGCTCGTGGAGGCTTTCGAGCTCATGTGGCAGGTCCGGCTCGAGCACCAGAGCCGCTGCGTCGAGCGGGGCGACCTCGCAGACGATCTCGTCGACCCGGGGGAGCTGGGCCCGCTCACACGGCAGGCGCTCAAGGAGGCGTTCCGGATGATCGACGGGGCGCAGGACCGATTGGCCGCGCTCCTGGGGCTGCGCCGGTGAGCGCCGCCCCGCCCGCGCCGCCGCGTAGAGCCCGGCGTCTCCCGTGGCGAGAGCTCGAGCTCGTCTCGCTCGACCTCGAGGCGACCGGTCTGGACTTCGCGAAGGACGCGATCGTCTCGTTCGGCGTCGTGCCGATCAGGCAAGGCCGGATCGACGTCGGCGACGCCGTCTACGAGCTGGTCGATCCCGGCGCGGCGACGCCGTCACCGGAGTCCGTCACGGTGCATGGTCTGCGTCCGATCGATCTGCGGGGCGCCCAGGCCCTCGACGTCGCGAGGAACGCCTTGGGCGCGCAGATCGCCGGTCGGTTCCTCGTGACCTGGGCCGGGCAGGTGGAGGCGGGCTTCCTCGACGCGATGTACGGGGGCGGCGTCCGGTCCTGGCTCCGACGCTGCATCGACGCACGCGAGCTCGTGCTGGCCCTCGACGATGACGCGCCGATCCCCTTCATGCTGACGACCGTGGCCGAGCGTCTCGGGGTCCCGGTCGCGAGCCCGCACCATGCCCTGGACGACGCGCTGGTGACCGCGCAGGTGTTCCTGATCGCCGTCGCGCGGCTGGCCGCTCGTGGGGTGTCGACCGTTCGCGAGTTGCAGGCGACCAGGCGGTTCGAACCGCCGACCCTACGCCGGCCTCGCGCCCCGATCCGACGGTGAGGGGATCGGCACGGCGTAGACCGGGACGACGCAACGCCGCCCGATCTCGTGCGTGACGTCGCCCTCGATGAACCGGCGCCAGCGGGGTCGTTCGGGATCGGCCACCACGATCGCGTGGAAGTTCCTGGCCTTGGCCCATCTCGCGATCATCTTGGGAGCGTTCCGAGACCTCGAGAGCCCGACCCGAACATCGAAGCCGCGCGTCCTGAGCGCATCCGCGGCCTCCTCGACGCCGTCCTTCAGCACCTGCCACTCGATCCGGTTCGGCTGCAGACCGGGGTTCGGGAGCCCGAGCGAGGTCCCGTAGACCTTGGCGATGCCGAGGACGGTGATCTTGGCGTGCTCGGGGGTCGCGAGCTCGATCGCGCGGGCCATCACGTCGGGCGGGAACGGTTCGCCGACGGTCGCGAGCAGGATGCGCCGGGGAGGGTCGGGGATGCGACGGGGGGCCGCGGTGGCGGCCCCCCGTCCGAGCCTTCCTCGGCGAGGCGTCTCAGACATCCCTGCTCACGGGAACGCCCTTGAACTCGCTCGTGCCGAGCCTGCGATCCTCGGCCTTGCGCCACCAGTACAGCGGGAAGTACAGCAGCACGATGATCACCCCGATGACGAACATCTTGCCGCCGCCCAGCTGGCACCCCTCGATCGCGCAGGCAGGGATCCCCACCGACCAGACGAAGAAGTAGAGGATGGCGAGGCCGATCGCCCCATACTTCATCCATTCGGGGAGCTTGTACGGGCGGAAGATCTCCGGCCGCCACCGTCGTAGGAAGTAATACCCGAGCAGCACGGGCACGAACGATCCCACGTAGCCGACGTTCGACAGGACGTAGATCGACCCCGGAGCTCCCACGAAGATCAGCAGGATGTTGAGGACCGTGTTCAGACCCATCGAGAAGTCCGGGACGTTGTGCCGGTTCACGTGCCCGAAGATCCGCGGGCTTTGCCCGTCGAGCGCCATCATGTAGAGCGATCGGGCGCAGCCCATGATCGCGTTCAGGCTGGAGAGCAGGAGTGCGATGACCAGCGCCGACGTGACGATCTTACTGACGCCGGCGCCCATCGACCGCACCGCCGTCGTGACGAGGATCGCGTTCGGGTCAAGGCTCTTCTGGATGAACGTGACCCCCAGCACGCCGAGGACCGCCATCGGGAGGAAGGTGTAGATGAACGTCCCGTACCCACCCGACAGGTTCATCGCGATCGGCGCGTCCCGGTCCGGGTTCTTGCACTCCCCGATGTAGCAGGCGGCCGCCTCCATCGCGATCGCGTTCCATGTGTACAACGCCGAGAACTGCAGGAAGAGGTAGAACGCGGTCCCCGAGAAGAACGCCGTCCCATCGGGCAGGTTCGCCGGCCAGATATTGCTCCCCGTGACGTCCCCGGTGAAGAACGGGACGACGGCGATCAGCGTGAGCGGGATCATCGACAGCAGCCCCAGCACGGTGGCCGCCGCCGTCCCGAAGCGGATCCCCATGTAGGAGACGACGAACAGCAGGATCGAAAGGACGGCCCCGACGACGATGGTGAAGTACGTCACGGGCAGGCTGGCGTCGAACAGGGTGATCGTGTTCCCCCACCACCCGGAGAGCGTGAACCCGAACAGCACCGGAAGGTAGGCGCCGGTCAGGATCATGTTCACGGCCATGACCGGCATCCACCCGAGCCAGTACATCCACACCGTGACGCCGTTGATGTGGGGGTAGGTCCTCGGCAATCGGTCCTTGAAGGCGTAGTACGCGTACGAGGGCGCCCCCCCGGTCCGGTCCGGGAGCATCGCCGCGAGCTCCGCAAGGTACAGGCAGAGCAGCCATCCGGTGAGCGCCCAGAAGATGAAGTTCGGGATGGCCGCCGCGCCGAGCGGCGCGAGAACCGCCGGCGTCACCCCGGTGACGAGGATCGTGCCGGCCAGGCCGACGACGAATGCTCCCCACCAGTTGGTGTCCTTGGAGAGCTCGCCCTTGACGTAGTCCTCGACCCGCACGAACTGTTGCTCGTCCTGCTTCGCCATCGCATCCCCCCCTCGTCGGAAGGCCCATCGGCTCGTTCCGCCCGCCCGCGACGCCAGGATCCCTACGGCATCGCCGAGCGACTCCAGCCAAGAGGCCGCATCAGAACAGGGACAGGTACTTCTTCACCTCCCAGTCGGACACCCCCTCGTGGTACTCCTTCCACTCGCGCTCCTTCACGTCGCAGTAGTAGTCGAGGTAGTCGCCGCCGGGCACCGCGCCGAGACCCTCCCGGAGCACGTCGTCCTGGCGGAGGTTGCGGATGGCGTCGAGCAGGTTCCCGGGAAGGACGTCGATCCCTCGGCGCCGCAGCTCCTCGACCGGCGTCTCGTACATGTTGCCTTCGTTCGGATCGCCCGGGTCGAGCTTGTTGTCGATGCCGTCGAGTCCCGCGGACAAGATCGCCGAGGCGGCCAGGTAGGGGTTGGCGGCGCCGTCGATCGTTCGGTCTTCGAACCGACCCGGTGCGGGCGTGCGGATCATCTGCGTTCGGTTGTTCCGGCCGTACGCGACGTAGGCGGGTGCCCATGTCGCCCCGGACGTCGGTGCCCCAACGATCAGCCGCTTGTATGAATTCACCGTCGACGCCGTCACGCCGATGTAGGCCTTGGCGTGCGCCAGCAGGCCGCCCAGGAAGTGGTAGCCGAGCTCGGAGATGCCGAGGCCACGTGCGTCGTTCTCGTCCTCGAACAGGTTCGTGTCCGTGTCCGGGTCCCACAGGCTCATATGGAAGTGCAGCCCGTTCCCCGTCAGGTGCCCGAACGGCTTGGGCATGAAGGTCGCCTGGAGGCCCCGCTGTTGAGCGAGCATGTGCACCATGTACCGGAAGAAGATGAGCCGGTCGGAGCTCGTGACGGCGTCGTCGAAGACGAAGTTCGACTCGAACTGACCGTTCGCGTCCTCGTGGTCGTTCGCGTAGTTGTCCCAGCCGAGCTGCGTCTCGTACTTCGACAGGGTCGTGATGAAGTCGTACTGGCGGCTGAGGGCCTTCATGTCGTAGCAGGGCCGTTCGAGGGTGTCGAGCGGGTCCGCCACCTCGATCCTGCCGTCCTCCGTGCGACGGGTGAGGAAGAACTCCGCCTCGATGCCGATCTTGAAGACGTAGCCGCGCTCGCGCGCCCTCGCCATGCTGCGCTTGAGGATCGTGCGAGGACAGTAGGGCCACGGTTCGCCCTCGACGAACACATCGCACGCGAACCGCGCGAGGTTCGGCTGCCACGGCACCGGGGTGAAGCTCACCGGGTCGGGCATCGCCGCGATGTCGGGATCGTGGGGCCCCTGGCCCAGCTCACCCGTCGCGAACCCCGCGAACCCGGCCCCGTCGGCGAACACGTCCTCGAGGTGCGCGGCGGGGACCAGCTTCGCGTTCGGCTTGCCGTACATCTCCACGAACTGGGCGAAGATGAACTCGATCCCCATCTCGTCGACCAGCTTGCGGACCTCTTCGACGGACCCTGGGCGCTCAGCCATCGCTCCCTCCTCCTGCTCGCTGCTGCTCCGATCGAACGAGATCGGCCTGGATCGAGGTGTCGGAACGGACGAGATCGCAGGGATGCGCGGAGTTCTGCGGCGGGATCTCGCCCTGGTCCGACGAGCGTCCGAGCCACTTCGGGTGGATGAACAACCCGGATCCGACCGGGATCGACATGGCGTTTGCGGACGCTAGCGGCCCGCGCTCGGCCGAGTCAAATCACCTGTTGCCTCGGCCGGCACCCCGTCGAACCGTCTTCGAGGGCCGGCGGGTGGGATCCGCCGAGGCCTGGGAGGTGGTCGGTGGCGCCTCGAAGGGGCGATAACCTAAGATTCCGTCCGCCGGGGGCCGAGATCGGGCCGCCTTCACCAGAGGGGAGGCGTCGGTGACGACCGACATCGAAGCGTTCATCGGCCAAGAGGGCCGGGACAAGGCCATCCAGGAGGTCCGCAAGCAGATCGACGCCGCAGGCGTCGAGTACATGTACTACCAGTTCGTCTCGGTCACGGGTCGCATCATGGGGAAGGGCATCCCGGCGGCGCATTGGGAGGACATCGTCAACAGGGGGTTCCAGCTGGTCTACGGGTCGACGGCGAACCTGTTCGTCGACCGTCAGGGCAACTACATCGGCTACGGGCCCGAGGCACGCGAGCTCGTCGGCATCCCTGAGCCCGAGACCTTCTGCGTGTTCCCCTGGGACAACAAGACCGCGCGCGTGTTCTGCACGCTGTTCCGGGGCCGAGAGGAGGAGGTCGACGGCGGCGCCTACCTGACGTCGGACTGCCGCGGCAACCTGAAGCGCCTTCATGCGGAGTTCGAGTCCGAGACCGGGATGCACCTGCGCGCCGGCTGCGAGCCCGAGATGATGTGGCTCAAGGTCGACGCCGACGGCAAGCCGACCGTCGAGGGCAAGACGAAGCCGTACTGCTACCACATCGACCAGTTCTCCGAGCTGCAGCCCCTGATCCACAAGGTCATGGAGTACGGCCGCAAGATGGGGCTGGACATGATCCAGGGCGACCACGAGGACGCACCGGGGCAGCTCGAGCTGAACTTCATGTTCGACCGCGCGGAGGCGACGGCCGACCGGCTCACCACCTACCGGCAGATCTGCCGCCAGGTCGGGCGCGAGATGGGGGCGTTCGCGTGCTTCATGCCGAAGCCGTTCATGGGCGTCTCGGCAAACGGCTGTCACCACAACATCTCGCTGTGGCAGGGCGACGAGAACATGTTCATGCCCGACGGCGACAACCCACAGGTGCCCGGCAAGATCGGCTTGCATTCGATCGGCGGCGTCCTCGAGCATCTCTCGGCGCTGACCGCGATCACCGCCCCGACCGTGAACTCGTACCGTCGCTTCTGGGACGCCGGGTTCTGGGCGCCGGTGTTCGCGGACTGGGGTTTCCAGAACCGCACGGCGGCCCTTCGGATCTCGGCCCCCGGCCGGTTCGAGTACCGCTCGGTGGACTCGTCGGTGAACCCGTACCTGTCGTTCGCCGCGCTGCTCGCCGCGATGAAGGACGGTCTCGACCGGAGTCTGGACCCCGGCCCGCCCGAGGAACGCAACATCTACGAAGCGATCGCCGGCGGCAAGGACGTCAAGAAGGTGCCACACGACCTCGGCGCCGCGCTGGACGCGCTCCGGGCGGACCCGGTGATCCAGAGCGCGCTGCCAAACGAGATGTACAAGGTGTTCATGCATTACAAGCAGGACGAGTGGGATCGGTTCCGGGCGACGGTCAGCGAGTGGGACATCGACACCTACCTGGACGTCCTCCCGTAGCGAAAGGAGCGCAGCCCGCATGTGCGGCATCGCAGGCGTCATCCACCGAGACGGGTCCTCCGACGTCGGCTCCGAGATGACGTCGATGCTCCAGTCGATGAAGCACCGGGGTCCGGACTCGAGCGGCTACGCGCTGTTCGGTCGGCCGACGGACCTCATCGTGATCCGGTTCAAGCTCGCCGACGCGAACGACCCGCGCGACTTCGACTTCAAGGAGCGCCTGGAGCGACATCGGTTGGAGATCGAAACGCGGCTGTCGAAGATCGGCGCCTCTATCGATCGGGTGGAGAGCGAGACCGAATACGCCTACCGCGCGACGGTCCGCTACGACGGCGACCTGAAGGCGCTCGCCGACTACCTGGAGGACGTGCCCGGGTGCGAGGTGCTCTCGCTCGGCCACTCGCTCGAGATCGTGAAGGATCTCGGCGACGCGCAGGAGGTCTCCAGCCTCTACGGCCTCGCCGGATTCGAGGGGACCCACGCGATCGGACACGTCCGGATGGCCACCGAGTCCGACGTGGACATCTCGGGCGCGCACCCGTACTGGGCCTACCCGTTCTCCGACGTCGCCGTGGTGCACAACGGCCAGCTCACGAACTACTTCCAATGGAAGCGGCGCCTGGAGGCGAGCGGGCACCGGTTCCAGTCCGAGTGCGACTCCGAGATCATCGCGGTCTACCTCGCGGAGAAGATGGCCGAGGGGGCCAGCCTCAAGGATGCGATGGACGAGAGCCTCGAGGACCTCGACGGCGTGTTCACGTACATGGCGGTCACGCAGGACAGCCTCGGGGTCGCCAAGGACGAGATGGCGGCGAAGCCGCTCGTCCTGTACGAGTCCGACGAGCTCGTCGCGATGGCCTCGGAGGAGATCGCGATCCGCGCTCTGATCGATCACGAGATCGACACGTACGATCCCTACGAAGGGCAGGTGCTGGTATGGAGCAGGTAGCGGCGTCGGGCGGCCGCCGGACGACGTACGACGCCCGCGGCCTCGCCGAACCCGTCGCCGAGGTTCCCCACGTCTCCGAGATCGACGGCACCACGGCGGTGTTCGACGCGGCGAAGCTGACCACGCGGCAGATCAACCTCGAGCTCCGGAACCTGATCTACGAGCAGGGGATCACCGACGTGACGGTCAAGAACCCCGGTGCCAAGCACTCGATCGGCGTCGGGATCCTGCAGCGGTGCCGGATCAGGTTCGAGGGGTCGCTCGGCTATTTCGGGGTCGGGCTGATCGACGGTCCCGAGATCACCATCACGGGCCGGGTCGGCTGGTCGGTGTGCGAGAACATGATGTCCGGCGTCGTCCGGATCGAGAAGAACGCGGGCTCGCTCACGGGCGCGGCGCTCCGCGGCGGCGACATCGTCGTGAAGGGCGCGGTCGGCGCCCGGACCGGGATCGACCAGAAGGGCGGCACGATCATCGTGGGCGGCGACGCCGGTTCGAGCACCGCGTTCATGATGCAGCGGGGTCGCCAGATCATCCTCGGCGACGTGGGGCCGGGCCTCGGCGACTCGATGTACGACGGCGAGATCTACGTGGGCGGGACCGTCAAGTCGCTCGGGATCGACTGCGTGCCGGGGGAGTGGACCGACGCCGACACCGAGCTGATCGAGCGGAAGTTCCGCATCTACGGGCTCGGCTCGCCACCCGAGTTCCAGAAGTTCGTCTGCGGCAAGGTCCTGTACAACTACGACAACCTCGAACCGTCGGAGCGCAAGCTCGTCATCCACTAGGAGGCGTTCGAACCGTGTCAGCAGAAGACGTGTCCTCCAAGCAGAACGTCCTGGGCCACAGCCGCATCTTCACCCCCGAGGTCATCAACGACATCCACGTGAAGGCCGAGCTCGGCCGCTACCGGATGCGCGGGTTCTCCATGTTCAAGCCGATCCCACACTGGGATCAGCTGATGTTCCTACCAGGGACGCTCACGCGGTTCGTGATCGAGGGGTACCGGGAGAAGTGCGAGACCAAGACGGTGCTCGGGGCGCGGTTCGCGAAGTATCCGATCGAGCTCGACATCCCGATCTACATCACGGGCATGAGCTTCGGCGCGCTCTCGCTCGAGGCCAAGATGGCGCTCGCCAGGGGCGCGTCCATGGCCGGCACCGCCACCTGTTCGGGCGAGGGCGGCATGATCCCGCCCGAACGCGACGAATCGATCAAGTGGTACTACCAGAACATCCAGAGCCGGTACGGGTTCAACCCCCACCATCTGATGCTGGCGGACGCCTGCGAGTTCTTCATCGGCCAGGGCTGCAAGGTGGGTCTGGGTGGTCACCTGATGGGTCAGAAGGTGACCGAGCAGGTGGCCGAGATGCGCTCGCTCCCTCCGGGCATCGACCAGCGCTCGCCGGCCCGGCACCCGGACTGGCTCGGGCCCGACGACCTCTCGCTCAAGGTGCAGGAGGTGCGCGAGGCGACCGACTACCGCATCCCGATCCAGCTCAAGCTCGGGGCCGCGCGCGTGTACGACGACGTGAGGATGGCGGCCAAATGTGGACCCGACACCATCTACCTCGACGGCGCCGAGGGGTCCACGGGAGCGGGGCCGCACATCGCGACCGAGGAGACCGGCATCCCGTTGATGGCCGCGATCCCCGAGGCCCGGCGGGCGCTCGAGGACGTCGGCCTGGCCGACGACATCGACCTG
>DASXTX010000193.1:0-5014 GCA_036505195.1 Actinomycetota bacterium
GATCAGCACCGGCTGGCCCTCGAGCGTCTGCACGAGGTTGGGCTTCAGCGCGTCCTTCATGATCACGGCCATCGCGCCGGCGACCTGGAGCTGCTCGGCGGTGACCGGCTCGCCGTCCGTCGTCGAGGCGACGACGATCCGCCCCAGACGAGCGCGGAGGTCGGCCAGATCGGAGGACAGCGCCAGCACGGCCATCACCTCGGACGCGGCGGTGATCACGAACCCGTTCTCGCGCGGGACGCCGTGCATCTTCCCGCCGAGCCCGATGACCGTGTAGCGCAGCTCGCGCGCGTTCACGTCGAGCGTCCGAGGCCACGTGATGCTGGTGAGGTCGATCCCGAGCGGATTCCCGAAGTACAGCGACGCGTCGAGCGCCGACGCCAGCAGGTTGTGGGCCGCGGTGACCGCGTGGAAGTCGCCGTTGAAATGGAGATTGATGTCCTCCATCGGGACGACCTGCGCGTAGCCCCCGCCGGTGCCTCCGCCCTTGATCCCGAACACCGGTCCCATCGAGGGCTCGCGGAGGCAGAGCAGGACGTCCTTACCGATCTTCCCCATACCCTGCGTGAGCGAGATCGACGTCGTGGTCTTGCCCTCGCCGGCCTTCGTCGGCGTGATCGCCGTCGTGATGACCAGCTTGCCGTCGGGCCGGTCGGCGAGACGGTCGAGGATCGACAGGTCGATCTTCGCGCGGTACCGACCGAACGGTTCGAGCACGTCGTCGGGGATCCCGGCCGACGAGGCGATCTCCGTGATAGGCCGGAGCTCCGCTTCCTGCGCGATCTCGAGTCCGCTCTTCACTCGGGCCTCCGTCGTTCGGATCGGTCGATCGCGGGAGGATAACTGGACGGGGAGGCGCGGCGCGCGTGCCCGAGCCGCGGGTCGGCTGGCGCCTCCAACGGACGATGACCTAAGATTCCGTCCGCCGGTGGCCGAGATCGGGCCGCCTTCACCAGAGGGGAGGCGTCGGTGACGACCGACATCGAAGCGTTCATCGGCCAGGAGGGCCGGGACAAGGCCATCCAGGAGGTCCGCAAGCAGATCGACGCCGCAGGCGTCGAGTACATGTACTACCAGTTCGTCTCCGTGACCGGTCGCATCATGGGGAAAGGCATCCCGGCGGCGCATTGGGAGAACATCGTCAACAAGGGATTCCAGCTCGTCTACGGGTCGACGGCGAACCTGTTCGTCGACCGTCAGGGCAACTACATCGGCTACGGCCCCGAGGCCCGCGAGCTCGTCGGCATCCCCGAGCCCGAGACCTTCTGCGTCTTCCCCTGGGACAACAAGACCGCGCGCGTCTTCTGCACGCTGTTCCGAGGCCGAGAGGAGGAGGTCGACGGCGGAGCGTTCCTGACCTCGGATTGCCGAGGGAACCTGAAGCGCCTGCATACGGAGTTCGAGCAGGAGACCGGGCTCCACCTGCGCGCCGGCTGCGAGCCCGAGATGATGTGGCTCAAGGTGGACGCCGAGGGCAAGCCCACCGTCGAGGGCAAGACGAAGCCGTACTGCTACCACATCGATCAGTTCTCCGAGCTCCAGCCCCTGATCCACAAGGTGATGGAGTACGGCCGCGCGATGGGCCTGGACATGATCCAGGGCGATCACGAGGACGCACCGGGGCAGCTCGAGCTCAACTTCATGTTCGACCGCGCCGAGGCGACGGCCGACCGGCTCACCACCTACCGGCAGATCTGCCGCCAGGTCGGGCGCGAGATGGGGGCGTTCGCGTGCTTCATGCCGAAGCCGTTCATGGGCGTCTCGGCAAACGGCTGTCACCACAACATCTCCCTGTGGCAGGGCGAGGAGAACATGTTCATGCCCGAGGGCGACAACCCGCGGATGCCCGGAAAGATCGGTCTCCACTCGATCGGCGGGGTGCTCGAGCACCTCTCGGCGCTGACCGCGATCACGGCTCCCACGGTCAACTCCTACCGGCGGTTCTGGGACGCTGGGTTCTGGGCGCCCGTGTTCGCGGACTGGGGCTTCCAGAACCGGACGGCGGCCCTGCGGATCTCGGCGCCGGGGCGCTTCGAGTACCGCTCCGTGGACTCGGCCGTGAACCCGTATCTCTCGTTCGCGGCCCTGCTCGCCGCGATGAAGGATGGGATCGACCGTAGCCTCGACCCGGGCGAGCCCGAGGAGCGCAACATCTACGACGCGATCGCGGGCGGCAAGGACGTGAAGAAGGTCCCTCACGACCTCGGTGCCGCGCTCGACGCGCTCCGGGCGGACCCGGTGATCCAGAGCGCGCTGCCCAACGAGATGTACAAGGTCTTCATGCACTACAAGCAGGACGAGTGGGACCGGTTCCGCGCGACGGTCAGCGAGTGGGACATCGAGACCTACCTGGACGTACTACCCTAGGGAAGGAGCCCAGCCCGTATGTGCGGTATCGCAGGAGTCATCCATCGAGACGGCTCGGCCGACATCGGGTCGGAGATGACGTCCATGCTCCAATCCATGAAGCACCGAGGTCCGGACTCGAGCGGCTACGCGCTGTTCGGTCAGCCGACGGATCTGATCGTCATCCGGTTCAAGCTCGCCGACGCGAACGACCCGCGAGACTTCGACTTCAAGGAACGTCTGGAGCGACACCGGATGGAGATCGAGACACGGCTGTCGAAGATCGGCGCCTCGATCGACCGCGTCGAGAGCGAGACCGAGTACGCCTACCGGGCGACGGTCCGGTACGACGGCGACGTCAAGGCGCTCGCCGACTACCTCGAGGACGTCCCGGGGTGCGAGGTGCTCTCGCTCGGGCACTCGCTCGAGATCGTGAAGGACCTCGGGGACGCGCAGGAGGTCTCCAGCCAGTACGGCTTGGCCGGCTTCGAAGGGACGCACGCGATCGGGCACGTACGGATGGCCACCGAGTCCGACGTGGACATCTCGGGGGCACACCCGTATTGGGCCTACCCGTTCTCCGACGTCGCCGTGGTGCACAACGGGCAGCTCACGAACTACTTCCAGTGGAAGCGGCGTCTCGAGTCCAGCGGCCACCGGTTCCAGTCCGAGTGCGACTCGGAGATCATCGCCGTCTACCTGGCCGAGAAGATGGCTGCGGGGGACACGCTGAAGGAGGCGATGGAGCAGAGCCTCGACGACCTGGACGGCGTCTTCACGTACATGGCCGTCTCGCAGGACAGCCTCGGTGTCGCTAAGGACGAGATGGCGGCAAAGCCGCTCGTGCTCTACGAGTCGGACGAGCTGGTCGCGATGGCGTCCGAGGAGATCGGGATCCGCGCGCTGATCGACCACGAGATCGACACGTACGACCCGTACGAGGGGCAGGTGCTCGTATGGAGCAGGTGACCGGCGAACGCCGGACGACGTACGACGCCCGGGGCCTGTCCGAACCTCTCGCCGAGGTCCCTCACGTCTCGGAGATCGGCGGCGGCAAGGCCGTCTTCGATGCGGCCAAGCTCACGACGCGGCAGATCAACCTCGAGTTGCGTAACCTGATCTACGAGCAGGGCATCACCGACGTGACGGTCAAGAACCCGGGCGCCAAGCACTCGCTCGGGGTCGGTATTCTCCAGCGCTGCCGGATCACGTTCGAGGGCTCGCTCGGCTACTTCGGGGTCGGCCTGATCGACGGTCCCGAGATCCTCATCACGGGCCGGGTCGGCTGGTCGGTCTGCGAGAACATGATGTCGGGCGTCGTCCGGATCGAGAAGAACGCGGGCTCGCTCACGGGCGCCGCGCTCCGCGGCGGCGACATCGTTGTGAAGGGCTCGGTCGGCGCACGCACCGGGATCGACCAGAAGGGTGGGACGATCATCGTGGGCGGCGATGCCGGCTCGATGACCGCGTTCATGATGCAGCGGGGGCGTCAGATCATCCTCGGCGACGTGGGTCCCGGTCTCGGAGATTCGATGTACGACGGCGAGATCTACGTGGCCGGCACGGTCAAGTCGCTCGGGATCGACTGCGTGCCGGGGGAGTGGACCGACGCCGACGCCGAGCTGATCGAGCGGAAGTTCCGTATCTACGGGCTCGGGTCGCCGCCCGAGCTCCAGAAGTTCGTGTGCGGCAAGGTCCTGTACAACTACGACAACCTCGAGCCGTCCGAGCGCAAGCTCGTCATCCACTAGGAGGCCTGAGAACCGTGCCTGCAGAAGACGTGTCCTCCCAACAGAACGTCCTCGGACACAGCCGGATCTTCACGCCGGAGGTCATCAACGACATCCACGTGAAGGCGGAGCTCGGCCGGTACCGGATGCGCGGGTTCTCGATGTTCAAGCCGATCCCGCACTGGGACCAGCTGATGTTCCTGCCCGGGACCCTCACGCGGTTCGTGATCGAGGGCTATCGCGAGAAGTGTGAGACCAAGACGGTGCTCGGGGCGCGGTTCGCGAGGGACCCGATCGAGCTCGACATCCCGATCTACATCACCGGGATGAGCTTCGGCGCGCTGTCCCTCGAGGCGAAGATGGCACTCGCCAAGGGCGCGTCGATGGCGGGGACCGCGACGTGCTCGGGCGAGGGCGGCATGATCCCGCCCGAACGCGACCTGTCGATCAAGTGGTACTACCAGAACATCCAGAGCCGGTACGGCTTCAACCCGCACCACCTCATGGTCGCCGACGCCTGCGAGTTCTTCATCGGCCAGGGCTGCAAGGTGGGTCTGGGCGGTCACCTGATGGGTCAGAAGGTGACCGAGCAGGTGGCCGAGATGCGCTCGCTCCCGCCCGGCATCGACCAGCGATCGCCGGCCCGGCACCCGGACTGGCTCGGCCCCGACGACCTCTCGCTCAAGGTGCAGGAGGTGCGCGAGGCGACCGACTACCGGATCCCGATCCAGCTGAAGCTCGGCGCGGCGCGCGTGTACGACGACGTTCGGATGGCCGCCAAGTGCGGGCCGGACACGATCTACCTCGACGGCGCCGAGGGGTCCACGGGAGCGGGGCCGCACATCGCGACCGAGGAGACCGGCATCCCGTTGATGGCCGCGATCCCCGAGGCCCGGCGGGCGCTCGAGGACGTCGGCCTGGCCGACGACATCGACCTG